>CAZRQN010000006.1:0-49886 GCA_964602115.1 uncultured Rhodobacterales bacterium
GCCGCCAGCGCGCCCGGCAGCATGCCGCAGGGGCGGATCGACCAGCCGCCATCCTTGTCGGTGGCGTAGTTGCACACTTCCATCGAGGCGGCGCCGAGGCAGCCCTTCACGTCGTTCTCGGCCCCCGGCACGTTGGAATCGGCGGCGATGCTGACCCGCGCCTCGCCCATGCCGGTGAGGTCGAGCCCGGCATCGACGATGCCCGGGACATAGACCCGCATCGGCCGGCCCGAGGGATCGAAGGCGACGAAGACCTTCTGCGTCTGGGCGATCACGCCGGTGGTGGCCTTCAGCACCCCCAGATGCACCGGCAGATCCGTCGGCGTCATCGCGCAGGCCTTCATGTCTTCCGGCGTGGCGAGCGTCTCGGCCGAGGGCTTGGCGGAGAAATCGACGGTGACGAAGGGCATCGGGATGCCGCCGTCCTCCTCGCCTGCGGCGAGAACGGCGCGGCAGTCCTTCAGCGCCGCGAGCCCGGGCTCGGGCAGCGCGTCGGTCACGGTGCGGCCGGTGGCCTCCGAAACGGCGGCCAGCGTCACCGTCTGGCCGGCGGCATAGGCGGCCTCGAGCTGGCGGGCGGCATCGCCGGTCAGGTGCAGGCTGTCGGTCGAGGCTTCGATCGCCCCGGAGACGTCAAGGCGGGTCCCGCCCATGGTCAGCCAGATCGGCGTGCCAGGCTCGGGCGAGTACTTGAGCTGGATGCGGAAATCGGTCGGCGCCTCGGCCGTGGCGGCGAGGGCCTGGATGGTGGTCGCCGGGCTGCGCACGATGATGTCGAAGGGCGCCGAGGAGCCGTCCGGGTTCACATAGGACGACTGCGAGATCTCGATCTTGCGGCTGACCAGACAGGAGGTCGCGCTCTCGTCGGTGACCAGCGAGGCGCCCGAGGGCAGGAAGCGCTGCGCCACGGCAGGCCCGCGCGGGGCGTCGGCCGCGCCGGGAATCTCGACCGTGACGGCGCCGGCCGCACCCGCCCAGAGGGCGGCGGCGAGGGCGATACCAGAGAACGACAGAAGGGGGTGCATCGGCATGTCTGACACTGGTTACGGCGACGGAAAGCCTTGGGGCCGGAAAGCAGGATAAGCGGGATCGGCGCGGAAGAGGACAGATTTCTGCCTTCTTTTTGCCAAGTTTCGCAGGACTTGCAAAGGCGTCACGGAAGCCTGCCCCAGAAACACAACTATGGGTTGTGTCAGGGTTTCCGCCCGCGCAACGCCGGCGCCGAAGCACCCGCCATTCCGGCCCTGCCGGAAACGCCAAAGGCCGTGCTGTCAGCACGGCCTTTGGTCCGATTCGTATGTGACCCGCCCGCGAGGATCAGGACGCACGGGCTACACCGCAGATTGCGGCAATTCCGTGGCAGGAGGTGCGGCCCCACGCGGGACCGCGACCGGAGTTTAGGTCGCGCGGCGGCGGCCGGCGACCGCGAGACCGCCAAGCCCGGCGATCAGCATCCAGCCGGCAGCAGGAAGCGGGACCGGCGGCACATAGAGCAGCTTGTCGCTTTCAGCGCCATTATAGTCATTGGGACCTGTCACCTGCTGGAACCTGACCGCAGCGTCGAGGCCGTTCTGGTTAAAACCCGCGAGGAACGCTGCGAAGGCTTGCGCCGCATTTTGGGTGCTGTCGAGCTTGAAGGACACAGTGTCCGAGAAGGGTTCCGGGAGCGCCCCGTTGGCATTGCCGCCATTGTAATTGCTGTTGTCAGCTGCGGCAAAGTCCAGCGTGTCGAACGGCTGAGCGTCCGCGCCCAGGATAAGCGTGTCGAGGTACGTTCCCCCAACGAACGATCCGACGATATAGGAATAGCCAGAGAGGAGGTCGAAGCCGAACGCAGTAAGCACGCTCGATGTAGCCCCACTGCCAAAGATCGTCTGGCCGGTCGTGTTGGTGATATTGAGGGTCACCAAAATGTCGCCGGCCGAGTCGGCAAAGGTCCAGTCGATTGACGCAGACGCACCCGTCGCCGGCGTGTTGGAAGAGATGCTGTTAGCGCCAAAATCCAACGTGAATGTGGCCGCCTGCGCCGCGAACGGCAGGCCGAGAGCGAGAGCAGCGGCAAGGAGAATCTGGCGCATGGGCTACGACCCTTTCACTGGTGCCTAGGAACCGGGACCCATAAAATGGGCAGACCACCGGGCGGAGGCGATTTGAGACAAACTTCCGCCACGTTTTTGCCTTCTTTCCCGGGCACATGCAAAGGGAAGGGCGAAGCCTGCTGCATTTACAACTACAGGTTGTAAATGTCCGGTCACTTTCCGGCGCCGCACAACCGGAAGTATGGCCCCGCCACGCGCCCGGGAACCGGTGCCCGGTGATTGGTGCCACCGGAGAAACCGACGCCTTTTCCGTGCGATGTGATTCGTCCCGCCCTTGCTGCGGCACCGTCCCCGGGCCAAGGTCCGGACATGTCCGTCCCCCTGTCCCAGCCCCTCCCTGCCCCGCGCTGGCCGCTTGTCGTGCTGACGCTGGTTCTGCTCGTGCCGGAGGCCGTGCTGCTGGGGGCCGATCTCGGTCTCTGGGGCAGCCGCGCCTGGCGCCAGACCGCCTGGCAATACGGGGGGTTCTGGGCCGGGCTCTGGCATGGCTGGGTGCCGAACTATCCCGCCCAGCCCTGGGCGATGATCCTCAGCTACAGCTTCCTGCACGCCGGGCCGGGGCATTTCGCCGGCAATCTCGCCGGGCTCTGGGTGATGGGTCAGGCGCTGCCGGAGATGCTCCGGGCAGGTTCACGGATCCTCGCCGTCTGGGTCGCGGGGGTGCTGGGCGGCGGGCTGGCCTTCGGCCTGCTGGCCGCCTCGCCGGCGCCGATGATCGGGGCTTCGGGCGCGGTCTTCGGCCTGGTCGGGGCCTGGTGGTGGGCCGATACCGCCCGCCGCCGCCTTCCGTCAGGCCCGTCCCTGCCCCGGCGGCTTCTGCGGGCGGCGGGCCTCGGCCTGCTGCTCGTCCTCGCCAATCTGGCGATGTACGCGACCTCGACGGCCGGCATCGCCTGGGAGACGCATCTGGGCGGATTTCTCGCCGGGGCGGCGGCTGCCGCGCTGCTGCGCCGGCCGGACTGACCGGCCGGCGGCGGGGATCAGGCCCGGCGGCGGCGGCGTCCGGCGAGGGCGAGCGCGCCGAGCCCCAGCGCCATCAGCGGCAGCGCTGCGGGCACCGGCACATATTCGGCACTGGTGATGTCCACGCCACGGCCGTTGCCGTGCGACATCTTGACCATGCCGCTCATCATCCAGCCGTCCTTGAGGGCTTCCCCGTAGAAGGTGAAGCTCGAGGCCGCCCCCGAACCCTGGGTCTGCATCCAGTTCACCGCAATCCCGTCGATCGAGGTGATGGAAAGGAAGGTGCCGCTGCCCTTCATGCTGACCGTCACCGCATTGCCGGTCTGCCAGGCGGCGTTCCAGCTCACCGTGGTGGTGCCGATGGTCATCGTCACCTGGCCGGCGGACCAGCTGAGCGTATAGGCCAGCGCCGCCGTCGTGGTCGGCCAGGAGATCTGGCCCGTGGCATAGGTGGCGGGCGTGTTGGGCTTCGTGGTCTGGGTGCCGACACCCAGTTCCCAGCCGTTGGCCGCCGCGCCGGACGTGCCGCCGCGCACCTCGACGCCATAGACCCCCGGGTTCACCGAGACCAGCGGGGTCACGGTGCCGTGCACGCCGTCGTAAAGCTTGATCGTCGCGGCCCCGGCGGGGGCTGCGAGTACGAGGGCGGAGAGAAGGCAAAGCGCACGGAACATCGGACAGGGACCTGGACCAAAGGGCAATCCCGGGCCTCCTGCGCCCCGATCGTGACGATTTGAAGGAAAGGCTCCGGCCTTTGCGGGGCCGCGACCGCCCCGCGCCCACCCTGTGGCCCGGGCGTCACGCCCCCGGAGGCGGCGGCAGCGGCGGGCGGCCCATGCGGGAGAAGAGCCGGTCATAGGCGGCCAGCAGCTGCGGCACCGAATGCGCCCAGCTGAGCTGCTCCAGCACCCGCGCCCGGCCGAGCCGGCCCATCTCGTCGCGCCGCGCCGGATCGACGATCAGCTCGGCGAGTTTCGCTGCGAAATCCTGCGGGTCGTTGGGCAGGGCATAAAGCGCCGCCTCCCCCGCCGAGGCCCGGCCCTCGGTCAGGTCGAAGAGCACCGTGGGCTTCTCCAGCGTCATGTATTCCATGATCTTGTTCATGGTGGAGATGTCGTTCATCGCGTTCTTCGGATCCGGCGCCACGCCGATGTCGATGGCGTTCAGCGCGCCCAGCAGATCCTCGCCGTAGAGCGGGCCGGTGAAGGTGAAATGATGGTCGAGCCCATGGGCGGCGACATCGGCCTTCACCGTCTCCAGATGCGGGCCGAAGCCGACGATGAGGAAATGCACATCCGCCAGCCGCGCATCGGCGGTGCCGAGGGCGCGCACCAGATGGGCGGCGGCGGCGACGAGGAGGTCCATCCCCTCCTGCTGGCCGATGACGCCGACATAGCCCATCACCGTGCCCGCGCCCTTGCGCCAGTCCTGCCGGCCCGGCCCGGGCAGGAAGCTCTCCACCTTCGGCGCCGAGCGCACCACGAAGACATCCTCCGCTGCCATCTTCCCCCGGGCGATGGCGATGCGGCGGAAGCTTTCGTTGGTCGCCATCGACACCGAGGCCAGGGCGAAGGTCAGCCGCTCGAAGAGCCGCATGGCGCCGTAAAGGAGGCCGCGCCGGCCGAACTTGGCCTCGAACAGCTCGGGGCAGACATCGTGGTGGTCGAAGAGATAGCGCACGCCCATGGGCCGCCACAGGAGCGCGATGAGCCACAGCAGATCCGGCGGGTTGCAGCCCTGGATCACGTCGAAGCCGCGCATCCGCCGCACCCGGAACGACAGCCGCGCCATGTGCCACAGCGCCAGGCCCCATTCGCGGCCATAGGCCAGCGCCCCGGAATGGGCCTCGGGCGGTTCGGGATAGCGCCAGATATGGACGCCCTCGATCACCTCGTACGGCTTGGTCCAGCCGCGCCCCGTGGGGCAGATGACGCTGACCTCATAGCCACCCTGCGTCAGCGTCGTGGCCTCCAGCCAGACGCGGCGGTCGAGCGGCAGCGGCAGGTTCTCGACCAGGATCAGCACGCGGCGCTGGCGTCGGTCGTCGGGCAGGGGGCGGCGCATGCGGTCTCGGCTGGGGAGGGAGCCTCGGGGCTGCCCTCACCAAGCCCGCCGGGGCGGCGAAAGGCAAGCCCCGGCGGGCAGCTGCGCCCCGCCGCCGGGGGCGGACAGCGGATTGCCGCCACAGGGGCAGGGGGCGATGTTTCGCGCGCGAAACGTTTCCGGCGCCGCATTTCGCGGCGAAACGTTCAGCGCCCGCTGGCCAGGAAGGCCGCCAGCCGCTCGCGGAACCCGGGCGTCACCGCCGGGCCGGAGAGGGTTCACGCTCGCATCTCAAGTATGATAAAGTATGCCCGTCACAGAAGGAGAACCCCATTGCCCTCGGTCGAACGCCTGACCATCACCATGCCCACGGAGATGGCCGAGACCCTGCGCCGGACGGTGGAGGGCGGCGAATATGCCTCGACCAGCGAGGTGGTCCGCGAGGCACTGCGCGACTGGACCCGCGCCCGGGACGCGGAGCGCCGCGACCTCGAGGCCCTGCGGGCGGCGATCAGGGTTGGCCTGGAAAGCGGGCCGGGCCTGCCGGCCGAAGACGTGTTTGCCGAATTGCGGGCGCGCTACGGAGCCAAGGCCTGAGCGTGGCACGGCTCGTCATCCTGCCTGCGGCGCGGGCGGACCTCATCGAGATCGGCGACTTCATCGCCCTCGACAACCCGGGTCGCGCTGCGTCCTTCGTGGCCGAGATCGAAGCCAGGATGCGCGCGGTGGCGGCGCAGCCCCGCAGCTTTCCGGCACGGGATGAGTTGCACGAGGGCCTGCGGGCGGCACGCCACGGGCGCTATCTGATCTTCTTCGTGGAGACGGGCGACGCGGTGCAGGTTGTGCGCGTGCTGCATGGGGCGCGGGACCTGCCACGCCTGTTCGGGCCGTGAACTGCCGTGATCCGGGTCTGCGAAGCCCGTTCAGCGCCCGCTGACCAGGAAGGCCGCCAGCCGCTCGCGGAACTCCGGCGTCACCGCCGGGCCGGAGAGGGTGACGACGGCCTGTGAGGCGCCGCCGCCGACCGCCATGAACAGGCCGGGGCGCAGCTCCTCCGGAGCCGGGGCGGAGGAGGAAGGGGAGGGCGTCGCCGGGCCGGGCGGATGTTTCGCGCGCGAAACGTCATCGCCCTTCAGCACCCCCTCCAGCGCGGCGGCCTCGGCCTCGGCGCCAGCCCCGGCCGGCAGCGCCGCCAGCGCCGCGCGCAGGCCCCCGGCGGAGGCCGTGCCCGCCTCCAGCGCGGCGGCCAGTTTCAGCCCCAGCCGCTCGGGGATCGCCGAAGGGTGGCGGATGGCGCCGTCCAGCGCCGCGACCAGCGGCACGAAAGAGCCGATCTTGGACCGCCGCGCCCGGCTGCCGGCGGCGAAGAGCGTCGCCAGCGCCGCCTTCTCGCTGGCGAAGACCCCGCGCGCCACGCTCTGCGCCACGATCCGGGCGCGCTCGTAATGCGACAGCGCCAGGCGCAGCTCGTTCTCCTCCACCATCGCCACATAGGCCTCGGCGGCATTGGCCGGCTGGCGCACCAGCGCCAGAACCCCGGCAAAGCGCGCCTCCCCGGTCTCGGCCTGAAGGCGCTTCAGCGCCGTCAGCCGCCGCCAGCCGGAAATCAGCCCGTAGCGGCCGCCGCCCAGATCCGTGACCTCCACCGGCAGGCGCTGGCCATGGGCGCGGATCGAGGCCATGAGCGCTGCCATCTCCTCCTCGTCGATCCCCAGCCGGTCGCGGGCGAGATGGCCGGGCTCGACCGCGTCGAGCGCCAGGCGCTGCACCATCCGCCCCTCGGCCCGCAGCGCCGCCAGGGTCTCGGACACTTCCTTCAGCGCCGCCGTGGCCGCGCCATCGGCGGCGACCTGGGCAATCGGCGGGGCGGCGCCGAAACCCGGCGTGAGCCAGGTCCGGGCCTCGGCACCGGCCGGCACCGGGGCGGCGGGATCGGGCAGGGTCAGGCGCTTGCGCTTGGCCATCGGCAGGCCTCCGTTGCGGGGCGGGGGAGGGGGGCGGCGCGCATCACGCCATGCCCGCCTGGGCCAGTTCGTCGCGCTTCCAGACGCCGTACAGCAGGCGCTTGAAGGCGGCATAGGTGGCATCGAAGGTTTCGCGGCCCCGCGCATAGGTCTCGCGGTTGAAGTCGCGGTAATCGGCCTCGTAGAGGCCGGCCACCTGTTCCCCGGCCTGGCCGATCAGCGCGGTGAAGCCCTGGCGCTCGGGCAGCAGGCGGCGGCCGAGGAAGGCCTGCATCAGGGCCGCCATCTCCGCCTGCTGGGCCCCGTCATAGCGGGTGACCAGCGCCTGCACCGCATCCCAGGCAAAGGCGGTCTCCGGCCGGCCGAGGGCGCGGGCGGCGAGGTTCTCGCCCTCCTCGATCGAGGCGAAGGTGGCATGCAGCATGTCGAAGAAGCGCCCGGTCGAATCGAACTCCAGGAAGGAGGCGCCGGTCGGCACCAGGAGGATGTCGGCGGCGGCCAGCCCGTTGATCGACAGATAGCCGAGCGCCGGCGGGGTATCGAGGAAGACGAGGTCGTAGCCCTCCAGAAGCCCTTCCTCGGCCAGCGCGTCGCCAAGCGCGTCCCACAGTTTCCAGCCGCGCGCCGCCATGCGCCAGACCGGGATCTGGAACTCGGCCCAGTAGAGGTTCAGCTGCGCCCCGATCAGGTCGATGTTGGGCCAGTGGGTGCGGCGGACAAGATCCCCGGCCTTCGCCTTCAGCGCCTCCGACAGCACCGGATCGAGCGGCTGGGGCGCCTCGCCCCGGGCGGCGCGGGCGCGGTTCTCGCCCTGCAGGTGGCGGGCGTAATGGCGGGCGAGAAGGGGAAAGACCGTGCCCCATTCGTCCTCCACCTTGGCGCCGAAGATCGAGGTCATCGAGCCTTGGCTGTCCAGATCGACCACCAGCACCCGGTAGCCGTCGAGCGCGGCCGACATGGCCAGATGCGCGGCGGTCGAGGTCTTGCCCACGCCGCCCTTGAAATTCGCCACGGTGACGACCTTGGCCGGCAGGCCCGCCGGACGGTAGGGCGCATAGGACTTGGACTTCGCCCCCTCGGCGGCGAAATGGGCGCGCAGGCGCAGCACCTCGTCGAGCGAGAACCACTTGGCCCCGCCCTCGGTCTCGGAGCGGCCCTGCGGCAGGTCGGGATTCTGCTTCAGCACACGGCGGAAATGGCCTTGCGCCACGGGGATCAGATATCGGGTGATCTCCCAGGTGGAGAAGAGCCTCAGCCGCTTCTCCCCCCCGGCATCGAGGCCGCGGGCCATCAGGTCGGACCGGCCCCGGGCGCAGGCCGCCGCGATCTCGGCCAGATCGGCGGTGCCCACCGGTGGCGGAAGATCGGCCAGCGCCGCCTCCGGCCTTATGGTCAGATAGGGCGGCAGCTCGGCGGGCGATTCGCGCATCCCGTCCCCTCATGTGCGGCGTTTTCTCCAATATACCACAAAAGGCGCAACATCAAAGCAGAAGCGCTACATGGCGCCGGTCTTCTGAGCTTTTCTCAGCAAATCCAAAGTGCTCCACCCGGGCCGCCCTGGCAGGCGGGGGACAGGCCCGGAGAGCGCCGGTCTGTTATATCTGTGTTATCAGGATAGTTACGCCCGGGCACGCTTTCCGCAGGTGATTGACTGCAAAGGGCTTTTCCACCTCCTGACCGGCCTGGGCGACTCCGGAACCCCGATGCGGCGATTCCGTGCCCCCGAGCGGGCGACTCCGATCCCCCGACCGCGATGGGCCGCGCTCGACCGGCGGGGCGAAGCCGCGTAGGCTTGCGGCGTCACCGAAACCACGAAGCGCCGCGTCAGCCGGGGCAGGGGGGCGGCGGCGGGGCAGGGGCGCGGATGGCGGCAGGCACGGCGGCAGGTCAGGCGAGGCGGCGCGGGGCGCGGACACCCGTACCGGCGGCAGTGCGGCTGCCCGCCCGCCATGAGGGCGATTTCTTCCTCTGCGACATTCTCGACGCCCTGCCCAAGGACGACATGGGCTCGATGGAGCATCCGCTCTTCTCGCTGGCCACGCGGCCGGACCTGCGGGTGCTCGACTATGCCCATAACGGGGTGCGGGTGACGGTGACGCCCTCGGTGAAGGGGCTGGCGACGCTCTTCGACAAGGACATCCTGATCTATTGCATCAGCCAGCTGATGGCCGGGCTGAACGCCGGGCGCGAGATCGGCCGCAGCTGCCGGCTGGTCGCCCATGACCTGATGCTGGCCACCGGCCGCGAGACCTCGGGCGACGGCTATGCCCGCCTGCGCGAGGCCTTCGAGCGGCTGGCGGGCACGCGGATCACCACCAATCTCGTCACCGGGGGGGTGGAGGTCACCACCGGCTTCGGCCTGATCGAGAGCTGGCAGATCCTGCGCACCACGCCCCAGGGCAGGCCGGGCGGGGGCCGGATGATGCAGGTCTCGGTCACGCTTTCGGACTGGCTCTATCGCGCGGTTCTCTCCAAGGCGGTGCTGACGCTCAGCCGCGACTATTTCCGGCTCAGGAAGCCGCTGGAACGGCGCGTCTATGAGCTGGCCCGCAAGCATTGCGGCCGCCAGCCCGACTGGCGGATCTCGATCCCGACCCTGTGGAAGAAGTCGGGCTCGGCCAGCCCGGTGCGGGTCTTCCGCCGGATGATCCGCGACATGGTGGCGGCCGATCCCCTGCCCGACTACCGGCTCGCCGAGGAGCCGGGCGACATCCTGCGGGTGATCCGCCGCGAGGTGGTGGTGGAGGCGGCGGCGGCCGGCCCGCCCCTGAAGGCGCGCACCGTGGAGACGGCCCGGGCGGCGATGCCGGGCTGGGACATCTATGCGCTCATGGCCGAATGGCAGGAGGTCTGGGTCCGCTCCGGCCGCCCGCGGCTGATCTCGCCCGACGCGGCCTTCCTCGGCTGGCTGCGCAGGCGGCGTGGGCTGTGATCGCGCTTGCGTGCCCGCTGGAAATCCGCCTGCCGCTCGTGTATATGCAGGATGTATATGCATTGGAGGGCACAGTGCCATGCCCCGGGCCAGTCGGAATGACAGCGCAGGGCTGCGGGAAGCCAAGCTGTTTCGCAACAACAGAAGCCAGGCTGTCCGGATCCCGGCGGATTTCGAAATGCCCGGCGACCGGGTGCTGATCCGTCGCGAGGGTGAGAGGCTGATCCTTGAGCCTGTTCGCAGGAAGGGCCTCCTGGAGGTTCTGGCGGCGCTCCGGCCGCTCGGGCCGGAAGATCAGTTTCCCGACATCGATGACACCCTGCTGCCCGTGACGGACATCGCGCTTTGACCGCGCGCTTCATGCTGGACACCAACATCCTGTCCGATCTGGCGCGCAATCCGCAGGGACCCGTCGCAGGGCGCATCGCTGCGGTCGGACCCGGGGCGATCTGCGTCAGCATCATCACGGCCGCCGAACTGCGCTACGGCTGTGCGAAGAAAGGATCTCCAAGGCTCCGCGCGCAGATCGACGCGATCCTCGATGCGGTTCAGGTGCTGGCGCTCGATGTCCCCGCAGATATGGACTACGGTGACATTCGCGCGGATCTCGAGGCGGCCGGCCAATCCATCGGGCCGAACGATCTTCTGATCGCCGCCCATGCCCGCGCCCTGAAGGCCGTGCTGGTCACGGCGAACACGCGCGAATTCGGCCGCGTGACGGGCCTGAAGGTGGAGAACTGGTTGGCGTGACCGGCCGCCGCCGGCCCGGTCGTCTATCCGGTCCTGCCTGTCCTCGCGGCCCGTGCGGACGGGCCGGGAGTTCCGGCATCGCCGTCAATACATCCGGGCCCGCCGGTGGCGCAGCAGCGCCACGCCGGCGAGCAGGCCGGCCAGCAGCACCCCGCCCGCCGGCAGCGGGACCGGCGCGGGCGTTTCAGGCAGACCGGACGGCGGCGCCGGCGTCGTGCCGCCGAAGACCTCGAGATCGGCCTGCACCAGATCGAAATCCTGCGCCCCGAAGGGCCCTTCCGCGAAGCCGAAGCGCAAGAGGCTGTCCACCGGGATCATGGCGATGGCGAGCGCCGATCCGGTCAGCGGCAGGAGGAGATCGTCAGCGGTGCTGACATCATCCGGGCCATAGACCCGCACCGACCAGTATTCGGTCGGCACGCAGATGTTGTAGAGGCAGGCATCCGGCGAACGGTCGTTGGCGAAGGTCAGCGTCAGTTCCAGCCGGTCGATCGTCTCGTGCGAGATCGTCGAGATGTTGAAACTGTCGTAGAACCGCCCGCTGCTCTGGTCGGAGACGCGGACAAAGCCCGGGAAGAGCGCATCCGTCCCGCCGGGATCGACCTGGCCGGGCGCCGAGCCGTAGAAATGGCTGAACGAGCCCAGCAGCGTCTCGGCGCCGGCGGCCGGTGCCAGAAGCACCAGGGCGAGCAGGGCGGCGGCAAGACGGCGGGGCGGCATGGCGGAAACTCGGTGAACGGCGGATTAACCCTCTTTTGCCGCTAGCAGCCCGCTGTGGCGCGAGCATGGCGCGGCCGGGGCGGGGGCGGGGCGCGTCTGGCGGCCGACGACTGCCCGGGATGTTCTGTCCCTGCATCCCCGGGGGCGTCCACGGGTCCGATTCCGGGTGACGAGCTATCCGGCCAGGGCCCGCTGCACCGCCTGCGGCTCCTTTTCGATCACCCGCAGGAGCGCCGCCGCCGGGCCGCTGACGCGCCGCTGGCCCTGTTCCCACTTCCGATAGCCCGACAGGCTCATGCCCATCAGCGGTGCCATCTGCGCCTGCGTGAGCTTTGCCCGCGTCCTGATCTCGCGCGGATCGACGGGTGTGTGCAGAACTGCCGGGCCCCCGCCCCTCGCATGGGCCAAGGCCTCGCCCATGGCCGCGATCAGGTCTTCGCCGAACGTGCTCATGTCTTCTGCTTCCATGCTGCTTTCAATGCGGCAGCCAGTGCCGCGACCGTCCGCCTTTCGTCCGGAGTCATGTCGTCCCTCTCGTTCTTGGCGTAGGCCAGAAGGGCGTAGAGCGGCATTGTCCCATCCGGGCAGTAGTAGATCACCCGCGCCCCGCCCCGCTTTCCGCGACCGTCTGCATCAGGATGATATCTAACCCACTGGGTTACTTTTCAAGAGGCGCGGGGGACAGGCCCGGGGCAGGTTTGGCATCTCCCGCTGCCTTGCCGACCACCCAGATCAGCTGCGGGGGTTCTCCGTCGTCGTTCGCCGTTTTGTTTGCTTCACAATGAGGATTTTGAAACTATGATTGTGCAGCGGGTTTCATGACTCTCGCCAGGGGGCAGGCGCCGCACCGGCGGCGAGTCTTGCAAACCCTCGTTTGCAAGACGGGGCCGGAAGGGGAGCGGATCATGCTGATGGGCTATGCGCGGGTGTCCAAGGCCGATGGCTCGCAGGCCACCGACCTGCAGCGCGACGCGCTCCTGGCGGCGGGCGTGGCTCCGGATGCGATCTGGGAAGACCACGCCTCGGGCGCCGCCGAGGACCGGCCCGGACTTGCCGCCTGTCTCAAGGCGCTACGGCCCGGCGATGTGCTGGTGGTCTGGAAGCTCGACCGCCTCGGCCGCTCGCTGATCCATCTCGTGGGCCTGGTGCGCGACCTGGCCGCCCGGGAGGTGGGGCTGAAGGTGCTGACCGGCGAGGGCGCGGCGCTCGACACCACCACGCCGGCGGGGCGCATGGTGCTCGCCGTCTTCGCCGCGCTGGCCGAGTTCGAGCGCGACCTGATCGCCGAGCGCACCCGGGCCGGGCTGGCCGCCGCCCGGGCCAGGGGGCGGCGCGGCGGGCGCGCTTTCGCGCTCAGCCCCGCCCAGCTGCGCCTCGCCCAGGCCGCCATGGCCGACCGCGCCACCGGGGTGGCGGCGCTCTGCGCCGAGCTCGGCATCACGCGGGCGACGCTCTACCGCTATGTCGGCCCCGACGGCGCCCTGCGTCCGCAAGGCGCCCGGCTCCTGGCCGAGGCAGGCGGGCTCAGAACAGCGGGTCGTTCGAGGTGAGCGTGGCGAAACGGTCGGTCATCGCCGCGTCGAAGCCCGGGTGATAGCCGCCGCTGTCGAGGTCGATCTCGAAGCCGGCGAGATCGCCGTTGAAGCCACGGGTCTTGTTGCCGGTGCCGAAGATCAGGTCCTGCGAGCTGGAATTGGCGAAGGTGCCGGAGAAGGCCGTCTCCGCCTCCTGGACCCCGTCCACCCACAGCGAGAGCTTGCCGCCGTCCAGCCGTACCTCGATCTCGTGTTCGTCACCGCGGTTCACCTGGGTGCCGGTGGAGACCAGCGTCGCCGAGGTGCCGTCCGAGGACCAGGCGCGCAGCTGCAGTTCGCCCTTGCTGTTGACCGAGACGACGAAGGCGCCCTGCAGCCGCGCCACCTCGCCGGTCGTGCCGGCGCGGTCGGCCTCGAGCACCATGCGCATGGTCACGTCGTCGGTGGAGAACAGCGGGGCAAGATGGCTGCGCCCGATATTGGCGGAGATGCCCGACCCGAGTTGCAGCCCCTCGGCGGTCATCGCCGCAGCCTTCGGGGTCAGGCCGATGTCGATGCCATCGGGCGAGACGGCGAAGTGCCCGCTGTCGTCCAGCCGGATCAGTTCGTCCCCGGTGACGGTGACGCGCGCCGTCTCGGTATTGGTCAGGCCGGTGGGCGTCGTCACCTTCAGCGTCACGTCGTAGTTGCCGCCCTCGGCATAGGCATGGGTGACGGTCTTGCCCTCGGCCGTGGTGCCGTCGCCGAAGGTCCAGAGATATTTGGTTCCTGCCGGCTGGTCGCCCACGGTGGTGGAGGCATCGAAGATCCGCGCCTGCACATCGCTGCCGCCGGCGGCGATGGTGATATTGGCGTCGATGCTGCTGGCCGGGGGGGGCGGCGGCGGCGGGGTCTCGCCGCCGGTCGAGCCACCGCCGGTCTCGCTGCCCCAGGGCGGCGCGGTCAGGCCCAGCGTCACCGGCGCCCCGGCGTCGAGCTGGTCCAGAAGCCCGCCGACCTTGGCGAGGAAGAGATGCGCCCCCTCGCTCGTCGGCGTCAGCGAGCCGGTTTCGAAGACGTCGCCGTAATAGCCGGCCCCGAAGGCATTCTGGTCCTGGACGATGGCATTCTGCGTCACCACCCAGCCCGCCTGGCCGGAATAGCCGGTGATCATCGCGGTGGCGTTGTGCGTGACGATGACCCCGGTCGAGGCCGACGCCAAGGCAATACGCGGAATTTCCACCGAGGCATCGGCACCATCCACCAGCGCCCCGTCGTCGTGCAGCACCGAATTCGAGCGGATTGTCAGCCCTGCCGTCTCGCCGATATAGATGCCGTTGGCATGACCGTTGACGATGATGTTCCCCTCGATCAGCACGTTCTGATAGAACATTTCCGCCCCGGCCAGGCCCTGATCGACCAGTTCGTTGCGCATGAAGATCGATTGCGTCCGGTCGCCGCTGCCGATGTCGAGCAGGTTGTTGCGGATGATGACATCGGTCGTGGGTCTCGTGGTGCCGCCGGTCCAGAATTGGATCATGTCGGCATGGTCGCCGGATTCGAAGGACCGGCGGAAGTCGTGGATATGGTTCTCCTCGATCAGCACGCCCTGCACGGCGGTAAAATCCATCCCGTCCGAGCGCATACCGTGCAGGTCGTTACCGCGGATGACCACGCCGTCGCTGTAGCCGACGACGATGCCGCGCCAGAAGCCGGAGATCTCGCAGTTCTCGACCCGGGCATTGGTCACCTCGTTCAGGCGCAGCCCATAGCCCGAGCCATAGCCGTCGTCGACCGAGGACAGGCCGCTGGCATTGTCGCCGTCGAAGACGCAATCCTCGAAGGCGATGCCGCTGCCGCCGGTCACTGAAAAGGGCACCGCGCTCAGCGGGTCGCCGCTTGCATAGGTGTAGTCGAAGGTGATGCCGCAGAAGGTGATGTTGGTGGCGTTGCGCACATCCAGCCCGGAGAACACCGGCGGGGTGGCCGGATCGAGCGCGGCGATGGTGACAGCCGACGTGAAGGTCAGACCAAAGGACGACGAGTTGGAGGCTTTGAGACTGCCGTAATCTCCAGCCGCCAGCAGGATTGTTTCCCCGCCGCTGGCCTGTTTCAGGGCGGCGATGAGTTCGGCCTGCGTGGAGACGGTGATCGTCGTGGTCATGACGGCTTTCCTGCGCTGTTTCCCAAGCGAATTCCGGCTGCCGCAGGCGATGCGGCACCGGCATTCCATGGGAAACGACGCTGCGGCTGCGTCGTGTTCGGGGATGGGCGCGAATGGGGCAATTCCGGGGACGGATGCCTAAACAGTGTCGAAAACCCGCGAACTGGCGCCCAGCGTTAACGATCCGGCAACGATCCCGGTTCCGCTGGCGAAACATTGCCGACGGTATCGGCACCCCCTCCCAACCGCAGGTTGAGGCGGGCGAAGGCCAGCGCCCGGGCGAGTCGGGCGGCGGCGAGCGCGCGGTCGGCGCGGGCCACCGCCTCCTCGGCATCGATCAGGTCGCCGAGCGTCGCCTCCCCGGCCGAGACCAGATCCCGCGACAGGCCGGCGGCCTCGGCATAGAGGCTGCGCGCCCGCCCGGCGGCGCTTTCGGAGGCTGCGGCCGCCCGGTATTCGGCCAGGGCGCCCTCGACCTCCGCCAGCGCCGCGAGCACGGCGGCGCGCCATTCGGCATGGGCGGCCCTCACCTCGGCCTCGCGGCTGCGCACCCCGGCCCGGGCGCTGTCGGCGGGAAAGGCCGGCAGGCGCAGCGCGGGGCCGAGCGTCGCCTCCACCGTGCCGTCGAAGGGGCCGGAGCCGCTCTGGCTGCGCCGGGCCTCGATCGTGCCGGACAGCGACAGGCGGGGGTAGAGCGCCGCCCGCGCTCCGCCGAGATCGGCCCGGGCGGCGTCATAGGCGGCCCCGGCCAGCGCGATGTCGGGCCGGTTGCGCAAGAGATCCGCCGGCACCCCGGGATCGGGGGCCAGGCGCGCGCGCGGTACCGCATGGCGCGCCGCCAGCCCTGCCTCCAGCGCCGGGGGCAGGCCGCCCGGGGCGGCGCCGGCCAGCACGGCGAGCCGCGCCCGCCCACCCGTCACCTCGGCCTGAAGCCCGGGGATCTCGGCGGCGATCTCGGCGGCGCGGGCGCGGGCGCGCAGGGTTTCGGGCCGCACCGCCTGGCCGGCATCCGCCAGCCGCTCGGCCAGCGCCACCGTCTGGCGCTGCCGCGCCGCCTCGGCCTCGGCCAGCGCCAGACGGGTCTGGGCGCCGCGATAGGCGAGATAGGCCTCGGTCATCTCTGAGATCACGAACAGCCGCGCCCCCGCCCCGGCGGCTCCGGCGCGGGCGGCACTGGCCCGCGCCCCCATGCGTTCGGCGGCGCGCGAGCGGCCGGGATCGAAGATCAGCGCCACATTGCCCAGAAGCCGCGCCGTGCGCGTCTCGGCCCGTTCCGGCCCCCCGGCCGCCTCGGCCTCGGCGGCAAGCTCGGCGGTCAGCGCCCCGGGCACGGCAGCGGCGGCGGCAGTGGCAGCCTCGGTCCGGGCCCGGGCGGCCTCCAGCGTCGGGTTTCCGGCCAGTGCCTGGGCGATGAGCTCGTCCAGAAGCGCGTCGTCATAGGCCTTCCACCAGGCGCCGGTGTCCATCAGCCGGGGCGCGCCCGAAGGGGCGGCGGCACCGGACCAGCCGGGGGCGAAGGCGAAACGCGGGCGGGCCTCGTCCAGCGGCGGGGCGCAGGCGGCCAGAAACGCCAGCGCCGCCGCCACGGGCCATGCCCGCGCGGCCCGCCGTCGCGGTCCCGCATGCCTCTCCATCCGTCGCACTGCCCGTGCCTTCCGGCCACCCGTGCTTGGCGGGCGGCTCATGCCTCCTGTTTCGCGCGCGAAACCGCAGCGGGCAAGCCGGCGCCGGCGCTTTTCCCGTGGCTGTGCCGTGCAGGACGCTGTCTGCCCGCGCGCAGTTCCGGCCGACCGGCCTCCGGTGTATCTTTTCGTATATACGTTTTGCTTGATCCAGCCCCCGGGAGCCCCTATGTCCTGCCATGCAGATCGAGTTCGACCCCGCGAAGGACGACATCAACCTCGCCAGACATGGCATATCGCTCGCCCGCGCCGTTGATCTCGAAATACTCGTCTTCATCGAGGATGACCGCACCGACTACGGCGAGGTCCGCTATCGCGCCTGGGGTCTGATCGACGGCAAGGCCCATTGCCTGGCCTTCACTGACAGGTTGGGCAGAATCCGCGCGATCAGCCTTCGCCGGGCACACAAGAAGGAGATGGACCGCCATGCCCCGCCCGACCGCGACTGATCCCGACAACCCGGAATGGACCGCCGGGGATTTCGCCAGGGCGCGCCCCGCCGGCGAACTGCCCCCCCATATCCGGGCGGCCTTCCCGCGCAGCGGCAGAGGCCCGCAGAAGGCGGCGACCAAGGTTCCCGTCTCGATCCGCCTCAGCCCCGAAGTGATCGCGCATTTCAAGGCGGGCGGCCCCGGCTGGCAGAGCCGCATCGACGAGGCCCTGCGGAAGATCACCGGCGTCTGAACGGAATAACCGCGCTTGGCGCCACCCGCCTGCCACCGCCGGTTCCGCCAGCCGGCGGAGCCGGATCGGTTTTCCGTAGACATCCGGCATTTCCTGCCGCCGTCCTCGCTTCCTCGCCCAAAGCCGCCCGGTTCATCCCTGCGGTCTTGCGGGTTTCCGCCCCTCAGTTCTCGCGGAAGGCGCGGTCGAGGTGGTGGGTGAGGGGGGAGACGAGCCAGGCCAGCATCGGGTGCTCGCCGGTGGCCAGATAGGCCTCGGCCGGCATGCCGGGGGTGATCTGCGGCACTTTCGCCAGCGCCTCGGGATCGAGCCGCAGCGAGACGCGGAAGAAATGGCGGCCGGTGGCCGGGTCGGTCGAGGCATCGGGCGCCACCAGCGCCACCGTCGCCGGCAGTTTCGGCATCATCGGGTCGAAGGCCGAGATGCGCACCTGGGCCTGCTGGCCGGGGTGGACCTGGTCGATGGCGCGGGGATCGACGGCGACCTCGATCTCGATCCCGCCGTCCTGGGGGATGATCTGGGCGACGGTGGCGCCGGGGGCGACGACGGCGCCGGGGCCGGCGACGGCCAGTTCATGGACCAGGCCCGAGACCGGGGCGCGCAACTCGCTGCGACCCTCGGCGGCCAGAAGCGCGGTGATCTCGGGGACCAGCTCGCCGATCGCGGCGGCGCTGTCGCGCAGCCCCTGCGCCGCCTCCTCGGCCCGGGCCGCCTCGGCCTCGGCCAGGGCGCGGGTGGCCTCGCGGGCGGTGGCTTCCAGCCGGGTGCGGTCGGCGGCCAGCGCGGCGATGCGGCCGTCGAGCTGCGCCTCCTGGCGTTTGAGATCCGCGAGCGGCCCCTGCCGGGCGAGACCCTCGGCGAGGAGCGCCGACTGGGTTTCGATCTCCTCGGCAAGAAGCAGCCGCTCGGTCCTGAGCGCCGCGATCTGGGCATCGACGCCGCCGGTCTGGGCCGCGACCTGGGCCGCCGTCTCCTCGGCCCGGGCGCGCATCTCCGCCGCCCGGAGCGCGCGGGCGCGGAACAGCGCCTCGCTGGTCGCGGCGGCCGAGGTCAGGTCGGGGGCGGGGAAGGGCAGCGCCGGCGGGGTGAAGTCGGGCGCGGCGGCGCCGGTCGCCTCGGCGCGGAAGCGGGCCTGTTCGGCCAGGGTGGCGGCCAGCCGGTCGGTGACCGCCGCCAGCCGCGCCGCCACCGGCGCGGGATCGAGCGTCAGGATCAGGTCGCCGGCACCCACGCGGTCGCCCGGTTTCACCAGGAGCTGCGCCACCGCGCCGCCCTCCAGCGCCTGCACCGGATGGGGCTTGCCGACGGCGGTGCTGCGGCCCTGGGCGATCACCGCCCCTTCCACCGGGACCAGCGCCGCCCAGCCGCCGAGAACGCCGAACAGCACGGCCGAGGCGACAAGCGCCGCGCGCAGCACCGGCCGGATCTCGAGGCGCAGGGCGGGAAGGGCGGCGGCATCGGTCATGGGGCGCCTCTCCTCAGGCCTTGCGGCGGAACAGGGACACGAAGCCGCCCGAGACCTTGACCGGCGCTGCGGCGGCGGGCGGCGCGACGGCAGCCGCCGGCGGGGCGGCCGGCGCCGGCAGCGCCGGGACCGGGACCGGCGCCGGCAGGCCGCCGCCGGGGGTGATGCTCATCGCCACCACCCGCAACGGCGCACTGGCGAGCCGCGCCTGCAGCACCTCGTCGCGCGGCCCGTCCCGGGTGACGCGGCCCTCCTCGAGCACGATCAGCCGGTCCACGGCAGCCAGCGCCCCGGGCCGGTGGGCCATGACGATCACCGTCGCCCCGGCGGCACGGCGGGCGCGCAGCGCCTCGGTCAGCGCCGCCTCGCCGGCCTGGTCGAGATGGGCATTGGGCTCGTCGAGCACGATCAGGCGCGGATTGCCGTAGAGCGCGCGGGCGAGCCCCACCCGCTGCATCTGCCCGCCGGAGAGCGGCGTCTCGCGCCCGCCAACCTCGGTGCCATAGCCCTCGGGCAGGCGCAGGATCATCTGGTGGACGCCGGCCGCCTCGGCCGCCGCGATCACGGCGGCATCGCTGGCCGCAGGATCGAAGCGGGCGATGTTGTCGCGGATCGTGCCGGGCAGCAGTTCCACCTGCTGCGGCAGGTAGCCGAGATACCGGCCGAGCGCGTCGGCGGTCCACTGGTCGCGGGTGGCGCCGTCCAGCCGGATCTCGCCGCCATCGGGGGCTGCGGCGCCGACGATCAGCCGGGCCAGCGTCGATTTGCCGCAGGCCGAGGGGCCGACGATGCCCAGTCCGGCGCCCGGGGCCAGGGTGAAGGAGACGCTGTCGAGCAGCCGGGCACGCTCCGCCCCGCCCGCCCGCTCGGGGCCGAGCTTGGTCAGGCCGCGCAGTTCCAGCGCCCCCTGCGGGGCCGGCAGGTCCACGGCCGGCACGGCTGCGGGGCGCAGGCCGGCCCGCAGCCGGGCGAGCGCCGCCCGCGCGGAACCCACGGCGCGCCACTGGCCGATGAGCTGGTCCACCGGGCCGAGCGCCCGGCCGGAAAGGATCGAGGAGGCGACGATCGCCCCGCCCGAGATCGACCCCAGGATGGCAAGCCAGGCCCCGGCGGTCAGCAGCGCCGATTGCAGCAGCATGCGCAGGCTGCGGGAGGCGGCGGCCAGGGTCTCGGAGGCCTCGCCCCCGGCCTGCTGGGCGCTCTGGGCCCGGGTGAGCTGGGCGAGCCAGCGGGTGGTGACGGCGGCACCCATGCCGAGCGCCACCAGCGCCGGCGCGGCACGACGGCTGCGCTCGGCGAAGCGCCGCGCCTCGGCCTCGGCCCGGGTGGCCCCCGGCAGGTGCCGGGCCAGCGCCCGGTGGTTCAGCGCCGCGATGCCGGCGGCCAGCCCCATGCCGCCGAGGGTGAGCCAGCCGAGCAGCGGATGGAGAAGGAAAAGCACGGCGAGGAACAGCACGGTGAAGGGCAGGTCGAACAGCGCCAGCATCGCCGGTCCGGCCAGAGCGGCACGCAGGATGGCGATGTCGTGCACCGCCTGGCCGTCGCCATCGCTCGCCAGACCGCTCCGGAAGGCCTCGGCGGCGAGGCTGCGCTCGAAGCGCAGCGCCATCCGCGACAGGAGCCGCATGCGCAGCCCGTCATAGAGGGCGAGAAAACCGTAGAGCACGACGACGATGGCGAAGAGCGCCAGAAGCGTGGCGCCCGAGCCCGAGCCCAGCACCCGGTCATAGACCTGGAGCATGTAGATCGAACCGGTGAGCATCAGAAGGCCGATCGCCGCCGACAGGCCGAAGGCAGCGAGAAGCCCGGGGCGCAGCGCTCGCAGCGCATCCCCCAGCGGATCGGCAACGCTGTGTTTCCGGATCGGCCCCATAAGACCGGGTTGTTGGCGCGGCTTGGGGCAAGGGTGAGGCGGCATTGGGACGCTTCCGCGGCGGAAGCGGCGGTTGCGGCGCTGAGATTGTCCACAGGTGTGGCGAGGCTCCGCTGCTGCGGCAGGATTTGCAGCGATGCGACGCCAATTCCCGTTTCAGCCACCGGTTCGCCCCGACTTCGCCACATTTCGCAGGTGCAAAGAACAGTAGGACTTTCGCAAAAAGCGAATCCGATTTCGCTTTGCAGCCCTGGATTGCAGGAGGCGCCGGTGCTCAAGATCATCCTCGCCGCGCTCGTGGCTCTCGGCCTGACCGCCACGGTCGCGCCCGCCACGACCTATACGGCGGACGTGACGGCCACGCCGTTTCGCGTTCCTGGGTCCCCGGGCTTGCAGACGCGGGCCTGGAAGCTGACGAAGGGCGGGTCGCTGAACTTCACCGGATCGACGATCAACTTCGATCTGGCCAATATCGGCGATAGCGTAACGATGGACATCTACAGGCTGGTGTCCTTCGACATCGGCCTCGACCCCGACGACCTGATTCCGCAGGTTTCGACCGCG
The DNA here is from genome assembly GCA_964602115.1 of uncultured Rhodobacterales bacterium. Classification (GTDB taxonomy): domain Bacteria; phylum Pseudomonadota; class Alphaproteobacteria; order Rhodobacterales; family Rhodobacteraceae; genus JANOGU01. The sequence goes on from CAZRQN010000006.1 coordinate 21,418, forward strand.
ACCTTCGATTTCGGGGCGCTGGGGTCGGTGACGATCCGCGGAACCACGCAGGGCGTGCTGGGACCGGTGCCCTCGGCGCTGGCGATGTTCGTCGATGACGCGATCAACATCGGTGGCGGCCTGCGCATCCTGATCTCGCTCGCCGACACGACATTCGCCACCGACGGGGCGAACTATGTCTGGGGCGGAAGTGGCGCGGCGGTGGTGCGCGTGACCTTCACGCTCGCCGAAGTGCCGGTGCCTGCGGCGGGTGGGGCCGCCCTTGCCGGGCTCGGCGGCCTTGCCTTCATGGTCCGCAAGCGGCGCGGAGCCGCTGCCGGCGCGCCGCAGACCTGACAGGCGCCACGATGTCGAGCCAGCCCCGCCTGCATGTCGTCGGATCCTCGCCTAGGTCGGGGACAACCTTGGCCTTCGAACTGATCGCCGCCTGTTTCGATGTCGAACGGCTCGGCCACCACGAGGTCAGCCTGTTCACCCGCCATCTCGAGGCGCACAAACCCTATGCGTCCAAGCGGCCGAACGATCTCATCCACGCGGTGCGGATGATCGACTGGGACCGGAACCTGCATGTCCTCTACATGCAGCGCGACCCGCGTGACGTCGTCGTCTCCCAGCATGGCAGCCGACCTGGCGAATACTGGTGCGACTTCGATGTCTGGGCTCGCAACCACGAGCTGATAACCCAGTGGCGGGCGCATCCGCGCATCGTCGAATGCCGCTACGAGGATCTGGTCCGCGACCCCGACCGGGTACAGGCTGAACTGATGGTACGCTTCCCCTTCCTTCAGCGCCTGCATGCCTTCTCGGAGTTCGAGACGGTGGCGCAGACTTCGGAGGCAGCCAACAAGGCACTCGGAGGGGTCCGCAAGGTATCGCCCTCCAGCTTGGGCAACTGGCACCGGGCCCTGCCGCGGCTGGCGGCGCAGATAGACGAGCACCCCCGCTTTGCGGCGATGCTCGTGGATGCGGGCTACGAGGCCGACACGCGCTGGCTGGACTGCCTCGTCGGGGTTGAGCGTAACCGCAAGCCCAGCGTGCGCCAGCAGGCCGATCCGTTGCGCGGCCGGGGTCCGGCGGGACGTCTCGCCCGCCGCGTGCTGCGGCGGCTCTCCTCGCTGCGCGACGAGGCGCGCTACATCGCCGGCTTCAGCAAGCCCGACCCCGCCCATCCATAGCGCGGGCCCGTCAGACCCGGAATGGCGCCTCCGCCCGGATCGAGGCCTCGGGGCCGAGGCGGCGCCGGACCGCCTCGGGCAGCGGCGCGTCGCGTGCGCCGTCAAGCACCGCCCGCGCCTCGGCGCGCCAGCCTTTCAGACGATACTGGGCGACCTTGCCCAACGTATAGGCCCAGGCCGCCGGCCGGGCGAAGGGCAAGTGGCGCCGGACGAAGCGCATCCGGGCGCGATGCAGGAAATAAAGCGAGAAGGGCGAGGCCGGGCGCCCGGGGCGGACCGAACCGATCGAGCTTCCGGCGCGATGATAGATGCGCGCTGCTGGGCAAACGGCCAGCGGCAGGTCGCCGCGCTGAAGCGCCCAGTCGGTTTCCTCATAGTACAGGAAGTAATCCTCAGGCATGGGCCCGGCGCTTTCCCAGAAGGCGCGCGCGACAACCATACTCGCGCCGCAGATGAAGGTCAGGCTGCCGGCGCCGGGCAGCGCGGTCGCCGGGGCGGGTGCGAACTGGTTGGCGTTCCCGGTCACGCCGGTCCAACGATTCAGCACGCCTCCGTCGAGCTGGATCATGTCAGGCGGATCGACATAGGTGATGCGCCCGCCCATCAGCGAGAAGGGCCCCGGATCGAAGCCGGCGAAGGCCGCCGGTGTGCCCTGCGGCACCAGGCTGTCAGGGTTCAGTACCCAGACACGCGCCACCGCCGGATCGGCGAAGAGCGCGGCGCAGCCGATGTTCACGCCCGCCGCGAAGCCGCCGTTGACCCCGGCGTGGATTACCCTCACGAAGCCGGGCGGCATTGGGCCGGCCTGTGTAGGCACGGGAAAGGGCAGGCCCTCAGCCGCCCAAGGTCGCGTGCCCGCTGCCCAGTCGGCGACGGCGGCCGCGCTGCCGTCGGAGGAGGCATTGTCCACCACCACCACATGCAGGGACGTGCCGTCGGCCGCAGCTGCGGCGCTGAGCGTGCCAAGGCAGTCGAGAATGACGTCGGCGGCGTTGAAGGTAACGATCACGACGCCGAGGATCTGGGAGCCGGGGGGCACGGCGAACTCGCGAGGCGGCCGGGAATTGCGTTGCGGGCTGCCGCGTATACTAGACTCGCCAACTCGGCAAGGTTACTCGACGCCGAGCGGAGGAAAGACATGCGGCGATCCGTTCGAATGACAGATCCGGCAGCGACTCCCGCCCGGCCATGACCAGCCGGATTGCCCGCCGGAGCACCGGTCCGGACGCTTCTGATGCCGGACCCGATGCGGAACGGTCCCGCCGGCTGGCCATCCGGGCCGTCATCGCCTGCCTGATCCCCGTGCTCTTCAAAGTCGGCTCGCTGACGCTCTCGCCCTCCCGGCTGATCTTTCTGGTCTCGGTGCCGATTCTGCTGGCCGGCTTGCTGGCCGGGCGTTTGGGAAAGTTCCGTCTGATCGATCTGTTCGTCTTCCTGAACATCGGTTGGATGGTCATCTCGATCTTCGTCAACGACCCGGGAAACGCGGTCACCTTCGCCGGGCTGAACGGCACGATGATCCTGGGCGGTTATCTGGTCGGACGGGCAGGGGTGCGGAACATCGCGGACTTCCAGAGGCTTTCCAAGCTTCTGTGTATCGCGGTTCTTTTCAGCGCACCCTTCGCCTTGGCTGAGACGCGGAACGGCACCATGCATCTGGCCGAGCTTCTCGGGAAGCTGCCGGGCCTGATCCCGGTGGAGAATACGCTCAACACTCCACGCTTCGGCCTCAACCGGGTGCAGTTCGTCTTCGAGCACCCGATCCATTACGGCTTGTTTTGCACCATGGCTGCGGCGCTGACCTTCATCGGCCTGCGCAGCGTGATCGGCTGGACGCAGCGGATGATTGCCACTGCCGTCATCGTCGGCTGCTGCTTCCTGTCGGTGTCGAGCGGACCCTTTCTCGCCCTGATGGTGCAGATACTTCTCATCGGCTGGATGATCGCCATGCGGCGCGTGCCGCGTCGCTGGCCATTGCTCATCGGCCTGACCTCGGCACTCTATCTCGTCCTCGAACTGCTCTCCAACCGGCCGGCGATCATCGCCATCGTCACCGAGCTTTCTTTCAATCCAGCGACGGCGAATGCCCGCCGCGTCCTGTTCGAATATGGGATCCGCCAGATAGGGCGGACCCCCCTGTTCGGCGCCGGCTTCGAACGCTGGGAACTGCCAACCTGGCTGTCGGGCAGCGTCGACAATTTCTGGCTGCTGCTGGCGCTGATCTACGGGATTCCAGCCTTCGTCGGCCTGTTCGGCGCCATGCTCCTGGCGCTGATCGGTATTAGCACCCGCCCGGCGCGGCCAGGGAGTGCCTATGACGACGCCCGGCAGGCCTGGTGCATCACCATGGTCAGCCTGACGCTGACGCTCGCCACAGTTGCGATTTGGAGCGAGATCATGGCGCTTTTCTACCTGCTTTTCGGCGCCGGGGTTTGGATGCTCGACGGCGATCCGGACCTGCGCCGCGATCCCGCCGTTGCGGCACCCGCCCCGGCGAAGGGGGCCGCCGCCGCACCACAATCGCGCGGGCCCCGCTTCACGCGGTTCGACCAGAGGAAGACACGCGACCAAGATGCGCCCTGACCAGTTCATCACCCATCGTTCCGCGCCGCTGGACGTGCTGCGGGCCATCGCCGTGACCCTTGTCGTGGTCTTTCACGTCGCGACGCGCTACACGCCGGAGGATCTGGCCGCGCTCGATGCGGTGGCACGCTGGTTTGCGCGCTATGGCTTTCTCGGGGTAGATGTTTTCTATCCACTGAGCGGTTTTCTGATCGTCCGCTTCCTTTCGACCTGGGATGGGCCGAATCTCGGCGCCGTGTTCTTCCTGCGCCGCTTCTTCCGCATCGTTCCGCTCTACATACTGGCGGTCCTCGTTTATGTCGCCGCCAGCCTCGCCATGGGGCAGAACCTCGACACCCTACACAATCTTTGGATGACCCTGCTGTTTCTCACCGGCTGGGCCATCTTCCTCGTCGGTCGCGACCTGGTGCCCTACACGATCACATGGTCGATTTCGGTGGAGGAATTCGCCTATATCCTGCTCGGGCTCACGGCGCTCCTGGCGCGGGCGCGCCTACCGGCGGTTCTGCTCCTGATGTTTCTCTCCGCCCTGCTGCTGCGGGGCTCGCTGCTGGCGCAGGGCCATCCCCAGAACATCGTCTATTTCTTTCCGCCGGCGCGGCTCGACTCCATCGCGATCGGTGGCTTTGTCGCCTTGGCCGGCGGGCGGCGCTGGATGCTTCCAGGGCTTCTCGCGGCGCTCCTCCTGCTGACGCTCGGCGCGGCCGTCAGCGATGCCTTCCGCAAGCTCGTGCTCTACCAGCAGGTGGCGGTGACGGCGGCGCTGGCGATCGCGGCGGTAGAGCGTTACCGCCGGCATCTGGACGGCTGGCTGACGGACCGCGTCGCCCGCATCGGCTTCTATTCCTACTTCATCTACCTCTTCCACTTCTATCCGGTCACCGCCTTCGACCTGCTGGCAGACCGTTTTGGCGATCCCCGCTCGCTGTTCTGGCCGGTGGCCGCAGCGAGTCTGGCGGCGAGCTATGCGTTGGCTTGGCTCTCGTTCCGCTTCTTCGAAGGGCCGCTCATGGCCTGGGGCCGGCAGCTCGAGCCGCGCGTGGCAGCAGCGCCCCGCTAGTTACCCCTGCAACTGGGGTGGACCGATCCCGGCCCCGTCGAGAGGGCCGCCGGGACGGTAACGCAGCCCAGCCGGATCTGCCGGATCGCCGTCGAACAAATCCGGAAAGAACCCGGGCTGCAGGCGGCTGTGGTCCTGGACGATGACATTGCCCTTCACCACCCAACCCGGCCCGCCGGTGCCGCCGAGCAGCGCGCCGGTGACGTTGCGGGTGATGACGACGTCGGTCGAAGCGGCGGCGACCTTGACTGCTGGTATCCAGAGGTTCGGGTTGTCCGCCTCCCCCTTTGCGCGGGGGTTGCTCAGGACGGCATTGCGCTGGATCGTCAGGCCTTGGGTCTCGCCCACCGCGATGCCATGGACATGGGCATTGGCGATGACATTCTCCTCGATGAGGACATTTCGGTAGAACATCTCCGGCCCCGCCCGGCCCTTGTCCACCTCCTCGTTGCGCATGAAGATCGACTGGGTCCGGTCCCCTTGGCCTGCGTAGAGCAGGTTCCTGCGGATGGTGATATCTGCCGAGGGCTCCGTGGAGCCGTTCGTCCAGAACTGGATCATGTCGGCATGGTCACCGGCCTCGAAGGACCGCTCGAAATCGTGGATGCGGTTGCTGTCGACGACCAGCTGGCGGACCCGCACGAAATCCATCCCGTCGACCCGCAGCCCGCGCAGGTCGTTGTCGCGCACGGTCAGCGCCCGGCACTGCCCGGCAACGATCCCGCGCAGGAAGGTGGCGATGTTGCAGCCCTCGACCCGGGTATCGCTGCAATCCGTCAGCGACAGGCCGATGCCGGCGGGAAAGCCATTGTCCGCCGCCGCGCCGCCGTTGGCGCGGTCGCCAGTGAAGCCGCAACCCTGCAGAACGACCCCCGTGGCTTCCGCGATCTTGAACGGCCGCTGGTTCACTTTGTCGCCCCGGGTGAAGCGGTAGTCGAAGCGCAGGCTGGCGAGCGCCAGATGCGCGACCCCGCGCAAGTCCAGGCGGGAAAAATGCGGCGGCACGTCGGGATCGGCGGCGGCGAGCGTCACCGGCGCACCCGGGGCGCCCCCGCCGCCCTTGAGCGTCAGGGCTTCGTAGCGGCCCGGCGCCAGCCGCAGCGTGGTGCCGGGCGCAGCGACGCGTAGCGCCTGGGCCAGCGCCCCGGCGTCCGCGATGTCGAGGACCGAGGCTCTGGCACGCGGAGCCGGAAGGGCTGCGGGGGCGGCCAGAAGGCCGATCAGGCAGGTGCGCCGCGTCAGGGACATCGTCCGTCTCCGTAATCCGCGCCAGCATGACCGGGCGCTGCGCCCTCTGCCAAGCCATGTTTGGCACCGGAAGCGGTGGCCTGCGGATCTCCGCCGCGCTCGTTGCGGACGGCACCCGGGCGGCGGGCGCCCTCCCCACGGCGCGTGAACCCATGCTTCCCAGCCTCGCGCAGGAGAGGAAACGGAAAGGACCGAATCATAATCGGCATGGGGATCGGACTCGGCTGGAAACGGCTGGAGTTTGGCGATTGCAGCCTAACCCCGATCCGGGTGAACAACCTCCCGAGACTTCACACCTAGTTGAACACCGCGACGACCGGCGTGCTGCGGCGGGGTTGGACAGCACGGGCACTCGCCAACATCGCCTCCGGCTCGGCGCTGATGGCGAAGATCGTGCCCTACCGCGCGCTGATCCGTGCACCCTAGTTCCTGATTGACACCCTGACCGGCCTAGGGCAGGCCCACGACGGCAGGCTGTCCATCGTCTCGACCGACGTGATCGAGGACGGCGCGGGCAACACGGTTTTCGAGTCCACGGCGGACAGTTCGAACACGACCTACTACCAGGGCGACAGCCCTCACCCCACCCCACTCGGGGCGGCCCTGCGGGTGATCGGGGGGACGACGCCGACCATGGCCTGGCCGCAGGCCTGTAGCGCCGCCAGCGCCGGCCCTTGCCATCCGGGCGCCGCCGGCTATGGCTGGGGGCAGACCGGCCGGGCCTTCTCCCGGCAACCCGCCGCGAGGGATCCCCGCCCGATGCCCGTCCCCGTCCCCGTCTCTACCTCTCTCGCCCGCATCGCGCGCGGCGATCTCTGCGCGGGCTGCGGGGCCTGCGCGGGGCTGGCGCCGGAACGGGTGGCAATGGCGGAGGCGCCCCCCGGCTTCCTGCGGCCAGTGCAGTACGGTCCGCTGACCGCAGGCGCGGAGGCGGCCATCGCCGCAGCCTGCCCGGGACTGGGGCAGACCGCCGAGGCCGCAGGGCGGATGGACGATGTGCTCTGGGGGCCCCATCTCGGGATGCGCACTGGCTGGGCCACTGATCCCGCCCTGCGCCATGCGGCCTCCTCCGGCGGGGCGCTTTCGGCGCTCTTGCTGCATCTGCTGTACAGCGGAAGGGTCGAGGCGGTGATCGCCAACGGCCCCGATCCCGAGCATCCCGCCCGCAACGAGACCCGCGTGCTGACCGATGCCGCAGGGGTGCTGGCCGCCGCCGGCTCGCGCTATGCGCCCTCGGCCCCGCTGGCGGGGCTGGCCGGCTGGCTGGCCGAGCACCGCGCCACCGGCCGCCGCTTCGCCTTCACCGGCAAGCCCTGCGACGCGGCCGCCCTGCGCGCGCTGTCCGCCCGCGATGCGGAACTGGCCGCCGCCTTCCCGGTGATCCTGTCCTTCTTCTGCGCCGGGGTGCCGAGCCATGCCGGCGGCAAGGCGGTGCTGCGGGCGCTGCAGGCGCCGGACGCGGTGGCCTTCCGCTACCGCGGGATGGGCTGGCCGGGGCGGGCCACCGCCACCCGGGCCGACGGCAGCGAGGCCTCGATGAGCTACCACGAAAGCTGGGGCGGGATCCTGTCCAAGCATGTCCAGCACCGCTGCAAGATCTGCGCCGACGGCACCGGCACGGCGGCCGACCTCGTCTGCGCCGATGCCTGGGAGGCCGATGCGCAGGGCTACCCGAAATTCGCCGAGGCCCCCGGCGTCAGCCTGATCGTTGCCCGCACGGCCCTTGGCCAAGCGCTTCTGGCCGAGGCCGAGGCGGCCGGACGGCTCGCCACCGCGCCCTTCGACCCCGCCACCCTCGCGGCGATCCAGCCCGGTCAGCGCGAGCGCCGCCGGGCGCTCCTCGCCCGGCTTCTGGCGCTGAGGCTGGTCGGGCGCCCGGTACCCGCCTACTGCGGCCTGCACCTGACGGCCGCGGCACGGCAGAATCCGGTCCTGCGCAACGCGCGGAACTTCCTGGGCACGCTGCGGCGGGCGCTGCGGCGCAGTTGAGCGCTCATTCCCCTTCGGGCGCTGCCGATGACCATCCCGCTAGGCGGCGGAACCCGGCATTGCCGGACAGAAGCTCGGCATAGCTCCCCTGGGCGACGAGCCGGCCGCGCTCCAGCATCAGGATCATGTCGCAGCCCTCCACGGTGCTGAGACGGTGGGCGATCATAATGACCGTCTTGCGCTTGCCGAGCGCCGCCACCGCCTCCATGACCGCACGCTCGGTCATGTTGTCGAGGGCGCTCGTCGCCTCGTCGAGCACTAGGACATCGGGATCGCCGTAGAGTGCCCGGGCGATGCCGATGCGTTGGCGCTGCCCGCCGGAGAGGCGCACGCCGCGCTCGCCCACAAGCGTGCGGTAGCCGTCGGGCAGGTCGCGGGTGATGAAGTCGTGCAGATTGGCCAGCCGCGCTGCGTCCTGGACCCGGGCCATGTCGATCATCTCGTGTGGCTGGCCGAAGGCGATATTGGCGGCCACCGTATCGTCGGTCAGGAAGATCGCCTGCGGCACATAGCCGAGGTTCCTCTGCCAAGCGCGGATGCGGCCGGGCGTCAGCAACTCGCCATCGATGTGGATTTCGCCCGCATCGGGCGCAAGCAGGCCGAGGATCAGGTCGATCAACGTCGTCTTGCCGGCACCGGTGCCACCGACGACCCCGACCGAGCCCTGTGCCGGGATGGTCAGCGTCAGATGGTCGATCGTGTCCCGCTCGCCCGAAGGATAGCGATAGCGGATGTCCTTGAGCCGCAGCTCCCGGGTCAGTCTCAGGGCAGGTTCCAGCACCTGTGGTCGCTGCGGCGGCTGCTCGGCGAGCGCGTCGTGCAGCCGCTGAAGCGCAGGCAGAGAGAAGCGCATCCCGCTGAGGTTTTGGAAAGCTTGCTGCAAGGCCGGGAACATCCGCGCCGCCGCCAGCCCAAGCAAGCCCAGCAGCGGCACCAGATCACCCATCGACCCGCCGCGCAGCGCTATCATGAAGATCACCATCAGGATGAAGCCACCATAGGCTGCGGTCTCCATCGCAAACCGCGGCAGCCTGGCGATCACCAGGCCGATCGCCTGATGCCGAGCCATGGTCTGCGCCGGGAGGCGGAATCGCCCCAAGCTGATGGCCTCCAGGCCCATCACCTTGATTTCCTTGAGACCCCCGACCACTTCCTGCACGACTTGGAACCGCTCGCGGCTGGCCTCCGCCCGCTTGCGGCCCGACCGTGTCAGCGGGCGCCGCAGCAGCAGGTAGGACAGGAGATAGACCCCGATCAACAGCCCGCTCGCCAGCATCGCCACCAGAGGATCAACCACGAACAACAAAGCGCCGATGACCAGAAGCACAAGCACGTTCGAGATCAGCAGGACGGCCGGCAGCACGCCCTCGCGGATGACGAAATCGGTCTCCGACAGCAGCGCTTGGCCGAGATCGGCGCTATTACGCTGCAGGAACCAGATGTAATCTTGGGCGAGATAGCCCTTCAGCAACCGAGAGGACAGGCTGTAGGAGCGCATCAGCGAAAAGCGGATATGCGCATAGGTAACGGCCGCTCGCGCTGCCATCGACAGGAAAAGCACGACGAACACAGCAATGCCGAGACCGATCTCGACCGAGACATGCGTCTGAAGACCGAAGAAGGAGGCGAAGCTGACCAGCGCCCAGTGACTGTCGACCAGCGTCGGATCGGCAAGAACCGTCAGGAACGGGAAAATGCCCGCGACCCCCATCAGTTCGAGCACCGCCGCCAACACCGTCAGCGCGATCAGCAGCAGGAACCGTCGCCGTTCCGGGGCGGTGAAGAGCGCCCAGATCAGGCAATAGCTCTTTAACATCGCTACTTTGCTTTCCGGGGCGGGAGAATCCCCAAGGTCCGGTGCCCTTGTCCGGCACCGGGTTGTGTGCCATCAGAATGCTTCTTCCTGGAGCCCCCGATGGAATACGGCGCGTTGATAAGCGTAGTCATGCCCATCTTCAACCGGGCACATTTGGTTCCCCGGATCGTCGGCTCCATCCTGCTGCAAACCTACAGGAATCTGGAAATCGTCATCGTCGATGACTGCTCGACGGACGATATCGAGGGCGCGGTGGCCACCCTTGGTGATCCGCGCCTGCGCCTGGTACGACGCGCCCGCAACGGCGGCGTCGCGGCGGCGCGAAATACTGGCGTGGCCGCCGCCAGCGCCAACTGGATCGCTTTCCACGACAGCGACGACATCTGCACGCCGACGCGGTTCGAAATGTCCGCCCGGGCTATGGCGCAGCTGCCCGGGGACTATGTCGGCGTCTATGGGGAGCGGCTCTTCTACCGCGAGGTGCCCGAAAGCGCCTATCGCCGGATGGCCGTCCATATCCGGCCGTTTCCGTCCGACTGGCCGCTGTCGGGGGATCTCGCCGCCCGGACGGTGGCGGGCAACATCATTAACTTCCCCACCCTGCTGGTAAAGAAATCCGCACTTCTGGCGGCAGGACCGTCGGACGAACTGTTGCGCAAGAACGTGGACTGGGACCTGTGCCTCCGCCTCACCCGGCAGGGCCGGATCGGCTTCGTACCCGAGCCGCTGATCCTGACACCAACCTCGCTCGATCCGCAGACAAGCTTGGCGCGCGTGTCCCGCTCCGAGCTTCAGGGGGCGCGGTCCTTCGCCCGCATCACCGGCAAGTTGCGCCGCGAAGGCCAGCCGGGGGCACGGCTCGCGCTGCATTACGCAAGCGCCGCGCGCTGCCTGCTGCGGATCAACCGCCCGCGCTTCGCCCGCCGGTTCCTGCGCGCCGCGCTGTATGGCAAGCCTTGGCAGCCAAAGCTTTGGGTGCATTATCTCATCAGCTTCGCCCCCGGCCTGCATGCTAGGCTGCGGGCTCCCTCGAAAATCTGAGTGCGGTTTTCCGGCCGCATCCTCCCCGCCTGACCGTTATGCCCCACCCCCTCCATGTCGTCCTGATCATGCATTCGACCCGCTCCGACAACCTCGGCGTCGGGGCGCTGACGGTCGCGGATGTGGCGATCCTGCGCGAGGCCGCCGCCGAGGCCGGCCGGGCCCTGCAGATACAGGCGCTCGACTGGAAGGATACCCGCGCCCCCTATGTCTCCGGGCCGGACATCCACGTCACCGACCTCAACGGCCGTTTTCTCGCCAACCCCCTCGGCTTTCTCGCCACGGTGCGGCGGGCCGATGTGGTGATCGACATCGGGGCCGGCGACAGTTTCGCCGATATCTATGGCGGCCGGCGGCTGCGCCGCATCCTGGCGATGAAACTCCTCGTCCATCTCGCCGGCACTCCTCTCGTGGTGGCGCCCCAGACCATCGGCCCCTTCACCAAGGGCTGGTCGAAACGTCTCGCGCGCTGGAGCCTCACGCGTTCCGCCATGGTAGCGACGCGCGACGCGAAATCGACCGAAGCCCTGCGTGACCTCGGCTACCGAGGCGATGTGATCGAGGCTTCGGACGTGGCGCTGCGGCTGCCCTTCGATCCCCCGCCCCCGCGGCGGGACGGATCGGTGCGGGTGGGGCTCAATGTCTCGGGCCTCTTGATGGCCGGAGGCTATACCGGGAAGAACGAGCTTGGGATCGCGCTCGACTACCCCAACCTGATCCGCAGCCTGATCGCAGATTTCCAGCGCGCGGGGGCCGAAGTCCATCTGGTGCCGCATGTGATCGTGCGGGCCGGCGCCATGGCGAAGGAGGACGATTTCCGCGCCAGCGAGCAGCTTGTGGCGGAATTCCCCGGCACGGTGCTCGCCCCTGCCTTCGCCAGCCCGTCCGAGGCCAAGAGCTATATCGCCGGGCTGGACTTCTTCGCGGGCGCGCGGATGCATGCCTGCATCGCAGCCTTCTCCTCCGGCGTGCCGGTGGTGCCCATGGCCTATTCGCGCAAGTTCGCGGGCCTTTTCGGATCGCTCGGCTACGACCGCACAGTGGACTGCACGACCGAGACCGCCGAGGCGATCCGCGCCAAGGTCGCTGTCGCCTTCGCCGACCGCGACATTCTGGCCGCCGAGGCGCGGGCCGGCCTCGCCCTGGGGCGGGAGAGGCTCGCAAGCTACGCAGCAGCGCTGGCCGCACTGCTGGGCCGCCTTCATGGCTGAGGCAATCATCATTCCGCATTACAACGACACTGTCCGCCTCGGCCGCTGTCTGGCGGCGCTGATGCCGCAAGTGGGGCCAGGGACCGAGGTTCTCGTGGTCGATAACGGCTCGACCGACAGCCTGGATGCGGTCCGCGCCGCCTTTCCCGGCCTGCGCATTGTCATCGAGGCGGCCAAGGGCGCCGCCAATGCCCGCAACCGGGGCGTAGCAGAGACGGCAGCACCGTTCCTCGTGTTTCTCGACAGCGACTGCCTGCCCGCCCCCGGCTGGCTGGCGGCGGCACAGACGGCCCTGACCCGCAGCACTGCGGATCTCGTGGGTGGGCGGGTCGAGGTTTTCGACGAGACGCCCGGCCCCCGGACCGGGGCCCAGGCCTTCGAGGCGGTCTTCGCCTTCGACAACCGGGCCTATGTGGAGCGCAGGGGCTTCTCGGTCACGGCGAACCTCGTCACCCGGCGCGAGGTGTTCCTGGCCACCGGCCCCTTCGTCCACGGGCTGTCGGAAGATCTCGACTGGTGCCGCCGGGCGGTGGCCAAGGGGTTCCGCCTTGCCTACGACGACACCCTGCGCGTGGCCCATCCCTCACGCGGCGACTGGCCGGCGCTGGCGCGCAAATGGCGGCGGCTGACCGCCGAGGGCTTCGGCGTGAACGGCCGGAGCCCGGCGCGGCGGCTCCTCTGGGCGGGCAGGGCGCTCTTGATGCCGGTCTCGGTGCTGGCCCATGCGCCCCGCATCCTGCGTCACCCCGCACTGCGCGGCGGCGAACGGACCCGCGCGCTCCGGACACTCCTGCGCCTGCGGCTGGCGCGCATGCGCTGGATGCTCGGGCAGGCGCTGCGCGGGAGCGGTTGAGGCGGGCCGTGAAGGCGGCTATGCCGCGTTCCGGGGGAAGGAACGCGCGGGAAAGGCGTCATCGCATGGGACATATCCGCTCACTGACCACCCTCCTGCCGCAGCCGCTGCGCTTCGGCCTGCGGCGCCTCGCCTTCCGTGGCAGCGCCAGAGCCTGCCCGCTCTGCGGCAACCATGTGCGCGGCTTTCACGCCCATGGCGGCGGGGCGGCGGTGCTCGACAGCCGCCGCGTGGTCGGCGGCATGCGGCGCGAGAACGACCGCTGCCCGGTCTGCCATGCGCAGGACCGCTCGCGGCTGATGATGCTCTGGCTCGAACGCCACGGCGGCATCGGCAAGGGGCCGGTCCGCATCCTGCATGTCGCCCCCGACCAGGGGCTCTATCTCTGGCTGAAGCGCCAGTCCGGCATCGACTATGTGGGCTCCGACATCGACGCCCGCCGCTACCGCCACATCCCCGGGGTGCAGACGGCGGATCTGACGCAGGCCCCCTTCCCTTCCGACAGCTTCGACCTCGTGATCTGCAGCCATGTGCTGGAGCACATCCCCGACGACCGCGCCGCCTTTGCCGAGATCTTCCGGGTGCTGAAACCGGGGGGGCACGCGGTGCTGCTGACCCCCTTCGCGCTCGACGGCAAGGGCACCGACGAGGACCCCTCGGTTGCCGACCCGGCCGAGCGCGACCGGCGCTTCGGCCAGTGGGACCATGTGCGCATCTACGACCGCGAGGATTTCCTCGCCCGGATGCGGGCGGCGGGCTTCGAGGCCGGGCTCTACGATCCGGCCGTTGACGCCCCCGAACGGGCCGCCGCGCTGCAGCTCAACCCGCTGGAGAAGTTGCCGGTGGGCCGCAAGCCGCCACGCGGCTGAGATCCATTCAGCGCAGCGCCACGATGCTGCCGGCGGTGGTGCCGGTGGCCAGCACATGGGTGGCGCGCAAGGGCAGGAGCGTGCCGGCAGGCACGGCGGTGAAGGTGACATCCACGCCGGAGAGCATCCGCAGCCGCAGGTTGCCGGCGCTGCCGACATAGAGCGCGCGGGCGGCGCGGGGGAGCGCGGCGGCATCCGAGGGGGTGACCGCCTCGGCATCCTGGGCGGGAGAGGTCAGGCCGCTCTCGCGGCCGCTGAAGTCGTCGGACATGGTGCGGGGTCTCCAGAAGCAGGGCTGGGCGCGAGGGTGAGGGGGCGGGGTAAAGCTTCCTGCCCGGAGCGTGCGCCCGCCCGGGCGGCACGGGCCTCAGTAATAGCCCTCGCCGTAATCCGGCCCGCCGTAGCGGCACTTGTTGAGGATCACCCCCATCACATTGGTCTGGGCGGCCAGCTCGCGCTCGCAGCTGTCGATCTGGCGGATCGTCGTGACCTCCGCCGCCGCCACCAGCAGCACCGCATCGACCTGACTGGCAAAGGCCAGCGCATCGTCGGAGACCAGCATCGGCGGCAGGTCGAAAATCATCACCTGGGGCGCATAGTCGGTTTCCACCGCCTTGATCGCCGCCACCGCGACGGGGCTGGTCAGGAGCTCCGCCGCCTGCCGGACCGGGCTGCGGTTCAGCGCCAGTGCCAGGTTGTCGCCGACACGGCGGGCATGGGCGGAAAAGGGCGCGTTGCCGCGCAGGACCTCGGCGAATTCCAGCGGCTCGACCAGCCCGAGGATATCGGCCAGCGCCGGACGGCGCAGGTCGAGCTCGCAGAGCACGGTACGCACCTCGGCCTGGCGGGCGAGGCTGAAGGCGAGATTGGCGGCGATCGTCGACTTGCCGCAGCCGGCGGTGGGCGAGGTCACCGCGATCCGCGTCCAGTTGCCGGCACGCATCTGCTGCAGCGCCCGGGTGCGCATCACGTCGAAGGGCACCGCCGCACGGCCGCCCTTCATCGTCACGATGCGCCGGCTCTCGAGGTGGTGGGGATCGGGCGCGAAGGGGGTCAGCGCCGCCCAGCGGGCCACCACGGTTCCGGGCGGCGGTGGCGGGACGGTGCTGCCGGGGTCCTGCGCCGTCACGGCGGCGGCGGGCCCGGGCGCCGGGGCGGCGCCCTTGGCCTGGCGCTCGGCCCTGGCCTTGGCGATGGCGGACTGGATGCGTTCCATGAACCCTTTCCTCAGGCCAGCGCCGGCGCCGAAGGCAGCGCCGCCAGACCGAACTCGTCAAACAGCCGGTCGAGCATCAGGTCGAGCGGCATCACCTGCGTATGGATGAGCCACAGCGCCAGCGGAATGCCCACCACCGCCGCCGCCATCGCCGCGCCGATCGCCACCCGCCGCCGCAATATCTGCTCGGCGGTACGCATATAGGGCACGGTGGCAAAGGGCGTGACCCCGAGCTTGGCGGTGATTTCCTGCGCCCGGCGGATGCCGGGGTGCAGAAGCTCCAGCAGCAGCACCACGCCCAGCCCCAGCATCAGGCCGAGACCCACACCGCCGCCGGCGAGCAGAAGCCGGTTCGGGCGGTCAGGCTCGGCCGGCGTCACCGCCTGTTCGATGACGCTGATCCGCTGGCCCTTGGCCAGGGCCTCGATCACCTCGCCGGTCTCGGCCATCGCCTTCTTGGCCACCGACGTGTCGTACTGCGCCCGCGTATTGGCGAGGTCGCGCTCCAGCACCCCGAGCTGGATGGCGTTGGCCGGCGTGGCGTCGATCGTCGCGGTCAGCCGGACAAGATCGGTGTTCACCTGGGCGCGCTGCGTGGCGGCGAAGCGCAACTGCGCGTCGATGTCGGCGAGCTGGAGATCGAGCGGCGTCAGCGGCGCGCCATCGGCATTGGCCGGCATCTCGGCGGCGAGCTGGTCGGCCACCACCTTCTCCTGCACCGCGATCTGCACCTCGAGCATCTTCACCCGCGGATTGCTTGGCGACAGCACCGCGCGGACGCGGGCAAGCTCTTCGCGCAGCGCCTGCAACTGCTTCTGGTCCTCGGTCTGCGGCAGGCCCGCAGCGGCGGTCCCGTTCGCCTCGGCCGCCGCCTTGATCCGCTCGATCTGGCTGCGCCGCTCCTTGAGTTCACTCTCCTGGCGGTCGAGGGTGACCAGCCGTTCCTGCAGCGCCGCCTGCTGGCTGCGGCGGAATTCGAGCGAATCCGGCAGCGCATCCTGGTTGGCCTGCTTGAAGGCGAGGATCGCCGCCTCCTGGCGGGCCAGCTCCTGCCCCAGCCGCTGTGCCTCTTGATCGAAGAAGTCGAGGGTCTGCCGCGCCACCGTGGTCCGCATGCCCACGTCCTCGCGCAGGATCAGAGTGACCACTTCGTTGGTCACCGCCGCAGCGAGCTGCGCCTTCGGTGCCTCGAAGGCTACAGTGACGAAGGTGGCCTGCGCCGGACCGCGGCCGCTACTGCCGCCGGAGGTCTGGATGACGATGCGCGTGCGCAGATCCTCGACGATCTCGTCGGCCGACATCCGCCGCGGGGCCAGGCTGGTATCGCCGTAGATCTGCAGCCGGTTGGCCATGTCGATCAGCGTGTCGCGGGCGAGGATGCGCTGCTGGATGATCTGCAATTGCTCGATCGCCTGGGTCTGCACCGTCGAAGCGGCCAGTTCGTCGGGGATCTGTTCGCTTTCGACCACAAGCTGCGCCTGGGCGAGGAAGACCGGCGGCAGCACCCGGGCCAGCGTCAGTCCCGCCGCCGTCCCGGCAAAGAGGAACAGCAGGAACCACGGCAAGCGCCGCAGGAAGACCGAGAAATAGAACTTCAGGTCCATGGCGTCAGACGATCCCCGGGGCCACGCCCCACCTTGCACTTTTCACCGCATACACCCCCCGGCGCATCCCGTCACCGCGCCTTCACGACCATGTCACGGCTCAGGATCAGGGGCTCGAGCGCCCCGCCCGGACGCGCGGCGAAGAAGGCGCCGTCGTCCAGCACCTGCTGCACCGTCAGCCGCCAGACCCGCTTGTTGCCCTTGGTATAGGCATAGACGAGGCAGAGATCGCAGAGCTGGTTGACCAGCCGCGGCACCCCGCCCGTCGCCTCCCAGATCAGCTCCACCGCCGAGGGCACGAAGAGATCGCCCGAGCCGCCGGCAACCTCCAGCCGGTGGCGGATATAGCCGCGCACCATGGTGCCGTCCATCGCCGGCAGATGCACCGCCGCCGCCACGCGCTGCGCGAACTGCACCAGATCCGGCCGCCGCACCATCTTGCGCAGTTCCGGCTGGCCGACGAGGACAAGCTGGAGAAGCTCGTCCTTGCCGGCATTGATGTTGGTGTACATGCGCAGCTCTTCCAGCCCCTCGCGGGACAGGTTCTGCGCCTCGTCGAAGATCAGCACCACCCGGCGCCCGGCGGCATATTCGCCGATCAGATAGTCCTGGAAGCGGCCGAAGAGCTCGACATGCGTCTCCCCCGCCGCCGGCTGCAGCCCCAGCGCCTGCATCACCCAGCGCAGCATCTCGCCGCGGTTGCCCTGGGCGTTGGAGACGAGCCCGATGCGGACATCGTCCTCCACCGTGCGGATGAGGTAATGCAGGAGCGTGGTCTTGCCCGCCCCGATCTCGCCGGTGACCAGCGTGATCGGCGCCCGGGTCAGAAGCCCGTATTCCAGCATCGTATAGGCGCGCTTGTGGGCCGGCGACCAATAGAGGAAGTCGGGATCCGGCAACAGCGAGAAGGGCCGCTCGCGCAGCCCGTAATGGCTCGTGTAGATATCCAGGCTCGTGGCCATGCCGTCCCCACCGCGCGACGCGGCGCGCCTCCAAGCGCCCTAACCGCGCGCGTCTTGTCGCGCAACATATGGGCGGGATTCGGGCGTGACGACAACCGCTCCGCCATGCCTTCGCCGCAGGGCGGCAGGGCCAGGCCCGCCCCGCCCCGGCGCCAGGGCGCAACCTGAGGACGATTCGCGCCGGAGCCGGACCCGGCCCATCTCCCGCCAGGCACCGTCAAAACGCGGCGAAACGCCCCCTGAATCGGCGGAAACACAGTTCCGCCACAATCCGGACACGGCGGAAACACGCCGAGGGCCGCAAATTTTCACATTGAGAGTCAATCAGTTAATGCTGATAGTTTTGTGCAAGATCGTCTCGAATCGTTGCGTATCCGGCAAAGGCGGGATAAGGGATAACCGGGGGTTGAGTTCGATGTGCCGCGTGTTTCCGGTGTCCTGTCGTTCCGTCCGGCGGTCCCTGCCTGCGCAAGGTCCCGTCGCCCGTGTCCGCTGCGATGCCGCGTTGCGTCAGCAATCCTGAGGACAGGCGCCCCCGATGACCGCCCACTACCACGACTTCGCCCCGGCGGCCGCACAAGCGGTCGGGCATGACGATCCCCTGCCGGGGCGCGGGCTGTACCGCACCCGGCTGAAACGCGCGCTCGACCTGGTCGCGGTGATCGCCGCCGCGCCGCTGGTCCTGCCGCTGATCGCGCTTCTCGCGCTTCTGGTGCGGCTGGACGGCGGGCCGGCCTTCTACGCGCAGATGCGTGTCGGCCGCAGCGGGCATCTCTACCGGATGTGGAAGCTGCGCTCGATGGTCGTGGATGCCGAGGCGCGGATGGAGCGCCACCTTGCCGCCGACCCCGCCGCCCGCGCCGAATGGGACGCCACCCAGAAGCTGAAGGCCGATCCCCGCGTCACCCTGGTGGGCCGCTTCCTGCGCAAGTCCTCGCTCGACGAGCTGCCGCAGCTGTGGAACGTGCTCACCGGCGACATGAGCCTTGTCGGCCCCCGGCCGATGATGCCCTCGCAACGGGTCCTCTATCCGGGACACGCCTATTTCCGCCTGCGCCCCGGCATCACCGGCCCCTGGCAGGTCTCCGAGCGCAACGCCACCACCTTCGCCGCCCGCGCCGGATTCGATGCCGAATACGAGCAGGCGCTGTCTTTTCTGACCGACACGCGGCTTCTGCTGGCCACCGTCCGCGTCGTGCTGCGCGCCACAGGATACTGACCCCATTTAGGATATCCGACGGTCGTCTCCGTAAGACTCGGACATGTCTTTGATTGGACAGCAAGACGGCCACTTGCCTGTCGGGTCAGATGCCTGGCTGCCTTGGCAACCGTCCGGAAGGCGGCATGCCCGTCCTTCATGGCACGGATGATCAGCTTCACCAAAGGCCGCAACCCCTCATACCGACCAAGACCGCCATTGATCACGGTGGTCTCTGCGGGTGTCGGGCGTGGCGGCGGTACTGCGCCGCCACATCTACGCTTCTGTCGCCGCGCATCATGTACCACAGACTACCGTTCCTGCCACCGTCCTCGCCGGCCGGCTTACGCTCCTCCGGAGGGGAGCCCGCCTGCGGAAACCGGACAGCCGGCGGAGACGCACTATAGCGTCAGGGGTCCGCGGCTTAACCGCTGACTGCACCCCTGCGCATTGGCCGCCAGGCCTCCGGGTATCGCGAGACCAAGCGGGACGAACGCGCTGAAAGGCTTGGGCACTTCCCCCGGGACCACTTTGGGCACGGAGCCCTCATGCCCCGATCCTGCCCTGCCCCGGCCGCGTTTCCGCACGGCCTATGTGGTTTCACTTCCGCGCGAGAGTGCGCTTGTCCGCTGACAGCGGCGGGCGGCTTGCGGTAACACCGCTGCAAACCTGTCACGAGGGCCTGTCGCCCGGAGAGTTTGGTCCATGTCCTTCGCCGTCCGCCCCGTTCTGCTCGCGCTTGCCGCAACGCTGATGCTCGCTGCCTGCGACAGTGCCGAGGAGCGTGCCGAGAAGCATTTCCAGGCCGCACTGGACCTGCTGGAACAGGGCGACGAGACACGTGCGGTGCTGGAACTGCGCAACGTCTTCGAGCTCAACGGCTTCCACAAGGAGGCGCGGGAAACCTACATCGCGATCCTCATCAAGCAGGGCAAGGACAGCGAGGCCTATGGCCAGTTGCTGCGGCTGATCGAGCAATATCCCGACACGGCCGATGCCCGGCGCGACCTGGCCCAGATGGCGCTCCTGCGCAACGACTGGGCCGAGGTCGAACGCCACGGCCGCGAGGCGATCCGGCTGGCGCCCGAGGATGCCACCGTGAGGGCGATCGGCCTCGCGCTCGACTACCGCACCGCCGCCGTAGCTCGCAACAAGGCCGGCGAGGACAAGGCCGCCGCCGCGCTGGAAGCCTTCCTCGCCGAACCCGGGGTCGCCGCCGCGCCCAAGCCCGAGGGTCTGCCCGGTGCGGCGCAGATCGCCCGCCGCCTTCTCATCGGCCACGCGCTGGCGCGCAAGGATACCGCCGCCGCCCTGCCTCTGGTCGAGGCTGCGCTGGCCGCCGACCCCGACGATCTCGAATCCAACATGCTGAAGCTCCAGCTCCTCGCCCAGGCCGAGGACATCGCCGGAACCGGCGCGCAGCTGAAGGAGATGGTCCAGCGCTTCCCCGACAACGACCAGGTCAAGGCGGGGATGATCGGCTGGTTCCTGGCGCAGAAGGACATCGACGGCGCCGAGGCCTTCCTGCGCGAGCAGGCCGGCGAACCCACCGCCGACCCCCAGGGCCATGTGGCGGTGATCCAGCTCCTGCGGTCGGCGCGCGGCGCCGAGGCAGCGCGGACCGAGATCGAGCGGCTGCTGGCTGCCAATGCCGGCTCGGCCAATGCCGATCTCTACGGTGCGCTTCTGGCGACGCTCGATTTCGAAGGCGGCAAGCAGGCCGAGGCGGTGGCGGCGATGGAGGCGATCCTCGCCAAGGCCGAGGCCTCCGACCAGACCCGGCGGCTGAAACTGATGCTGGCGCGCATGCTCGAGGGCACCGGCAATGCCGTGGGCGCCCGGGCCCGGATCGAGGAGGTGCTGGCCGAGGATCCGAACCAGGTCGAGGGGCTGAAGCTGCGCGCCACCGCCCGCATCCGCGCCGACGATCCCGGCGGCGCCATCGTCGATCTGCGCGCCGCGCTCGACCAGGCACCGCGCGATCCCGAGATCCTGACCCTGATGGCCGAGGCGCATGAGCGAGACGGTGCGCCGGACCTCGCCGCCGAACGGCTGGCGCTGGCGGTAGAGGTCTCCGGCAACCGCGCCCAGGAGGCGCTGCGCTATGCCGGATTCCTCGCCCGCGAGGGCCGCACCGAGCCGGCCATCGCCGTGCTCGTGGACGCCCGCCGCGCCAATCCCGGCCAGCCCGATGTGCTGCGCATGCTGGCGCAACTGCATCTGACGCAGTCGAACTGGGCCGAGGCCGAGGCGATCGCCAATGAACTGGCCGCCCTGCCCCAGCCCGAGGCGAGAGCGGCGGCTCAGGAGCTGAAAGCCGCGATCCTGCTCGGCCAGAACCGGGTGGACGAGGGCCTGTCCTTCCTCTCCTCGGTCATCGGCGACCAGACCCAGGCCAATGCCGACGGCTCGGCCCCCGACGACCTGCGCGCCGTCGCCATGCTGGTCGAGACCCAGGTGCGCCAGGGCAGGCTGGCCGAGGCGCGGACCTATCTCGACGGGCTCCAGATCGAGCGGCCGGAGGACAGCGGCCTGAAGCTCCTCTCCGCCGGGCTCGACGCCATGCGCGGCGAAACCGCAAGGGCCGAGCAGCAGTACCGCGACCTGATCGCCGCCGATCCCGAGGCCGAGGCGCCGGTGCGGCTTCTCTACGCGCTCCTGTCCGCGCAGGACCGCAGGGAGGAAGCGGCCACCGTCGTCGACGAGGCGCTGGCGGCCCAGCCGAAATCCAGCACCCTGCGCTGGTTGAAGGCGGGAGATCTGGAGCGCGCCGGCGACATCGACGGGGCGATCGCGCTCTACGAGGCGATGTATGCCGAGGACAGCGGCAATGTCATCGTCGCCAACAACCTCGCCTCGATGATCACCTCCTACAAATCCGATCCCGAGAGCCTCGACCGCGCCTTCGCCGTCGCCCGCCGCCTGCGCGGCTCGGACGTGCCGGCCTTTGCCGATACCTATGGCTGGATCGCCTTCCGCCGCGGCGACATGGAGGAGGCGCTCTCCCATCTCGAACGCGCCGCGCCCGGCCTGCCCGGCGATGCGCTGGCCCAGTATCACCTGGCCATGGCCTGGGATAAGGCCGGAAAGACCGAGGAGGCGCGGCGGCAGTTCGCGCTTGCGATCGAGGTCGCCGGGCCGGAAAGCACCCTGCCCCAGATCGCCGAGGCCAGGACCCGTCTGGCCGCTCTCGGCGGCCCGCCGACCGCACCGGCGCCCCCGGCGCCAGCCCCCGGCGCCACCGCACCCTGAACGCGCGCCCGGCCGGCGGCGGACAACCGGAGCGTTGCCCGGGCGGCACGTTTCCCCTCCGGAATCCGCCGGATTCCCGGTTTCGCTTTTGCCGACAGGCGGATAAGATCTATCCTGAGCTTTGCGGCGGGATCACACCCGCGACCGTGCGGTTTCGGTATGGCCACGCGGGCGGGAACATGAGGGATGTGGACATGATCGGATGGGTGTATCGCGCGGGCGCTGCCTTGGGCCGGGCCGCCGTGCTGGTTCTGGGGCTGCTCGGGTTCGTCCTGATGGCCGCGCCGTCGCAGGCGCAGGATGGCTACAAGCTTCGTCCGGGCGATGTGCTGCGCATCGAGGTGGTGGAGGATGCCGGCCTGTCGCGCCAGGCCCTGATCGCGCCTGACGGCCGCGTCACCCTGCCGCTGGCCGGCTCGGTCAAGGCCTCCGGCCGCACCCTGGAGGAAGTCCAGTCCGACCTGATCGCCCGCCTGACGCCGAGCTTTGCCGCGCCGCCCACCGTCTTCGTCTCGATCGACCGGCTGTCCGACCGCTCCGGCGGCGGTACCGGCGGCGGCACGGGCGGCTCCCGCGGCGGCCCGACGATCGATGTCTATGTGCTGGGCGAGGCCGGCAAGAGCGGCCGGGTGGAGATGAAGCCGGGCACGACCGTGCTGCAGGCCCTGGCCCAGATCGGCGGCTTCACCAAGTTCGCCGCCAAGAAGCGGGTCCAGGTGCGCCGCGGCAGCCAGACCTACAACATCAACTATGTCGCGATCGAGAACGGCGCGAGCAATGCCGGCGACATGGTGCTGACCAGCGGCGATGTCATCATCGTCCCGCAGCGCAAGCTCTTCGAATGACCTGCACCGCCGGGCGCCTCCCCTGCGGAGCCGCCCGGCGGGCTTGAACGACAGCCGGGCAAACCGGGGAAGGCAGAGGCGGATGGGCGGGGCAGGACAGCGCAGGTTCAGGATCGGTCTGGCGGCGGCAGCGGCGGCGCTGGCCGGCGTTCCGGTCGTGGCGCAGGATGACGGCGCCGGCGGCCTGCGCTTCACCTTTGGCATCGACAACCGCCAGTTCCTGCATTCCAACGGCACGCTGACCCCGGGCGGCGACGACGAAAGCTTCGAGACCAATACGCAACTGTCCTTCGGCATCGCGAGCGTCACGCCCGAGAGCTATTTCACCGCCGATGCCAGCGTGCGGCTGCGCTACATCAAGTTCCTCGACGGCGGCGACAACCTGCTCAGGGACGGGCTCGTCAACCCCGACCTGCGGCTGTCCTGGGGCCGCGACAGCGCGGCGGCGCGGATCGACGCCACCGCCTTCTGGAACGAGATCGACCTCGCGCAGGACCGCACCATCGACGACTTCGACAGCCTCACCGGCAAGCGGCAGACCTCGGGCGGCACCATCGCCTACCGCTGGGGCGAGGACCGGCGCTGGGGCTTCGGGCTCCGCGCGGCGGTGCGCGACACCAATTTCATCGATGCCCCCGGCGAGACGGACTGGCAGCGGGCGCAGCTGGGCGCCGACGTGCGGCTCGACCTTTCCGAAGCCATGACGCTGACCTTCGATGCCAGCCGCAACCGCTTCAAGGAAGCGGGCGAGGATCCGAGCTACAGCACGCGGGTTTCGGCGGATCTCTCCATCGCCCGGCCGAACGGGACCTTCGTCATCGGTGCCAATGCCGACTATACCGACGAGGGCACCCGCACCGGGCTGAGCTTCGGGCGTCAGCTCGACCTGCCCTCCGGCAGCCTCGGCGTCCGTCTCGGCCTGACGCGGGGAGTGGATGGCGAGCTTTCGACCATCGGCACGCTCGACTGGGTCCATGTCCTGCCCAATGGCCAGATCTCCGTCAGCCTGTCGCGCGGCGTGACCTCCGGGGAAACCACCGACAGCGAGACCCGCACCACCCGTGTCGCCCTGGGCCTGACCCATGACCTGAGCCCCCGGGCGGTGCTGTCGGCCGATTTCGGCTATGCCGAAAGCGTGGAGACCTCCACCGGCGATACCACCCGCAACGGCTCGGCCGGGGTCATGGTCACCTATGACGTGGGCCAGGACTGGCTTCTCGACGCCGGCGTCCGCCGCCGCCTGCGCGACGATCCCGACACGCCGGAAGCGGTGGACAACGCCATCTTCCTCGGCCTGCGCAAGACCTTCGAACGCCAGTACTGAGGCGATAGACCGCCGGTTACCCCGGCCCGGCCCGACCGCCCCGGTCGTGCCATATTTTCGCCGCAGGGTCATAGTTGGAAAGTCCGGCAGGATCGCGGGCTGCACCCCAGGGTAGTGTTCTTCGCGCGTGAGTAGTCTCCCTCCCGCCGGACGGAAACCGCCATGCGGAATGCCACGCTCGACCATGCCCGTCTCGTCGCCGCTGCAGGCATCGTCATCTTCCACAGTGGGGCGCCAGGCTCCGGGCTCGGCTATGCCGCCCTGCCCTTTTTCCTGATCCTACTCGCCAGCCTCGCCTGGGAGGGGGCCGAACGCGCGGCCTTCGCCCCCTTCGCGCGGGACCGACTGCGGCGACTCCTTCTTCCCTGGGCTCTGTGGAGCACGATCTATGCTGTGTTGAAACTGGCCGAGGCCGTGCTGGCCGGGCGGCCTCCGGGAGTAGAATTCGCCCCCTGGATGTGGCTGGCCGGGCCAGCGATCCATCTCTGGTTCCTGCCCTTCGCTGCTGCCGTCTGCCTCATGCTCTGGCCGTTCGCCCGCCTCGCCCGCAACCTGCCGCAGGAGGCTCGGCCGGTTCTGGCCATCCTGCTTGCCGCTGCCGCCGCCACTGCGGTGCTGGCCCAGGCGGAAGGCACCCTGCCCCTGCCCTTCGCACAATGGGCCTATGGCACACCCGGTGCGCTCATCGGCGCGGCCTTCGCGGTCATGCCGGGCCTCGCCGGGCGCGCGGCCCTCGTCGCTTCCACAGCGGCACTTCTGGCCGCAGCCGGCTGGCCGGCAGGGGCATCGCATCTGGTGCTGGCCGGCGCGGCCTTCTGGCTCTGCCTAGCGCTTCCCCTGCCCGACAACCGCGCGGCACGGACCGCTGCTGGCTTGTCGCTGACGGTCTATCTCTCCCATCCGCTGGTGACCTCCGTACTGACGCGGACCACGCCACTGCCCGAGGCGAGCCTGCCCCTGGCGCTCGCCACACTGACGCTGACGCTCATCTTTGCCTCGGGCCTGGCGGCGGCGACATCGGCCGTCCGCCAGACCCGGCGCAGGGCTTCGCCCACAGCGCCGTGAACAGCGCGTTTCCGATTCGTCCCGGCGCTGGCCCCGCAGCGTCCAAACCGCTATGGTCCCGCAGGAATTTTCCCTGACGGATCGCACCCCGCCCGATGACGATGCCCGCCGCCAGTCCCGCCGCCCAGCCGGCCGCAGCCCGCCCTGCGGGCCTTTTCTGGCTGGCGCTGGCGGTCATCGGCGCCGTGCCGGCCTTCTGGCCGGGCCTCGTCTCGCTCGGCCAGGCCTGGATCACGCCCGAATACAGCCACGGGCCGCTGATCCCGATGATCTCGCTCTATCTCTTCCTGCGCGAGCTGCGCCGCGAAACGCCGCAGGAGCGTGCCCTGCCCTCGGCCACGCGCTGGCCGGGCGTGCTGGTCATCCTGGCCGGCATCGGCACCGGGATGTTCGGCAATCTGGTGCGCATCCCCGACATCACCACCTATGGCCTCATCCTCTGGCTGGCAGGCCTGGTGCTAACCGTGATGGGCTGGCAGCGCGGGCGCCGGCACCTGCTGCCGGTCCTGCATCTGATCTTCATGCTGCCGCTGCCGCAGTTCCTTTACTGGAAGCTCACCATCATCCTGCAGCTCGTCTCTTCCTGGCTCGGGGTCGAGTTCATCCGGCTGATGGGCATTCCCGTCTTCCTCGAAGGCAATGTCATCGATCTCGGCATCTACAAGCTGCAGGTGGCCGAGGCCTGTTCGGGCCTGCGCTATCTCTTCCCGATCCTGTCCTTCTCCTATCTCTTCGGGATCCTCTACCGCGGCCCCTTCTGGCACAAGGCGGTGCTGTTCCTGATGGCGGCGCCGCTCACCGTGTTCATGAACTCGGTGCGCATCGGCATCATCGGCGCGATGGTCAACGGCTACGGCATCGAACAGGCCGAGGGCTTCCTGCATTTCTTCGAAGGCTGGGTGATCTTCGGCTGCTGCGTGGCGATCCTGTTCGTCACCGCCATCGCGCTGCAGCGCCTGACCCGCGACCCCAAGCCCCTGTCGGAGACGATCGACCTCGATACCGCCGGGCTCGGGGCCGAGGCGCGGCGCATCACCGGGGTTCGGGTCTCGCGCGGGCTGGTCACCGCCGGCGCGCTGACCGCAGCCGTGGCACTGGCCCATGTCGCGGCGCCGGCGCCGGCGCCGGTCGAGATCGCCCGCGACGGCTTCTCGCTCTTCCCGCGCAGTTTCGGTCCCTGGTCGGGGGCCCCCTCGACGCTCGATCCGGATGTGGAACGGGTGCTCGACGCCTCGGACTATATCAACATCACCTATGCCGCCCCGGGCGAGGGCGAGCCGGTGAACTTCTTCTCCGCCTTCTACGAGAAGCAGACCGAGGGCACCGGCATCCATTCGCCCGAGGTCTGCCTGCCGGTCGGCGGCTGGGAGATCTTCTCGCTCGAACCGCATCAGGTGTCGATGCCGGGCACGGTCTACGGCACCTTCACCCTGAACCGGGCAGTGATCCAGAAGGGGCTCAGCAAGCAGCTCGTCTATTACTGGTTCGAGCAGCGCGGCAAGCGCATGACTAACGACTTCAAGGCCAAGGCGAGCGTGCTTTACGACAGCCTCACCCTAGGCCGCACCGACGGCGCGCTGGTCCGCTTCGTCACCCCGATCGGGCCGGAGGAGAGCGAGGCCGAGGCCGAGGCCCGGCTGCAGCGGCTGATGGAGGCCCTCCTGCCCCGCCTGCCGCGCTTCGTTCCGGAATAGGGGCAGTACCGGGCCTTTACCCGCGAAATAGAAACGGCCGGCCCCAGCGGGGCCGGCCGTTCGCCTGTCAGATCCGATACCCGGATGCCTCAGGCGGTCCGGCGGCGGCGAAACACCGCTAACCCGCCGAGCGCGCCGGCGAGCAGCAGGCCGGCAGCAGGCAGAGGCACTGCCGCCACGGTCACCGAGTCGATATAGAACTCGTCGGTCGAGGACACTTGGCTCGTCGGCACATACTGGAAGGTCCAGATGCTGGAGGCGCCGAGCGTCGCCAACGCCGCCATCGTCAGCGTCGAATAATCGCCGCCCATGTCGGCGAAATCGTCCGGCAGCGGCGAAGGCCCGAAAAGCATACCGTTGATGAGGACCGTTCCGTCGAAAATCCCATGCCCTTCGCCGGCGAGGTTGATCGCCAGCATCTGCACGGCGGTGCTGAAGGTCAGGGTCAGCGTCTCGTAGGTCGGCCCGCTGGAGTTGCTCGTGCCGCCGATCGAGCCGACGTTGTCATCATTCGAGGGGCTGCACTGCCCGTCGCTGGTCAGCGTTCCGCAGACGCCAAGCCCGGCGCTGCCCGAATCGAAATAGGCATTCAGCGTTGCGCCATTGCTGCCCGTCCCGGTGGCGACCACCGAAATACCCCCGTCGAGGATACCGACGGAGCCACCGCCCACCACGCCGGCCCAGCTGCCCTCATCGCCAGCAGCCACCGGCCCGGAAGTCGTGCTGAAGGCCGCACCATCTGCGATGGCCTGGAAATCGAAAGTTGCAGCCTGCGCCGCACTTCCCATCGAAGCGGCGAACAGGGCCGCTGCAGCAAGTTTGGTAAATCCGGTCATTGAAACCCTCTCCTGTAAGAGGCGAGCCTTAGATCCGCCCGCCAGAACCGTGGACAGCCACATTTCGGCCACAAAGCTACCATGTTTTTGCCGCGAACGCAGCCCCCGAAACATGCCGAATGTTTCTTCAACCTGGTGCTGAAAGCCTTTCTTATTCACGGGTTTTGGGGTCTTCCGCACCCGGCAGGTTCAGAAGAGCGCCAGAGCAGGAGGCCAGTGATCCAGGGTGATTCGCTAGATTTTCTAGTGTCTTACGCGAAGCAGAGGTATCAATGCCGTCCCCCGCGTCCCGCGCCATCCCGGCGGCGGCGCAGCAGCGCCAGAACGGCAGCGGCGGTCAGCAGGAGCGGCCCACCGGCCGGCAGCGGCACCGGCGAGGGCGGCGGCGGGTTCTTCTTGGGCGGGGTCGTGCCGCCGAAAGGATCGCCCGGAGGCGGCGGGCCGTAGCTGCCCGGATCGAGCGGATCGTCCGGATCGGGGGGCACGGAGGCGAACTCGCGGCCGCCGACGCTGCCCGGCTCGGGAATGGTGAACTTCGGCAGGCCCAGCGGATCGAAGAGCCCGCGGCCCACCGCCGCCAGCGCGCCCGGCAGCATGCCGCAGGGGCGGATCGACCAGCCGCCATCCT
>CAZRQN010000007.1:0-48655 GCA_964602115.1 uncultured Rhodobacterales bacterium
TCGCCATCGCCGGGCCGAGGTCGGAGCCGCCGATGCCGATGTTGACCACATCGGTGATGGCCCCGCCCTGCCCCTTGAACCGGCCGGAGCGCACGTCTTCGGCAAAGGCGCCGGCGGCGGCACGGATGCGGCGCACCTCCGGCATCACGTCCTTGCCGTCCACGGCGATGACCGCGTCATCGCCCGCCCGCAGGGCGGTGTGCAGGACGGCGCGGCCTTCGGTCTCGTTGATCTTCTCGCCCGAGAACATCGCCGCGCGGCGCGCGGAAAGGCCGGCGCCCTCGGCAAGTTCCACCAGGAGGCGGCGCCCCTCGGCGTCGATGTTCGTCTTGGCATAGTCGAAGCGCAGGCCGTCGCCGCTCACGGCGAATTCAGCCGCCCGCGCATCGTCGAGCAGGGGAAGGATCGCCCGGTCCTTGACCGAAGCATGGTGGGCTGCCAGCGCGTCCCAATGGTGTTTCATCGTCTCACTCCGCCCAATGCACGGTGGCCCGGTCGAGGATGATGCGCACCGGTGCATCGAGCGGCGGCAGTTTCGCCGCCCGTTCGACCACCGCGCGTTTCTCGGCTCCGGTTATCAGTAGATGGATGTTCATCGCCCCGGTCAGCGCCGGCGCGGTCAGGGTGATCCGTGGCTCGCCCGCCGCCTCGGCCCGCATCGGCAGGAGGAGCGGCGCATCTGCGGCCAGCCCTTCGGCCAGCCGGTCGGCACCCGGAAAGAGCGAGGCGGTATGCATGTCGGGGCCCATGCCGAGCAGCAGGACCGAGATCGGAAGATGCGGCGCGAGGCCCTCGGACAGCGCCTCAAGCGCCTCTTCCGGCGTCGGCAGCGGGGCATAGAGCGGCACGAGTCGCGCCCGCGCGGCCTTGCCGGTCAGCAGGCGCTCGCGCAGGAGCCGCGTGTTGGACCGGGGGTTGTCCTCGGGGACCCAGCGCTCGTCATTGAGAAAGACCGAGACGTTCTGCCAGTCCAGATCGACCCCGGACAGCGTGTCGAAGATCGGCCCCGGCGTGGTGCCGCCGGGAACGCAGAGCGAGGCGCGGCCTTCGCGGCGCAGGAAGTCGGCGAGCTGGCCGGCGATCAGATCGGCGAGTTTCAGGAAAAGAAATTCCCGGTCAGGGTATTCCTGAATATCCATTCGCCTATCTCACCCCCGAACCGGCGCCCCGTCTTGTGCCGCTGCAGCCAGTCACTCGCGCATCTCGCGCCAGCGGCGCCCGTCGCGGTGAAGGAGCATCAGCGCATCCTCCGGGCCCGAGGACCCCGGATCGTAGGGCTTGGGCCGGTCGCGCTGGGTTTCCCAGCCGTCGATGATCGGATCGGCCCAGGCCCAGGCGGCTTCCACCTCGTCGCCGCGCATGAACAGCGTCTGGTTGCCGCGGATCACGTCCATGATCAGCCGCTCGTAGGCATCGGTGATGTTCTGGGCCTCGTCCCCCAGCGCGGTGGCAAAGGACATGTCCAGCGGCACCTGGGTCAGGCGCATGCCGCCGGGACCGGGTT
Source organism: uncultured Rhodobacterales bacterium (assembly GCA_964602115.1). Lineage (GTDB taxonomy): Bacteria > Pseudomonadota > Alphaproteobacteria > Rhodobacterales > Rhodobacteraceae > JANOGU01. The sequence goes on from CAZRQN010000007.1 coordinate 1,505, forward strand.
CCTTGATCATCACCATGAGGTTCATGCCCTCGTTGGGCTGCAACCGGATGACCAGCACGTTCTGCGCTCCTGCCGGTGCGCCGTCGAAGATCGAATGCGGCGGCGCGCGGAAGGTGATGGCGATTTCCGAGGCCCGCGAGCGCAACCGCTTGCCGGTGCGCAGGTAGAAGGGCGTGCCGGTCCAGCGCCAGTTGGCGATCTGGACCTTCAGCGCGATATAGCTCTCCGTCCGGCTGCCCGGATCGCCGCAATGATCGAGATAGCTGCCCTGGCCGCCCCCGGCCAGATACTGGCCGCGCACGATATCGGACGGCGGCACCGGCTGGAGGGCGCGGATGACCTTCAGCTTCTCGTCGCGCACCGCATTGGGGTCGAAGTGATAGGGCGGCTCCATCGCGATCAGGCAGAGGAGCTGCATCAGGTGGTTCTGCACCATGTCCCGCATGGCGCCCGACTTGTCGTAATAGGCGCCGCGACCGTCCACACCCACCGTTTCGGCAACGGTGATCTGCACATGGTCGATGTATTCCGCCTTCCAGATCGGCTCGAACAGGATGTTGGCGAAACGCACCGCCATCAGGTTCTGGACGGTTTCCTTGCCGAGGTAATGGTCGATCCGGTAGATCTGCCGCTCGTCGAAATGGGCGGCGAGAGTTTCGTTCAGCGCCCGGGCCGAGGCGAGGTCGCGGCCGAAGGGCTTCTCCACCACGATGCGCGAATCCGGTCCGGCGATGCCGTGGCTCTTCAGCCGCTCGGCAAGATGGCCGAAAAGCGAGGGGGCGACCGAGAAATAGAAGGCCTGCACCACGTCGGCGCGCACCTCGGCCTTGAGCTTCTTCCAGCCGCCTTCGCCCTGGGCGTCGATCGCCACATAGCCGATCCGGTTCAGGAATTCGGCCAGCCGGTCGGGCTCGCGCAGCGTGTCGGGCGCAAAGTCGCGGATCGCGGCCGCGATGGACTCGCGGAAGGTTTCCACCGACATCGCGCTGCGCGCCGCGCCGATCAGGCGCGCCTTATCCGGCATCTGGCCGACCAGAAAGCGCCTGAAAAGGCCGGGAAAAATCTTACGCCTGGCCAGATCGCCCGTGCCACCGAAGATGACCAGATCGAAGGGCTCCACCGGGATGACACGCGAGACCATGGTTGCCCCGTTCTGCGGCATTCAGCCGCACTGTTAGCGGTATCGGCGGCCTTCTACCGCGATGACTCCAGTGAGTCTAGCACGCAGATCCGCCGCGCCGTAACCAGGTGTTTCAGCTTTCCTCGCCGATCTGCCAGGAGACGCGCGACAGGCCCGGCTCGACGGCGATTCTCTGCGCAGCCTGCTCGAAATCGGCCTCGGTCACGCCTTCTCCGACGGCAGTCGCAACAAGCTCCACGGTGCCGTCGCGCTGCTCGCCCGCGTCGATCCCGACGATCTTCATCCCGCCGAGGCTGAGCACCCGCAGGAGAAGCGCACGCACCGCGCCCTCGGCCTCGGACCGGCAGGCCACGGTGATGCGGAAGCTGCGCGACATGACGGCCCCGGCCCGCGTATGGCGCTTGAGCCACTTCACCAGCGGACGCAGGCCGAGGTTCACAAAGACCACGAACACCGTCAGCAGGGCGGCAAGGCTCAAGGCCCCAGCGCCCGCCATCATCCCTACGGCGGCCGAGCACCACAAAGTTGCCGCCGTGTTGATCCCGTGAATGCTGAACCCGTCGCGGAAGATCAGCCCGGCGCCGAGAAAGCCGATGCCGGAGACGATCTGCGCCGCCACCCGTGTCTGGCTGACCTCGTTGGGATAGAGCGCCGAGAAAGTGACAAAGCTCGCGGCGCCCAGGGCGACCAGCGCATTGGTCCGCAGCCCGGCCATGCGCTGGCGCACCTGGCGTTCCGAGCCGATCACCGCGCCGCAGGCCAGGGCCACGCCGAGATTGATCGCCGCGACATCGAGCCCGACCGTCATCACGCCCTCCCCCGAACCGCCGGGAACCCTAGGTCCCACCGTCCGAAAAGGGAAGGCAGGCCTCCATCCGCCGCTCAGGCGTCGAGTTCGGCATCCCAGTAGAGATAATCCAGCCAGCTGTCGTGCAGGTAGTTGGGCGGAAACCGTCGGCCGTGGGCCTGCATCTCCTCGCTGGACGGCCGGCGCGGCGGCCGGGCCAGATGCAGGCCCGAGGCCTTGAGCGAACGGTTGCCCTTGCGCAGGTTGCAGGGCGAACAGGCCGCGACGACATTCTCCCAGGTCGTGCGCCCGCCGCGCGAGCGCGGCACCACATGGTCGAAGGTCAGATCGCCCCGCGCGCCGCAATACTGGCAGCAGAACCCGTCGCGCAGAAACAGGTTGAACCGGGTGAAGGCCACCGTCTTCTTCGGCTTCACATAGTCGCGCAGGACCACGACCGAGGGCAGGCGGAAGGCATGGCGCTGGCTGCGCACCACCGCGTCATACTCCGCCACGATCGTCACCCGGTCGAGCACGGCGGCCTTTATCGCCTCCTGCCAGGGCCAGAGGCTGAGCGGGTAATAGCTCAAGGGGCGGTAGTCGGCATTGAGCACCAGCGCCGGATGGTGGCGCAACACCGCCGGATCGCGGACGAAGGTCTTGCGGAACTCGCCTTCCAGACCCAAACGGCAACTCCCTTTCCGCTCCGCGAGCCGGAGCGGGGAGCCCCGCCCCGTCACGACATGACTATATCTGGCGTGCCTCGCCTGACAAGCCCGCAAACTGCGGGTCGCTCCGCACTAATCGCGGCGGATGACAGGGGCGTGACGTCAGCCGCCCAGGCGGTCGTGCAGGAAAGACAGCGTCACCGAAAGCCCGTCCGGCGCGATCCCGTGCCCGGTGCCGCGCATCACATGGCCATAGACATCGAACCCTGCGCCCGCAAGCGTGCGCCCGGCGAAATCCATGTTGGCGAAGGGCACCAGCTCGTCCTGGTCGCCATGGACCAGAAGCACCGGCGGCCGGACCACCGTTTCCGCCGCCAGCGTTTCGGGCGCCAGCAGCCGTCCGGAGATCGCCACCACGCCCGCCACCGCCGCCGCCCGCCGCGGGGCGACATGCATCGCCATCATCGCGCCCTGGCTGAAGCCCACCAGCGCCATGCGCTCCGCGCCGAGCCCCGCATCGGCCAGCGCCCCGTCGAGAAAGGCGTTGAGGTCATCGGCCGCCGCCGCCAACCCTGCCGCCGCCGCCGCCTCGGTGGAACCGTCGATCCAGGGGATCGGGAACCACTGCCGCCCCATCGGGCTTGACCGGCAGGGCTCCGGCGCATCGGGCGCGAGGAAGGCCGTGCCCGGAAGATGCGGCCCGAGGACATCGGCAAGGTCGAGCAGGTCCGACCCGTCCGCCCCATAGCCATGCAGGAAGACGACGAGCGAACTGGGCTCGGCCGCGCCCTTGCGCGAGGAGTGCAGCAGTCGCGTCATCCGATCCCCTCCCGGCCCTTATCGACGCGGTAGTAGGCCCACAGAAGCCTTGCCGCAACAGACCTCCAGGGCGACCAGACCTCCGCCATCTCGCGGAAGGCGCGTTCCCTGGGCCGCTCGGGAAGGCCGAAGAGCCGCCGCGCCGCCTCCTGCAGGGCCAGATCGCCGGGGGCGAAGACATCGGCACGGCCCAGCGAGAACATGGCGTAGATCTCCGCCGTCCATTGCCCGATCCCCGGCACGGCGACCAGCGTCGTCACCACGGCCCCGGTCGGTGCCGAGCGCAGCCCATCGAAGTCGATACCGGCTCCGGCCAGCGCCTTGCCATAGCGCAGCTTCTGCCGCGACAGGCCGCAGGCGCGCAGGGCCTCGTCATCCGCTGCCGCCACCGCTTCGGCCGTCACCATCCCCGCCGCCTCCAGCCGGGCCCAGATCGCATCGGCCGAGGCGACCGAGACCTGCTGGCTGACGATCGCATCCCAGAGTGCGGCGAAACCATCGGGACGCCGGCGCAGCGGCGGCAGGCCGGTCAGCGACAGCGCATGAGCAAAGCGCGGCTCGCGGGCAGCGAGCCAGTCCGCACCCTCGGCCACGCAGGCCTCGCTCTCGATGATCCGTCCGACCATGGGGCACCTCCCGCAGGGCGGCTAGCATGCTGCCGGGCGTCGATCCACCCGAAGCCTGCGCAACCGCGCTTTTCGCTCTTGTCCCCGCCAGGCTTCGGATCCAAGCCTGCACCATGTCCGTGACCGCCGAAACAGACCCCGACGCCCGCGCCCGCCGCACTGTCCTCATCCTGGTCCTTGCGCAGGGGCTCATGGGGGCGCAGCTTCCCATGGCCTTCACCGTGGCGGGCCTGGCCGGACAGACGCTGGCGCCCAATCCCTGCATCGCCACCCTGCCGATCACCGCTCTGGTCGTCGGTTCGATGGTGGCGGCAACGCCGCTTTCCAATCTCATGGCCCGCGCCGGCCGGCGCGCCGGTTTCGTCGCCGGGACCGCCTGCGGAGCGGCCGGCGCAGCGCTCAGCGCCTTGGGGCTGTGGCACGGCAGCTTTGCGCTCTTCGTTCTCGGCGCCTTCCTCAGCGGCGGCTACATGAGTGCGCAGGGCTTCTACCGTTTCGCCGCCGCCGATGCCGCCTCCCCGGCGTTCCAGCCGCGCGCGATCTCCTGGGTGATGGCGGGGGGGCTTCTCTCCGCCGTCCTCGGGCCGCAGTTGGTAAAGCTGACGGCCGACGCGATGGTCGTTCCCTTCCTTGCAACCTATCTCGCCGCCATCGCGCTGAACGTGGTGGGGGTCTGGCTCTTCGCCTTTCTCGACAGCCCGCGTCCGGTCGCCGCCGCAGCGGGCGCGGCACAGGGACGGACGCGGCTGGAGCTTCTGTCCGACCCGACCATCCTGGTGGCGGTCATCTGCGCCACCGTCTCCTATGCGCTGATGAACCTGGTCATGACCTCGTCACCGCTCGCGGTGGTCGGCTGTGGATTCGAGAAGGCGAATGCGGCCGACATCGTTTCGGCCCATGTGCTGGCGATGTTCGTGCCGAGCTTCTTCACCGGAAACCTGATCGCCCGCTTCGGCGCCCCCCGTATCGTCGCCGCCGGGCTGGTCATCCTGGCGATCTCCGGCCTTGTGGCCCTGTCCGGCGTCCGGCTTGAGCATTTCTTCGGTGCCATGATCCTGCTCGGGCTCGGCTGGAACTTCGGCTTCATCGGCGCCACCACCATGCTCACCTCCGCCCACCTGCCCGAGGAACGCGGGCGGATGCAGGGGCTGAACGACGCCATCGTCTTCGGCGGGGTGACGCTGGCCTCGCTGTCCTCCGGCGGGCTGATGAACTGCGCCGGCGGCTCGGTGGTGGAGGGCTGGCATGCGGTCAATATCGCCATGCTGCCCTTCCTGACCCTCGCCGGCGGGGCGCTGATCTGGCTGGCGCTCAAGCCTAAATCCGTCCGGTAAGCCCCGACCATAAAAGGCCCCCGCGACGGGCGAATTCGCTGGGCGCCAGCCGCCCCGCGAGAACCGCCGCAGGATCGCGTCGGGCCCGCGTCAGGACCGGCCGCGCCATCCAGGCGGCGAGCTTGGCCGGCGAGCGCAGGCCGCGCCCGGTATCGAGCCGCGCCAGTCCCCCGGCCGCCAGCGCCCGGATCGCCTCCGGCGCCCTGTCCGGCAGGGGCGCCCTGCCCCGCGCCGCAAGCTCCGGCACCGCCCGAAGGAAGGCCGCCAGCCCCGCCGCCTGACCGAGCGCGCGCGCCGCCGTCTCGTCGGCTCCGCCGCAGGCCCTGACGGCCAGCCACATCAGCCCGCCGGCCGTGTCGTCGAGATAGGTCCAGAGCGCCGCATCGTCGGTGAAGGGCTCCGAGGCGAGGTCCCAGTGCCGCGCCGCCACCAGACGGTCCAGCACATCGACGGGCAAGGCGGCTTCGCGGATCAGGTCATGCAGCGGACCGGCCACCTCATGCGCCCGGGCAGCGCCGGAGGCCGCGTTCTCCACCACGTCGCGCCACCAGGTCAGGCGCATCTGGCCCATCAGCGGCTGCTCCGAGACCCAGGGCGCCCGGGCAACCTCAAGATTGAAGGCGTAAAGGACGAAGAGCCGCGCCCGCACCGCCGCCGGCGCCGCCATGACGGCGAGGAAGCGGTCCGGGTCGCCCTTGCGCACCAGTTCGGCACAGGCGGCGATGCTCATCCGGCGGCAGCGTCGGCGCCGGAGGGCACCGGGCGGGCGCCGTCGCGGATCAGCTTCCAGGTGATGGCGTCGAGAAGCGCCTCGAAACTCGCATCGACGATATTGGCCGAGACCCCGACCGTGGACCAGCGGTGCCCGGCCGAATCCTCGCTGTCGATGATGACCCGCGTCACCGCCTCGGTGCCGCCTTGCGTGATCCGCACCTTGAAATCCACCAGCTTCATATCGTCGATGCTGGCCTGATACGGCCCCAGGTCCTTGGCCAGCGCCTTCGACAGCGCGTTGACCGGGCCGCGGTCGGTGCCGGTCTCGTCCATCGACTCGCTCACCGACAGCATCTTCACATTGCCGATCTTCACCACCACCACGGCCTCGGACAATGAGACCATGCGGTTGTACTTGTTCTTCCGCCGCTCCACCGTCACCCGGTAGCGCTTGACCTCGAAGAACTCGGGCAAGAGCCCCAGTTCCGCCCGCGCCATCAGCTCGAACGAGGCCTGCGCCCCGTCATAGGCATAGCCCTGGTCCTCGCGCGCCTTGACCACTTCGAGGATGCGGCCGAGGCGCGGGTCGCCCGGCGCGACCTCGATCCCCGCCGCCACCAGACGGGCGCGCAGGTTCGACTGGCCGGCCTGGTTCGACATCGGGATCACCCGGTCGTTGCCCACCGCCTCGGGCGGCACATGCTCGTAGGTCGAGGGGTCCTTGAGGATGGCCGAGGCATGGAGCCCCGCCTTGTGAGCAAAGGCCCCGGCGCCGACGTAAGGCGCGCTTCGCAGCGGCACGCGGTTGAGGATGTCGTCCAGCATCCGCGAGATGCGCAGCAGCCCCGCCAGCGCCTCGGGCGTCACGCCGGTGGTGAAGCGGCTGCGGTAGGGTTCCTTGAGCAGGAGCGTCGGGATCAGCGTGGTCAGGTTGGCATTGCCGCAGCGCTCGCCCAGGCCGTTGAGCGTACCCTGCACCTGCCGCACCCCGGCGGTGATGGCGGCAAGCGAGTTCGCCACCCCGAGCCCGGCGTCGTCATGGGCATGGATGCCCAGCCGCTCGCCCGGGATACCGGCCGCGATCGCCGCCTTCACCCCGGCCTGGATATCGGGCGGCAGGGTGCCGCCGTTGGTGTCGCAAAGGACGATCCAGCGGGCGCCGGCTTCAAGCGCCGCCTGGCAACAGGCGATGCCATAGGCGGGATCGGCCTTCCAGCCATCGAAGAAATGCTCCGCGTCGAACAGACACTCCCGCCCCCTGGCCACCACATGGGCGACCGAGGCGGCGATATTGGCGAGGTTCTCCTCCCGCGTGATGCCGAGCGCGGTCGTCACATGGAAGGGATGGGTCTTGCCGACCAGGCAGACGGCGGGGGTGCGGGCGTCGAGCACCATGGCCAGCACATCGTCATTCTCCGCCGAACGCCCGGCGCGCTTGGTCATGCCGAAGGCGGTCATGGTGGCGCGGGTCTTGGGGGCGGCCCGGAAGAACTCGCTGTCGGTCGGGTTCGCGCCCGGCCAGCCGCCCTCGATATAGTCCAGCCCCAGCGCATCCAGCGCCTCGGCGATCTGGACCTTCTCGGCGACGGAGAACTGCACGCCCAGCGTCTGCTGGCCGTCGCGCAGGGTCGTGTCGAAGAGGGAGAGGCGTTCGGGGGTCATGCCGCTTCACTCCGGGAATACCCGCCCCGGGCCTGACCCGGGGCCTCCCCGGTCGCGGACATGCGGCGGCGGCTATCGGGCAGACAGGACGATGCTCGAAACACCCGCCCCGGGCCTGACCCGGGGCCTCGTGCCAGGTCGGGGTCCCGGGTCAAGCCCGGGACGGGTTCACGCCGGGCGATCATTGCAGCGCCTCCAGCTTGGCAGGGTCGAAGTGATCGAGGACCTCCGCAAAGGTCGTGCCCGCAACAACTGAGACCTTTACGCCTGATCCTTCTATCGACTTCCGCAGTGCATCGGCTTCAGGGTACCTTTTCTCACGGCGAAGAGACGTTAGCTTTCTGAGCAGTAGTTCGAGAATGTCGAGCTTTGGCTCGCGGACCCCAGAAAACATGATTCCTGGAACGGAACTCTGCTGCTTGCGGAACCAGCCGACCTGTTCTGCTGCCGGAAAACCTAGCAGCATCATGCCGGCCTTTAAGGACCCTGCCGAGTGTTCCGAAAGAGAGTTTGACCAGGTCCTTAGTTCTTCAAGAGCGGCGTGCGTGTTTAGGTCGTCGCCGAGCGCGCGTTCCACGTAACCGATCAACTCCCAATCGGCCTCAACACCGTCAGTCTTTGTATACCAGTCCACCAACGTCCGCCTGGCCTCCCGCGCCTTCTCCGCAGTCCAGTCCATCGGCTTCCGGTAATGCGTGCTCAGCAGCACAAACCGGATCACCTCCCCCGGCACCCCCTGATTCAGCAAATCCCGCACGGTGAAGAAGTTGCCCAGGCTCTTGGACATCTTCTTCCCCTCGACCTGCAGCATCTCGTTGTGCAGCCAGACCTGGGCGAAATCGGTAGGCCCGTGCCCGCCATGGGCGCAGACCGACTGGGCGATCTCGTTCTCGTGGTGGGGGAACTGCAGGTCGAGCCCGCCGCCGTGAATGTCGAAGCGCTCGCCCAGAAGGCCCTTGGACATCGCCGAGCATTCGATATGCCAGCCCGGCCGGCCGAAACCCCAGGGGCTGTCCCAGCCCGGCACGCCTGCGGGCGAGGGCTTCCACAGGACGAAATCCATCGGGTCTTCCTTGAAGGGCGCCACCTCCACCCGCGCGCCGGCGATCATGTCATCGACCGACCGGCCGGAAAGCTTCCCGTAGCCGGCATAGGAGCGCACGCGGAAGAGGACATGGCCCTCCACCGCATAGGCATGGCCCGAGGCGATCAGCCCCTCGATCATCGCCACCATGCCGGCGATCCATTCCGTCGCCCTTGGCTCGTGGCTCGGGGCCAGGACGCCGAGCGCGCCCATGTCCTCGTGATACCAGCGCACCGTCTCCTCGGTGATGTCGCGGATCGGGCGGCCGCTCTCGGCGGCGCGTGCGTTGATCTTGTCATCCACGTCGGTGATGTTGCGGACATAGGTGACGTGATCGGCGCCATAGGAGTAGCGCAGCAGGCGGAACAGCACGTCGAAGACCACCACCGGCCGGGCATTGCCCAGATGCGCGCGGTCATAGACGGTGGGGCCGCAGACATACATGCGCACGTTGGACGGGTCCAAGGGGCGGAACTCTTCCTTCCGCCGCGTGGCGCTGTTGGTCAGACGGATCATTCTCTCCCCCCTCTCAGGGGCCCTTGGGAAGGTTCGGGGAGAACACGACGCAAAGGCCCGCGACCGAAGTCAGCCGGCGATGCAGCAGATGCGGATGCAGATGCGCAGCGTCATGAGCGCGCTCATACGCGCATTTCCTCGCCCCGCCAAGCACCTTGCAGGCCGGTCGCGGCTGGACAGGACTTGCCAGCCGGGCCTCTGGCATGCCCAATCCGCACCGGACCCTTCAGAGATGCTTTCGCATGCGCGCGCTGCTTCTTTTCCTGCTCCTTCCCTTCGCTGCGGCTGCCCAGGACTTTCCCGAGCGGCTCGATCCCTATGTGAACGATTTCGCCTCGGTGCTGAGCGCCGAGGAGGAATCCTCCCTCCACGACGCGCTTGTCGCCATCGAGACCGAGACCGGCGTGCAGGCGGTGGTGGTCACGGTGCGAGCGCGCAGCGACTACGGGCCGCCTCTGACGGTTGAGGAATGGTCCACAAGCCTTTTCAACACCTGGGAAATTGGCGATGCCAGCCGCAACGACGGCATCATGATCATGGCCGGGATCGAAGACCGCGAGATGTGGCTGGTGCTCGGCTCGGGCTATCCGCCGGAGTTCGACGCGGCAGCGCAGCGGGTGGTGGACAATGCCATCATCCCCTCCTTCCGCGAGCAGGCCTATGGCCAGGGCCTCCTGGCCGGGGTCAAGGCGCTGCGCCCCCGCCTGATCGACCCGCATCAGGCCGGAAATCCGCCGCCGGCGGAAAGTGCCGCGCCGGAGAGCGGGATCATCGGGGCGGCGATCTTCGGCGCGATCGGCTTCCTGATCGTCATCGGCGCCAACAGCCACCGCCGGGTGGGCAATTTCCTGATGCGCTTCCGCCGCTGTCCGTCCTGCGGGGCCAAGACCCTCCAGCGGAGCTATGCGGTGCTGACGCCGGCCTCGATCTACAACGAGGGCAAGGAGCGGCAGCTTGTCGTCTGCAACTCCTGCAGCCACCGGAGCGAGCGCGACATCCGCATCCCGAAGAAAGGCCGCAAGTCCCGCAGTGGCGGAAGCTCGGGGTCGGGCGGCGGCAGGTCCTCCGGCGGCGGCGCCGGCGGTCGCTGGTGACCGGGGCGACGGGCTTGCCCTGCATCGCAGAGCCGGCGCAGGCTGGCAGGAGAAGAATGGAGACTTGCATGTTCAGACATTTCATCTGTGCCGGCGTCGCATTTGCCGCCATCGCCACGCTTCCGGCCGAGGCGGCCGCACCGGGCCAATGCTACCTGCGCCAGTACTCGCGCCAGCATCTCGCCGAACATCCCGCCCAGAACGTGACGCTGATCGCGCTCGGGCCGGAGACCGGTGCGGACGAGGCGGATGCGCCGATCCTGCGGGTCGGGCTGATGGTGCGGGGCGATGACGAGATCTACCTCGGCACCGCCTATTGCGACGGCTGGGGCCGGCGGATGGACTGCGTCATGGAAGGCGATGCCGGCGCCTTCATTCTGGAGGACGCCAAGGGCGGGGCGGTGAAGCTGACGCTGGCGCGGCGCGGCATCGCCTTCGAAGGGTCGCGGCGCTTTGTCGAACTGGCCGGCGATCGCGGCGACGACCGGGTGTTCATGATCCCCGCCGTGCCGGCGGACGCCTGCCCCTGATCGCGCCCCTCAGGCCCGCTCGGCCAGCGCCAGCCACTCGTCTTCTGCCGCCGCCAGCGCCGTCTGGCGCTCGGCCAGCATCTCGGTCGCCCGGCGCGCCTTCACCGGCTCGGCGGTGAAGAGCTCCGGCGTCGCCAGCAGCGTGTTCAGCCTGGCGATCTCGGCTTCGAGGCGCGCGATCTGGGCGGGAAGGTCGTCGAGCCGCTTGCGCTCGGAGAAGCTCAGGCCCTGCGCCGGCGCCTTCGGCCGGGCAGCCGGGGCCGGGCGGGGCTTGTCCGCCGCTGCCGGGACCGCCGGCGCGGCCGGGACCGGGCGCTGCGCGGCATAGTCCGACCAGCCGCCGGGATAGACGGTGATCCGCCCCTGCCCTTCCAGCGCCACGGTCTGGGTAGCGATGCGGTCGATGAAGTCGCGGTCGTGGCTGACGAGCAGGACCGTGCCGGCATAGTCGTCCAGCACCTCCTGCAGGAGGTCGAGCGTCTCGATGTCGAGATCGTTGGTCGGCTCGTCCAGCACCAGAAGATTGGAAGACCGCGCCATGATCCGGGCGAGCAGCAGCCGCGCCTTCTCGCCCCCCGACAGCGACTTGACCGGCGCCCGCGCCTGCACCTCGTCGAAGAGAAAGTCCTTGAGATAGCCCACCACATGGCGGGCAAGGCCGCGCACCATCACCTGGTCGCCGCCGGCGCGCAGGGCCGGGTCCTGGGTCAGGCTGTCCCACAGGCTCGCCTCGGGGTCGAGCCCGGTCCGCGCCTGGTCGAAATGGGCGATTTCGAGATTGGTGCCCAGCCGGACGGTCCCCGCATCGGGCGGCATCTGCCCGGTCAGCAGGTTGAGGAGCGTCGTCTTGCCCGCACCGTTGGCGCCGACAAAGGCCACGCGGTCGCCGCGCAGGATGCGCAGATCGAGCCCCTTGGCGATCACCGTGGCGCCGAAGGCATGCGATAGCCCCTTCGCCTCGATCACCATGGCGCCGGAGGCCTGTCCGGCATCCAGCCCCAGCGCCGCCGTCCCCTGACGCCGCACCTGCGCTGCCCGCTCGCTGCGCAGGGCGGCAAGGGCGCGCACACGGCCCTGGTTGCGCTTGCGGCGGGCGCTGATCCCCTCCACCGCCCATTTCGCCTCGGCCTTGATCTTGCGGTCGAGCTTGTGGCGTGCTTCGTCCTCCGCCGCCCAGACTTCCTCGCGCCAGTCCTCGAATCCCTCGAACCCAAGCTCGCGGCGCCGGATCTCGCCCCGGTCCACCCAGAGCGTGGCGCGGGTGAGGCGGCGCAGGAAGGCGCGGTCGTGCGAGATCAGGACGAAGGCGGCGCGGGTGGCGGCGAGCGTCGCCTCCAGCCATTCGATGGCCGCGATGTCGAGATGGTTGGTGGGCTCGTCCAGCAGCATCAGCTCCGGCGCCTCGGCCATCAGCTTGGCCAGCGCCGCCCGCCGCCGCTCGCCGCCCGAAGCGGTGGCGACCGGAGTTTCGGGGCGAAAGCCCAGGCCCTCGGCAGCGGCCTCGACACGGTAGGCCTCCTCGGGCGCCAGCCGGCTCGCCGCATAGGCGCCGAGCGTGGCAAAGGCCGAAAGGTCCGGGTCCTGTTCCATATAGCCCACGGTCACGCCCTGCGGCAGCGCGACCGCACCCCGGTCGGGCTCCACCAGACCGGCCATGACCTTCATCAGCGTGGACTTGCCCGAACCGTTGCGGCCGACAAGCGCCACGCGCTCTCCGGGCTGGAGCGTCAGCGACACGCCCTCGAACAACGGCTGGCGGCCGAAGCGGAGCGAGACATCGGTGATCTGGAGGATCGGGGCAGCCATGGCAGGCGGCTTTAGGGGGCCTGCGGGCCGGGGTCAACGCGGGCGGCGCCGGATAATCGCCTAGGTCACGACAGCGCGCAGCGCTCGGGCGCGTGCAGGCGGCACGCGGGCGACCTCCAGTCCGGTAAAGACGTGGATCGTGCCGAGTTCGCGATCCACCACCGCGTGGTCGCTGACCCAGCCGCCCATTGCCAGATAGCTGCGCAAGAGGGGCGGCATCGCCAGTGCGGCCGCTTTCGGGTCCGGCGTCACGCCATGCAGCTGGCGTGCGAAAGGAAAGACCTCCGGAGCCTTGACCTGCGGGACCCAGCGAAAGGGGGCGAGATGGCGTTCCCTGAGGAGCGCGAAAGCGTCCAGATGCGCGGCCACTTCGGTGCCGCGGAAGGAGGAACAGCCGAAGAGCAGCTCCACACGTTCCCGATCAACCCATGCGGTCAGCGCAGCCCAGGCAAGGCGCAGGATGTCCGGCTCAATGGCCCCGGGCGCGATGCAGAAACGCCCCATTTCCAGCATGCGGCCAGGAAAGCCCGCGAGCGCCGCCAGATCGTAGAACTGTGCCGAATAGCTGCGGCCGATCTCGCGGCCATCGTTCAGCGACAGGATTCGGAAGCAGCAGACGAGGCGGCGGTTGCGCCAATCCTCGATGAGGAAATGGGTACAGATGGCGTCGAATGCGTCGGCATCGATTTCGAGGTCTGGAGCGCAGAAGCACAGGGCCCTGAGTTTTCGTGCTGCGGCCAGATCCTCCGCCGTCTCGGCGATGCGGATACGGAAACGACGATCAGGCAGGGACAGCATGGGACCGGCGCAGGTTCTCAGGGGCGACCGCAGGCCCGCGCCTCATCTTGGTCGCGACGGGCGGGACGCGCAAGCGGTGAGGCCACCAGCGGCGCCACCCCGCTTTTGCCGCGCGGCGCGGACGGCTCTGCTCCCGGCGGTCTTGGCGGGCATGGCTGAACCCGGCTTCGCGGGTCGGACGGTGCGGAGGGCAGCCGGCCGGTCACCGATCCGCGAGGCGGCCCTGCGGCCCTTGGCGATCCCGGAAGGCGGACCTACATTCGCGCCACCAAAGGCGGGAGAAACGCGATGGCCGACCAGAAGACGACGGACAAGGTGGAGAAGTCCGAAGCCGAGTGGCGGACGCAGCTTTCCGACCTCGCCTTCAAGGTGACGCGCCAGCACGGGACCGAACGCGCCTTTACCCATGACGACTTTCCCAAGGCGCCGGGCATGTTCCACTGCGTCTGCTGCGGCGCGCCGCTCTTCGACCAGTCGGAGAAGTTCGACAGCGGCACCGGCTGGCCGTCGTTCTGGAAGCCGGCCGACGGCGCCGATGTCGGCACCCAGGAAGACAGGGGCTGGTTCATGCGGCGCACCGAAGTGCACTGCAACCGCTGCCACGCCCATCTCGGACATGTCTTCCCCGATGGTCCGAAACCCACCTGGCTGCGCTACTGCATCAATGGCGTGGCGCTGGATTACAAGGAAAAGGCCTGAAATCCTGCGGGTCCGCCCGGCGCGGGCCCGCGCTCATTCCTTGGCGGCATCGGCGATTTCCTTGGCCAGGTTCTTGCCCAGCGCACCACCCACGGCATCCGCAACCTTCTTCAGCTTGGCCGGAAGCGACTTGTCATCGACCCCCTTGAGCGAGCCCTTCTGGAGGAGCGAGCTTTTCAGCGACTTCTCGCCGGATGTCAGAAGGGCCTTGAGCCAGAGGGAGAGCAGCCCCTTTTCCTTGTCGAAGGCGGCCTCCTCGACCGAGGTTGCAACGATGAACCCCGTCTTGGGCTTGGACCGGACGACCTCGACATCGCTGCCCAGGGCGGATTCGATGGCGCCGGACAAGAGATCGGGCAGTTCCTTGCAGGCCTTGTCGTCCCAGACCTTGCCGAGGGTCACTTTCTCGATCTGAACCTGCGGCTTTTCCTTCTTTCCGGCCATGGCGGCATCTCCGGCGCTATCGCGCGTTCGCTTTCTTCTCACACTGCATGACTGCATGGCCCGCATGGGAATCGGCCAAGGCCTCGATCAATTCCTCCAACGCCTTTTCCAGCTTGGCGGCCTTCACCCCGTCAACCGAAGCGCCGCCTGAGACATTACCGAAAAATGATCGGCCAGGCGTCTCGGCAAGGACCACCGAGAGCTTCGCCTTCACCAAGGACTTCTTCTCGTCGTACTCGACGTTCTGGATGGTGCCGGAGATGTCGAAGCCCCGCTCCTTGGGCTGCGACTTGACGACTTCGAACATTCTAGAGCCCCGGAAAGCGCGCTCCATCGATTTCCACACCAGATCTGGCATGAACTTGCAGGCCTTGCCGTCGAAAGGTTTCAAGAGCCCGAATTTGTCTATGAAGACGGGCAGCTTGGCCTTTGCGTCGTCGGCCATGGAATCACCTCGTCGCGAATGACTTGCAATTTCATTCCTAATGAGAATCCCTGAATCGTTCCAGCCTTTTGTGGGCCGACACGTTCTTCATCCATGAAAATGCCGACCCGCCGGCGGGGCCGCAGATTCACTCGACCAGATCGCTGGCGCGCAGCCGTCCGAAGCTGGACAGAAGCTGCTGGATCAGGCCCAACCCCTTGATATTCGTCTCCGTCACCCGCCGCGAAAGGGCGACGACACGGCCGTCCTCCAGGCCGAAGCGCTCGACGTTGCTGACCGTCCCGCCTTCATCGAAGGTGATCGCCACCACCTGGCGGTCGATCTCCTGCGGAGCTTTCGGGCCGACCTGCTTCCAGCGGCTCTGGACATAGTACCAGCCCACATCGTTCAGGAGGCCCGAGGCGGAAGGCCGGCCGAGAAGCAGCGCCACGTCCTCGCGCGTGCTCTCGCCGACAGCGACCTCGGCAAGCTCCTGATCGCTCGGAACATAGCCGTGGTTGCGGTAGATCGGCGTACAGGCAGCAATGGCCACGGCCACCGTCGCCGCGAGCATCATCTGCCGCCCACGTCCGCGCCGCCCGACCGGATAAACCATCCCTGCCCCACCCTCTTGCCAGAGCCGCCCCGGAACCCTATCCCCGGCCCAGCCCGCATTGCCCCCCGGGATAACGAAGGACGGGCAGCGGTTCAAGGAAGGAGCGCTGCAGCCTTGGCCAGGTCCGATCATATCCTGCGCAGCCACGGCCTAAGCCGCCGTCGCCCGACGGTCTTCGACCTGCAGCCCACGCCCGAGGAACGCGCGGCCCTGATGCGCGACCTGGCGCTTCTCGACCTGCCGTCGCTGCGGCTGGCCGGCGAAATCCGCCCGGAGGGCAAGGCCGACTTTCTCCTATCCGCCCGCCTTTCCGCCCAGGCGGTGCAGCCCTGCGTGGTGACGCTCGAACCGGTTGCGACGGTGATCGACGAGCCTGTCACCCGTCGTTTCCTCGCCGAAGCCGCTGCGCCCGCAGCGGAAGAGAGCGAGATCCCCGAAGACGTCGATGCCGAGCCGCTGCCGGACGCGATCGACCTGATGGCCTTGGCGGCGGAGGCCCTGATGCTCGCCCTGCCGCTTTACCCGCGCGCGCCGGGCGCCGAAGCGGGACTTGCCGCCGTGGCCCCGCCGGAAGGCGGAGCGGACGAGGCCCCGGCGAAACCTTTCGCCGCCCTGGCCCGGCTGCGCCAAGCCAGGGACGATGGCGGAGAAATCTGAGCCTGCCTTTTCCGCTTGCGCCTGACCGGATTCGCAGTATTTTCCGCGCCTCGCATCAAGGCGTGGGGCGCGGCGGCCCGGTGGGCCAGCCGCGCCCGCGCTTTGTGGAACGAAATCAAGGGGCTTTGCCCCGCACGACCGAGGTTTACACATGGCCGTCCCGCAGAACCGCACCACCAGCTCGCGGCGCAACATGCGCCGGGCGCATGACGCGTTGGTGGCGGCGAACCCGAATTCCTGCTCGAACTGCGGGGAGCTGAAGCGCCCGCATCACGTCTGCCCCTCCTGCGGCCACTACGATTCGCGCGAGGTCGTCGCCTCGGCGCGTGAGGTCGATCTGGACGAAGACGCGGCGTAAGCCGCGCCGGGCACCCCTGGCATGTCCGAAGGGGCCGCACCGCCATCATCGACCGGCCCTGCGGGCAATGTCGCAGGGCGTCTGGTCATTTCCGTCGATGCCATGGGCGGCGACCAGGGCCCCTCTGTGGTGGTCGGCGGACTTGCCGATGCGGCGGAGAAGAACCCCGATGTCGGTTTCCTGCTGCATGGTGACGAGGCGGTGCTGACACCGCTTCTGGCACGCCGCAGCGAGCTTTCCGGCCGGGTCACGCTGCGCCACGCCCCCCGGACCGTGTCGATGTCCGACAAGCCCTCGCAGGTGATGCGCCACGGCGATGGCACGTCGATGTGGTCCACGATCGAGGCGCTGCGCGCCGGTGAAGCGGCCGCCGCCGTGTCCTGCGGCAATACCGGGGCGCTGATGGCGGTGTCGATGATCCGCCTGCGCAAGCTGCCCGGGGTGAACCGCCCCGCCATCGCCTGCCTCTGGCCCAGCCGCAATCCGGGCGGCTTCAACGTCATGCTCGACGTGGGGGCCGATATCCGCGCCGATGCCGAGGATCTCCTCCAGTTCGCGGCCATGGGCACCTCCTATGCCCGCAACGGCATGAACCTGGCCCGACCGCGTGTCGGCCTGCTCAACGTCGGCACCGAGGAGCACAAGGGCCGGGTGGAGTTGAAGGCCGCGCATGACCAGATGGCCGCCGCCGCCGAGGCCGGGAACTACACGTTCGTCGGTTTCGTCGAGGGCGGCGACATTCCCTCCGACCGGGTGGATGTGATCGTCACCGACGGTTTCACCGGAAACATCGCGCTCAAGACCGGCGAGGGCACGGCCAAGATCATCGGCGACTTCCTGCGCGAGGCCTTCAATGCCGGCTGGCTGTCACGCTTTGCCGCGCTTCTGGCGCTGAATTCGCTCAAGCGCCTGCGCCGCCGGATCGACCCGCGGCGGGTGAATGGCGGCGTCTTCCTCGGGCTGAACGGCACGGTGGTCAAGTCGCATGGCTCGGCCGATTCCACCGGGATCTCGGCCGCGATCCATCTCGCCTGCCAGCTGGCGCGCACCGGCTTTGTCGAGCGCCTCGCAGCGCGGGTTGCGGAGACCGGGCGGGCGGGGCAGGATGCCGCCCTCGGTGGGGAAAGGGTCGTGTCGCAATGACAATGCGCGCCGTGGTCAGGGGCGTCGGACATTACCTGCCTGCGCGCGTGGTGCCCAATTCCGAGCTTGAGAGCCTGGTCGATACCACCGACGAATGGATCCGCTCCCGCTCCGGCATCGAGCGGCGGCATTTCGCTGCCGAGGGCGAGACCACCGCCGATCTGGCGACCAAGGCCGCCATGGCTGCGCTGGCCGATGCCGGGCTGACGGCGGCGGACATCGACGCCATCGTGCTGGCCACCTCCACCGCCGATCTGACCTTTCCTTCCGCCGCGACCATGGTGCAGGCGCGGCTGGGGATGACCGGCGGCTTTGCCTATGACCTCCAGGCGGTCTGTGCCGGCTTTGTCTATGCCCTGGCCAATGCCGACGCGCTGGTGCGCAGCGGCCTTGTGCGCCGGGTGCTGGTGATCGGGGCCGAAACCTTCAGCCGGCTGATGGACTGGACCGACCGTTCCACCTGCGTCCTCTTCGGCGACGGGGCCGGCGCGCTGGTGCTGGAAGCCGACGAGAACCCGGGGAACCGGGGGATTCTCGCCAGCGACCTTCATTCGGACGGCCGCTGGAAAGACCTGCTCTATGTCGATGGCGGCACCTCCACCGGCTCCACCGGCCATCTGCGCATGCAGGGCAAGGAAGTCTTCCGCCACGCGGTGGAAAAGCTGGCCTCCACCGCCCATGCGGCGCTGGAAAAGGCCGGGCTGACCGCCGCCGAGGTGGACTGGATCGTGCCGCATCAGGCCAATATCCGCATCATCGAGGGCACGGCCAAGAAGATGGGCGTGCCGATGGAACGGGTGGTCGTCACCGTCCAGGACCACGGCAATACTTCGGCGGCATCGATTCCCCTGGCGCTGTCGATCGGCAAGGCGCGCGGCCAGATCAAGCGCGGCGATCTGATCGTCACCGAGGCAATCGGCGGCGGGCTGGCCTGGGGTTCGGTGGTCATCCGCTGGTAAGGGGCGGATTTCGGCGGGATTCGACCGGGTGAAGAACCAGCTCCAAGACCCTGATATTGACTCGGATTTTTCGCACGCGCATGGTGGTCTCCGACAGTCGGAGGGGATCGACATGGGCGACAGGACTTTGACGCGGATGGATCTCAGCGAAGCGGTCTTCCGCGAGGTCGGGCTCAGCCGCAACGAGTCGGCGCAACTGGTGGAATCGGTGCTCCAGCACGTTTCCGACGCGCTTTCCGCCGGCCAGACGGTGAAGATCTCTTCTTTCGGCACCTTTTCGATCCGCCAGAAGACGGCCCGCGTCGGCCGCAATCCCAAGACCGGCGAGGAAGTGCCGATCTCGCCGCGCCGGGTCCTGACCTTCCGCCCCTCGCATCTGATGAAGGATCGCGTGGCCGCCGGGGGCCGGTCCTGAGCTGAAGGACCCCTGCCGTGGATAAATCGCCCGACGCCTTCCGCACGATCAGCGAAGTGGCGGACCATCTCGATACGCCGGCGCATGTGCTGCGCTTCTGGGAGAGCCGCTTCACCCAGATCCGCCCGGTGAAACGGGCGGGAGGGCGTCGCTATTATCGGCCATCTGACGTGGCTCTGCTTCAGGGTATCCGGCGCCTGCTGCACGACGAGGGCATGACGATCCGCGGCGTGCAGAAAGTCCTGCGCGAACAGGGCGTCCGCCATGTCGCGCGGCTTGGTGGCGGTACCGATCTGCCCGAGACCGAGGAGGCGCCCGATACGCCGGTCCCGGCGCCCTTGGTTCCGCAGATGCCGGCGCAAGCGCCAGCCGCCGCTCCGCCGTCGCCAGACAGCGGGCTGCCGCTCTTCGCAGCACCCGCCGCACCGGTGGAGGAAGACCGCGAGCCGGTTCCGGAGCCTGAGCCGACGGCCACTTTCGCGGCCCGGCTGCGGGCAATCCCGGCGTCTCTCCTGCGCGAGCGCGGCGCACGGCTGGTTCCGGCGGTCGCCCGGCTTGCTGCCCTGCGCGACCAGTTGGCCGAGCGTGGACGGGTTCCGCGCCGGTGATGCTTTTCCGCTTGCCCCGGCTGGCGAATTCGCTAGGACTGCGCGCCGTCGGGCCGTGGCGCAGTCTGGTTAGCGCGTCCGTCTGGGGGGCGGAAGGTCGCGAGTTCAAATCTCGCCGGCCCGACCATCTGAACCGCCCCCACCTGCCATGAGCGTTGCCCTTTCCCCGGGCGTCCTGCCGGACGCGATGCTGGAGCGGCTGATTGCCGAGGGCGCCATTGCGGCCGATCCGCCGGTGCTTGCGGAACAGGTCCAGCCCGCCAGCCTCGACCTGCGCCTGGGGGCGCATGCCTACCGTGTCCGCGCCTCGTTCCTGCCGGGGCGCCACCGGCTTCAGGACAGGCTGGACGACCTGACCATGCATGTGATGCCGCTCGAGGGCGGCGCGGTGCTGGAGAAGGGCTGCGTTTATGTCATCCCGCTGATGGAGAGCCTGCGGCTCGATCCCGGGCTTTCGGGGGTGGCCAATGCCAAGTCCTCCACCGGCCGGCTGGACCTGCTGACCCGGACGATCATCGAAGGCGGCACCGAGTTCGACCGCATTCCCGCCGGCTATCACGGCCCGCTCTGGGCCGAGGTCTGCCCGCGCTCCTTCTCGGTGCTGGCCACGCCCGGGCTGCGGCTGAACCAGCTGCGCCTGCGCGCCGGCGATACCACGCTCGACGATGGGGCGCTGGCCCGGCTGCATGCGGAAAGCCCGCTGGTCGATAGCGCGCCGGTGATCTCGCAGGGGCTGGGCTTTTCGGTGGACCTCACCCCAGGGCCGGAGGGAATCGTCGGCTGGCGGGCCAAGCCGCATGCGGGGGTGATCGACCTGCGCCGGCTGGCCGCCTATGCGCCGGAAGATTTCTGGGAGCCGGTGCGGGCCACCGACGGCCGCATCATCCTCGACCCCGGCGCCTTCTATATCCTGGTCTCCCGCGAGGCCGTGACCATCCCGCCCGACCATGCCGCCGAGATGGCGCCCTATCTCGCCATGGTGGGCGAGTTCCGCGTCCACTATGCCGGCTTCTTCGATCCCGGCTTCGGCTGGGCGGCGGCCGGGGGGCGGGGGTCGCGGGGGGTGCTGGAAGTGCGCTGCCATGAGGCACCCTTCGTGCTGGAGCATGGCCAGGTCGTCGGTCGGCTGGTCTATGAAAAGATGCAGGCCCCTCCGGCGCGGCTTTATGGCGCCGGGCTCAAGTCCAACTACCAGGGCCAGGGACTGAAGCTGTCCAAGCATTTCAAGCCGGCGTGACGGAGCGCGTCACACGGTGGGACATTTATTTGTTGCTGGATTTCCAATGGGTTGCGCTGATTCGTTAAGGATTGGATAGGGAAGGTAAATTGTTTAACGGGCCGTGCGGCGCAAGCGCCGCCCCCCACCCTCTCCCTCCCCACGAGGGGGAGGGAAGCACTTCCCTCATGGTCCTGCGCTGCGGAAAAGGCGAGGCGGCAGCCACGCCCCGGGGCAGAGGGCTCAGTCCTCGAAAAGCTCGGACTGGCCTTCAGGAATGTCGCCCTCCTCGACCTCGCCGGGCAGGGCCGGGCCGGAACGGCCGTCCAGCAGGCCGGCGGCGCGCAATTCGGCGATGCCGGGCAGGTCGCGCGGCGATTCCAGGCCGAAATGGTCGAGAAACAGCTCGGTGACGACGAAGGTGACGGGCCGGCCCGGGGTCATCCGACGGCGGCCGAAGCGGATCCAGTCAAGCTCCAGAAGCTGGTCGATCGTGCCGCGGCTGACGGCGACGCCGCGGATCTCCTCGATCTCGGTCCGCGTCACCGGCTGGTGGTAGGCGATGATGGCCAGCGTCTCGATGGCAGCGCGGGACAGCTTGCGGGTCTCCACCACCTCGCGGCGCATCAGATGGCCGAGATCCGGGGCGGTGCGGAAGGCCCAGGCATCGCCGATGCGGGCCAGCGTCACCCCCCTGCCCTCGTAGCGGCGGCGCAGCAGGACCAGCGCCTCGGCCGGGTCGGAGCCCTCGGGCAGGCGCGCGGCAAGCTCGGCCAGCGTCACCGGCTCGACCGAGGCGAAAAGGATCGCCTCCACCATCCGCTCCTGCTCGGGCAGGGGCGGCGGGGCGAAGAGCGGAAGGGCGGTCTCGTCGCTCATGCGGGCCGCCGGCGCAGGGCAAGGGGGCCGAAGGTTTCCGCCTGGCGCAGCTCGATCTGGCCGTTGCGGGCCATTTCCAGCACGGCGGCGAAATGCGCGGCGGTGGCCGAGCGTCGGCGCGCTGGCGTGCCCCAGCCATCGGGCAGGAAGGAGGCGAGGTCGGTCCAGGCCATGGCGGCACCGATCAGGCCGCGCAGGCGGTCGAGCGCCTGTTCCATGGTGAAGACATCCTCCCGGTCCATGGCATAGGGGCGGAACTCGTCGCGGGTGCGGATGCGGGCGTAGGCGCGCATCAGGTCGAGGAGCGTGGCGGTGAAGGTGATGGTCCGGCGCACCGCCATGTCCTCGGGCAGGCCACGGGCGAAGCGGTCGCGGCCCAGCCGGTCGCGGCCCATCAGGCGGACGGCGGCTTCGCGCATCGCCGCCAGACGCTCAAGCTGAAAGGCGAGCTGCGCGGCGAGGTCCTCGGCCGAGGGGCCCTCCTCGGACGGGTCGGGCGGCAGCAGCAGGCGCGACTTCAGATAGGCCAGCCAGGCCGCCATGACGAGGTAATCGGCCGCCAGTTCCAGACGCAGCTTCTGCGCCCCCTCGACGAAGCGCAGGTACTGCTCGGCCAGGTGCAGGACCGAGATGCGGCGCAGGTCCACCTTCTGGGTGCGAGCCAGGGTCAGGAGGAGGTCGAGCGGGCCCTCGTAGCCATCGACATCGACGATCAGCGCCTCGGCCGACAGCCTTTCTGCCGGGGCCAGCGCCAGTTCCGCCTGCCAGTCATCCGCCAAGGCCACCCCCTTCGATGGCCCGGAATTCGGCTTCGAGGGCGTCAATGTCAACCACCGGCGCGGCCCGGCGCATGGAAAGCGCGCGGATCGCCCGTGTCGTGGTCTCCGGCGTCATCCGGCCGGCGGCAGCAGCGACCGCCTCCATCTCCAGACGGTTGCCGTTGCAATGGAGCGCGAGGTCGCAGCCCGCCGCCAGCGCCGCAGTGGCCCGGGAGCCCAGGTCGCCCGAAAGCGCCTGCATGGAGAGGTCGTCGGTCAGCAGCAGGCCCTGGAAGCCAATGTCCTGCCGGATCAGGCGGATGAGCGCCGGCGAGGTGGTGGCCGGGTTCCCGGGGTCGATGCGGTCGAAGACCACATGGCCGGTCATCGCCAGCGGCAGGTCGGCCAGCGGGCGGAAGGCGGCGAAGTCGGTCGCATCCAGCTCCTCCGCCGGCGCATCGGTATGGGGCAGCGCCTGATGGCTGTCGGCCACGGCCCGGCCATGGCCGGGGATGTGCTTGATCACCGGCAGCACGCCACCGTCGAGATGGGCCTCGGCCACGGCGCGCCCCAGGGCCGCGACCGTGGCGGGATCGCTGCCGAGGCAGCGGTTGCGCAGGAAGGGATGGGTCTCCGCCCGGGCGAGGTCGAGGCAGGGGGCGCAGTTGGCGTCGATGCCGACGGCGCGCAGTTCGGCGGCGATGATCCGGTAGCGCAGCGACAGGAGGGCCCCGGTCTTGTCGCCATGGCGTTCGGCCACGGCCAGCGGCGGGTCCCACTCGCGCCAGTGCGGGGCGCGCAGGCGCTGGACGCGGCCGCCCTCCTGATCGGTGAAGACCGGCGCCTCGCGCCCGACGGCGGCGCGCAGGTCGGAGGTCAGGCGGCGAAGCTGGTCGGGCGTATCGACATTTCGCGCGAAGAGGATGAAGCCGAAAGGATCGGCCTCGCGGAAGAAGGCGGCCTCGTCGGGGGAAAGCGTCGTCGAGAGGCAGCCGAAGACCGCCGCCCCCCGTCCGGTTCCGGTCATCGCTGGGTGACCGCGACGCAGGAGGCGTTCTCGGCCAGCAGCACGGCGCAGAAGCGGCGGGCCTCGGCCTCGTCGGCAAAGCCTTCGGCGCGCAGGCGGAAGAAGTCGCGGCCGCCGGACTGGGCGGCCATGACCACCCGGCCCTTGTCGGTCAGGACGGCGCCGAAACGGCGGGAAAGCTTGTCCCATTCCGCCCGCGCCGCATCGGCACTGTCGAAGGCGCCGAGCTGGACAAGGCGGGTGCCGGCGGCGATCGTCGCGGCATCGACCTCGCGGACCGCGACGGCCGGAAGGACGGCGGCCTCCGGCTCGGGCGCGGCGGCGGGGCGGGCGCGCGGGCGGATCGAGGCAAGGACGGGCGTGATCTCGGCAGGCTCGGCCGCCACCGCCGGCGCGGCCCCGACCTCGCCCGCAAGGGGGACGGAGGCATCGGCCAAGGCCTCGGCCACGGCAAGATCGACGAGCGAGGCCTGATCGAGCCCGGCCGGCGCGGCGGCGAGGATGGCGCTGTCCTCGGCCGGGACGGCGGGTGCAGCGGCGGGCGCGGCGGCCTCGTCGGGCGAGAGGTCCTCCGCCGTCAGATCGACCGGCGGCGGGGCGATGACCAGCGTATCGGCCGGGGGGGCCGCAGCGCCTTCGGCGGCGACGTTGTTGACCGCCAGGCCCTGATGCGCGGTGATCTCGCCGCCGGGGTTGGCGGGTGCGACGCGCATCGGCCCTTCCATGGCGCGGACGACCGGGATGCCGGAGACGTCGCGGACGGCGAGCCGGTAGCCCCAGACCGCCAGCCCCGCGATCAGCGCGGCGGAAAGCGCCGCGCCGAGGAAATGGGCATAATGCGCGGCACGGGCCGCACGCTCCATCGGGATGTCACCCGCAATTGCCATGTTCTGCCCCGGTTGGCGGGGGTCTTGCCGCCCCCGTCTGCCTCTGCCTCACCCCGGACGCGGCGCTTGTCTCAGCGCATTTCCTCGACCGGAGTGACGCCGAGGATAGCGAGACCGCTGGCCAGCGCAACGCCGGTCGCACGCGCGAGGGCGATTTTCGCCGATGTTGTGGCGGCATCGCCGTCCTGCACGAACCGCAGGGAGGTTTCCTCGTTGCCCCGGTTCCACAGGGCGTGCAGGTCCGAGGCCAGCTCGTAGAGGTAGAAGGCCACCCGGTGCGGCTCGTTGGTGCGTGCCGCGATCTCGACGAGGCGCGGCCATTCGGCGATCTTCTGGATCAGCGCCAGTTCCGCCGGATGGTCGAGCCGCTCCATCCCGGCCCGCGCCAGCGCCGCATCGGAGGTGTCGATCCCGCCCTCGGCCGCCTTGCGCAGCACCGAGCGGATGCGGGCATGGGCGTACTGGACATAGAAGACCGGATTGTCCTTGGACTGTTCCAGCACCTTGTCGAAGTCGAAATCCAGCGCCACGTCGTTCTTGCGGGTCAGCATGATGAAGCGGGTCACTTCGGCGCCGGCCTGTTCGACCACGTCGCGCAGGGTGACGAAGGTGCCGGCGCGCTTGGACATCTTGAAGGGCTGGCCGCCCTTGTAGAGCTTGACCAGCTGAATGAGCTTGATGTCGAGCGGCACGCGCCCGCCCGAGAGTGCGGCCACCGCCGCCTTCATCCGCTTGACATAGCCGCCGTGGTCGGCGCCGAAGATGTCGATCAGCTGATCGAAGCCGCGTTTCACCTTGTTGTAGTGATAGGCGATGTCGGGGGCGAAATAGGTCCAGCTGCCGTCCGACTTCTTCACCGGCCGGTCCACGTCATCGCCATGGGCGGTGGAGCGGAACAACGTCTGCTCGCGCGGCTCCCAGTCCTCGGGGGTCTTGCCCTTGGGCGGTTCCAGCACGCCTTCGTAGATCAGGCCGGCGGCGCGCAGCTCGGCGATCGCCGCCTCGATCTGGCCGGTGCCATAGAGCGCCTTCTCGCTGGAATAGACGTCCATCTGCACGCCCAGCGTCTCCAGATCGGCGCGGATTTCCTCCATCATCATCGCGGTGGCGAATTCGCGCACCTCGGCGAGCCACTCGGCCTCGGGCCGGTCGAGCAGGCTGGTGCCGTACTTGGCCTTCAGCGCCTCGCCGACCGGGATCAGGTAATCGCCGGGATAGAGACCCTCGCGGATCTCGGGCTCCAGCCCGTTGGCCTCGCGGTAGCGCTCATAGGCGGAACGGGCCAGCACATCGACCTGCGCCCCGCCGTCGTTGATGTAGTATTCGCGTGTCACGTCCCAGCCGGCAAAGGCGAGGAGGCGGGCCAGCGCATCGCCGACGACCGCGCCGCGCACATGGCCGACATGCATCGGGCCGGTGGGATTGGCCGAGACGAACTCGACGTTCACCCGCGCCCCCTGCCCCATGGCCGAGCGGCCATAGTCGGCGCCGGCCTTCAGGACGGAGCCGACATGGGCCTGCCAGACCTCGGGCTTCAGCCGGATGTTGAGGAAACCCGGGCCGGCGACGGAGGCCTCGGCGATGCGCGGATCGGCGAGCAGGCCGGCGGCCAGACCCTCGGCGATCTGGCGCGGCGGCAGGCCGGCGGGCTTGGCCAGCACCATGGCGGCATTGGTCGCCATGTCGCCATGGCCCGCATCGCGCGGCGGCTCGACCGAGACGGCGGAGGTGTCCAGCCCCTGCGGCAGTTCGCCCGCCGCCGCCATGGCGCCGATCTCGGCCACCACCAGCGCGCGGATGTCGTTGAAGAGGTTCATGTCATCATCCTGTCACCGGAATTGCCAGTGCCAGAGGGGCGGCGGACGGTCAAGGCGACCCGTAGGGCGGGGTTCACCCCCCCGTCGGCAGATTTGGCGGGGTGAACCCCGCCCAACCCCAGCTTTGCCGCCCGCGCCGCCCGGAGCCGAGCGAAATCGTCGCCGGCGTGGTAGCTTGACCGGGTGAGCGGCGTGGCGGAGACCATCAGAAAGCCCTTGCCGCGCGCCGCCTGTTCATAGGCAGCGAATTCCTCGGGCGTCACGAAACGGTCCACCCGGTGGTGCTTGGGCGTCGGCTGCAGGTACTGGCCGATGGTCAGGAAATCGACATCCGCCGCGCGCATGTCGTCCATCACCTGATGGACGCCCTGCCGGTCCTCGCCGAGCCCGACCATGATGCCGGACTTGGTGAACATCGCCGGGTCCAGCTCCTTGACCCGCTGCAACAGGCGCAGCGAGGCGAAGTAGCGGGCGCCGGGACGGACCTCGGGGTAAAGGCCGGGCACCGTTTCGAGGTTGTGGTTGAAGACATCGGGCCGGGCCTCGACGACCTTTTCCAGCGCCTCCGGCCCGCAGCGCAGGAAATCGGGGGTCAGGACCTCGATCGTCGTCGCCGGGCTGCGGTGGCGGATGGCGCGGATCGTCTGGGCGAAGTGTTCCGCCCCGCCGTCCTCCAGATCGTCGCGGTCCACCGAAGTGACCACGACATGAGCAAGGCCGAGCTGGGCCACGGCATGGGCGACGCGGCCGGGCTCGAAGAAGTCGAGCATCTGCGGCTTGCCGGTGGCGACATTGCAGAAGGTGCAGCCCCGGGTGCAGATGCCGCCCATGATCATCATCGTGGCATGGCCCTGCGACCAGCACTCGCCGACATTGGGGCAGCCGGCCTCTTCGCAGACCGTCACCAGCTTCTGGTCGCGCAGGATGTCGCGGGTCTTCTTGTAGCCTTCGGAGGTCGGCGCCTTGACGCGGATCCAGTCGGGCTTTTTCGGCTGGGCATTGTCGGGGCGATGCGCCTTCTCGGGATGGCGGTCGGCGGGCAGTTTCAGGTCGCGCACGGCACTATCCCCCGGAGACACAGCTCTGTTGCGGAGATAGGCAAACTCGGCCTTGATGGCAACCGGAGGCGGAAACACGCCCCGGAGCAGAAAGACGAGGGAGCAATGAGCAAGAAACTGATCGCCGAGGCTATCGGCACCTTCACACTGGTATTCCTGGGCTGTGCCACCGCCCTGTTCATCGACCCGGCCCAGGGCGAATCGGCCCGGCTGGTGGCGATCTCGCTGGCCTTCGGCCTGACGGTGGTGGCCATGGCCTATGGCATCGGGCCGATTTCGGGCGCGCATCTCAACCCCGCCGTCAGCCTTGGCGCCATGCTCGCCGGGCGGATGTCGTCGGGCGACATGATCGGCTACTGGGTGGCGCAGGTCGTGGGCGGGCTGGCCGCCGCGATCGTCCTGATGGCGATGGGCGCCGATCCGGGTGCCGCCTCGACCACGATCGGCAAGCTGGGCACCACCGGCGCCCTGATCTTCGAGGCGGTGGCGACCTTCCTGTTCGTCACCGTGATCCTTGGGGCCACGCAGGAAAAGGGCGCCGGCGCGCTGGCCGGTCTGGTGATCGGCCTGACGCTGGTGCTGATCCATCTCGCCGGCATCCAGGTTTCCGGCGCCTCGGTGAACCCGGCGCGGTCCATCGCCACCAACGTCTTCGACGGCGCGGCGATGGCACAGCTCTGGCTCTACATCGCGGCGCCGCTGGCGGGCGGCGCGGTGGCGGGCCTGCTGCATGCGGCCGGGATCACCAAGGCCGACTGAACTGGCGAGGGGCGGCCGGCAAAGGCCGCCCCTTCCCGATCCTGCGGCCCGCTCAGCCGCCGCCGGCCTTTCGCGCCCTGGCGTTGCGCGACCACATGTTCAGCATCTCCACCCCGGCCGAGAAGGCCATCGCGGCGTAGATATAGCCCTTGGGCACATGCATCCCCATGCCCTCGGCGATCAGGGTGGTGCCGATCAGCAGCAGGAAGGCCAGCGCCAGCATGACGATGGTCGGGTTGCGCTCGATGAAGCGGGCCATGGGGTTGGCGGCCACCAGCATCAGCGTCACCGTCACCACGACCGCGATGACCATGATCTCGACATGCGGCGTCATCCCGACGGCGGTGATGATGCTGTCGATGGAGAAGACCAGGTCGAGGATCAGGATCTGGGCGATGGCCGCGCCGAAGGAGTTGACGCTGCGCTCGGTGATCGGGCTGTCGCCGTCATGTTCGGAAGGATCGACATGGTGGTGAATCTCCTTGGTCGCCTTCCACACCAGGAACAGCCCGCCGGCGATCAGGATCATGTCCTTCCAGCTGAAATCCTGGCCGAGGAGGGTGAAGACCGGCGCCGTCAGCCGCACGATCCAGGCGATGGTGGCCAGAAGCGCCAGGCGCATGACGAGCGCCAGGCCGATGCCGATGCGGCGCGCCCTTTCGCGCTGGCCCTCGGGAAGCCGGTTGGTGAGGATCGAGATGAAGATCAGGTTGTCGATGCCGAGGACGACCTCCATCACGATCAGGGTGACGAGGGCGATCCAGGCCTCCGGGCTGGCGGCAAGGGCAAGAAGTTCGGTCATCGGGATCCTTTGTTGTGGTGACGGGCAACGGGAGACCCGCGCCGTCACCAAGCTAGGATCGCGACACCGCGCATCAAGAGGCGCGGCGGGAGGAAAACCGCAGCCCGTCAGCCGATCAGCGGCCCGCTCTTGCCATAGGCCTCGTCGTAGTGGCGCTTGAGCCGCATCAGGGCGATGCGCAGCACGATCTTGCCCGAGCGCGCCGCCCAGCCCATCCGCCGCTCGGTCGTCTCCAGCCCGTCGAGGAAGCAGCAGCAGCGCAACACCACGTCGCCTAGACCGGGGCCGAGGTCGCGCAGGGCCGAGGCTACCCGCTCCCGCGCCGCGCGCGGACCTTCGGCAAGGCCGGAATCGCTGCGGAAGCTGCCCCGGTCGCCGCCGGTGAGGAAGCGCTCCCAGTTCTGCGCGACGCGCGGGCCCATCTGAGCGAGTTCGAAATCCTCGCGCAGCCGTTCGGCGGCATCGACCAGGCCGCTGTCGAGGAAGGTCTTGCCGTCCTTGTCCTTTTTCCGTGACAGGACCGCGATCGGGCTTTCGGCGAGATTGTAGCGCAGGCGCTTCGTCCCACCCTCCTCGTCCACGTCGCGCGCCGCCCAGACACGGTGCTGGTCGGCGAAGACGGCACCGGCCTCGGCCATGCCGCCCATGGCCCGTTCATCGGCATCGAGCATGCGCTTGAGCGCCGCCCGGCCGGCGGTGGTGATCTCGTAGGTGGCGATCCGGCCAGGCTTGCGGCAGGCGATCCAGTCCTTGAGCGCGAAAGCCTGGGCAAAGGGCCGGTCCACCACGGCGGTGCGGGCGCTGTGCCCGTCGGGCAGGCTGCGCAGGACCACGGCCTTGTCCAGGTCCGGCGCCACCGCCAGCACGGCGCCGGGTTCGACCAGGCGCCGCAGGATGCGTCTGGCCTCGCGCTCGACGCTCGTCTCGTCAAGCAGGCCGGCGGTGGGGCGCAGGGGTGCTGTCATCGCGGGATCGTCCTTGGCTGCGGGCGCGGCACGGCGCCGGGGGTGGGAACGGGACAGTGCCGCGAGCGCCTCGTCCCACAGCGGATCGTCCCGGCGCATCTCCGAGCGCCGGACCTGCCGCAGGATGGTGGAGGCATGGCGTCCCTCGCGCCGCGCGATCTCGCGCAGCGACAGCCCCGTCTCGGTATGCACGAGATAGAGGCGGACGGGATCGGGAAGCCAGTCGGGGAAGGACTTGGGCGCACCAACATGGTGATTCATCGGAACCTCACATGACACTCCGAACCTTCCGGCCTGGCCGATGCCCGGCGGCACAACCGTGAAGTGTTCGGTTACCGATACATTACCGTCTTCACGTCCTCCGATAATTCTTTATGAAACCTAAATAAAGCAAAATTCGGCGCACTCAGCAAGCCGTGATTGTGCAACGTCAGGTTGCGCCGTTGCATTCTGTCCCCGGCAACCTGCGAGGACCGAATGATCGATTATCGTGCATTGCTTCTGGACATGCGCCGCCCGCGGCTTCTGGTGCGGGCGGCGCGCCACGGGCTTCAGGACTATCGTCGCGAACGCGATCTGAGGCGCCTGCTTGGCCCCGGTCATGCCACGTCGCCCGAAGTGACGATGGCGTTCCTTCTTTCGGAGGAGGAGCAGGTGGAGGCAACCCGGCGGGACGGAACCGCCGGCTATTCGATCGCGCGCCACATCGACCTGCTGATCGCGCTGATGGCCGAGGCGCGTCTGCACCGGCCGGTCTGAGCGGCGGAGCCCGGGGCCGTGCGCCCCGGGCGCCCCTGTCAGATGAAGGCGTCGGGCATCTCGGCCTTGCGGCGGGCGACGAAATCCTCCAGCGCCTCGCGCTTGCCTTCGTCGAGCGTCGGCTGCTGGTAGTCGGAAAGCAGCTTCTTCACGCGCAACGACGCCAGCGCCTGGGTGTCGCGGGCGCCTTCCTCGTCCCAGGTCTCGAAGGGCTTGTAGTCAAGGAGATCGGAGCGCCAGAAGGCCGACTTGAAATTCGCCTGGGTATGGGCGCAGCCGAGGTAGTGGCCGCCCGGCCCGACCTCGCGGATCGCATCCAGCGCCTGGGCGTTGTCGTCGATGCTGATCCCCTTGGCGAGGTGGTGGAGCGTGCCGAGCTGGTCGGCGTCCATGACGAACTTCTCGTAGGAGGAGACGAGGCCGCCTTCCAGCCAGCCGCAGGCATGCAGCATGAAGTTCACGCCGGCGAGCAGCGCCATGTTCAGGCTGTTGGCAGTCTCGTAGGCGGCCTGCGCGTCGGGCAGTTTCGAGCCGCAGAACGACCCGCCCGAGCGGTAGGGCAGCCCCAGCCGCCGCGCCAGTTGGCCCGCGCCGTAGGTGATATGCGCGGCCTCGGGCGTGCCGAAGGTCGGGGCGCCCGAGTTCATGTCGATCGAGGTGACGAAGGCGCCGAAGATCACCGGCGCGCCCTTGCGGATCAGCTGGCTGTAGGCGACGCCCGCCAGCACCTCGGCCAGCACCTGGGTCAGCGTGCCGGCGACCGTCACCGGCGCCATGGCGCCGCCGACGATGAAGGGCGAGATGATCGCGGCCTGGTTGGCCTTGGCGAAGACCTCCAGCGCCCCCATCATGATGCCGTCGAAGGTCAGGGGCGAGTTGATGTTGATCAGCGAGGTCATCACCGGATTGGTGTCCATCGCATCCCCGAACAGGATGCGGCTCATCTCCACCGAATCCGCCGCCCGCTCCGGTGCCGTGACCGAGCCCATATAGGGCTTGTCCGACAGCGTCATATGGGCGAGCAGCATGTCGAGGTGACGCTTGTTCACCGGCACGTCGGTGGGTTCGCAGACGGTGCCGCCGGAATGGTGCAGCCATTTCGACATGTAACCGAGCTTCACGAAATTCCTGAAGTCGGCGATGGTCGCATAGCGCCGGCCACCCTCGGCATCGCGCACGAAGGGCGGGCCATAGACCGGGGCGAGCACCAGGTTGCGGCCGCCGATCTCGACATTGCGCTCGGGGTTGCGGGCGAGCTGGGTGAAGCGCGAGGGCGCGGTGGAACACAGTTTCCGCGCAAGACCGCGCGGGATGCGCACCCTTTCGCCCTTCACGTCCGCCCCGGCGGCCCGCCAGAGGTCGAGCGCGGCGGGGTTCTCGACGAAGTTGACGCCGATCTCCTCCAGCACCGTCTCGGCGTTCCATTCGATGAGCGCGAGGGCTTCCTCGTTCAGGATCTCGAAATTGGGGATGTTGCGCTCGATGAAACGGGCGGTCTCGAAATGCACCGCCGTCCGTTCCGCCCGCCGGGTCGCCCCGCCGCCGCTCCGCCCACGCCGCCCTGCGGTCGCCTCTGCCACATCGCTCATCGCCGTCTCCCGGATTTTGCGCCGGTTATGGCGGCAAACGCCCGCCCGCCGCTCCCCGAAAGCGCCGCTTGGCACGCGAAAGCGACATCGGCGCTCGTCGGTTTCGGCCTTTCGCCCACGGCCTGATTGGCTCTAACTCACGATCATGGACCTTTCCGCCTATTTCGCCCGCATCGGCCTTTCCGCCCCGCCACCGGCAACGCTCGAGGGCTTGCGCCAGATTCACCGGGCACAGGCCTATGCGGTGCCCTATGACGCGATCGACGTCCATCTCGGGCGTCCCGTGACGCAGGATCTGGAGGCGGTCTTCGACAAGATCGTCACCCGGCGGCGGGGTGGCTGGTGCTATGAAACGAACGGCCTTCTCGCCTGGGCGCTCACCCTTTGCGGCTTCTCCGTCCGCCGCATGACTGGGGCGGTCTATCGGAGCCAGCGGGGCAGGCCGGCCGAGGGCAACCATGTGGCGCTGATGGTCACGCTGCCGGAAGGGCGGTTCCTGGCCGATCTGGGCGTGTCCGATTTCCTGCGCGAGCCCATACCCCTGCTTGAGGGCTTCTATCACCAGGACGGCATGCGCTTCGAACTGACCCGGACCGGAGACGGCTGGTGGCGGCTCCTCAACGATCCCGCCGCCATCCCCACCGACTTCGACTTCCATGACGGCCCGGCGGACGAGGCGCGCATCGCCGAACGGCATGACTTCCTGCAGAAGGATCCGCTCGGGACTTTCGTGCTGAACTTCGAGGCGATCCGGATGCGGCCCGGCGGCGCCGACATGGTGATCGGGCGGGTGCTGACCGAGCGCGACGGGGCGGAGAAACGCGAGCGGCTGATCTCCGGCCCGGAGGAGCTTGACCACATCCTGCGCAGCCAGCTCGGCCTTGCGGTGCCGGGCGTCGAGGCCTCCTGGCCGCGCATCCTCGACCGCCATGCCGAGCTTTTCGGCGCCCCCGACGCGCCGGTCTGAGCCCGTCCTTCCGCCTCTTGCAGCCCCCTGCCCCGCGCGCTACGCGGGCGCATGTCCCAGCATGACCGCCTTCTCATCATCGACTTCGGCAGCCAGGTCACCCAGCTGATCGCGCGGCGGCTGCGGGAGCTGAATGTCTATTGCGAAATTCACCCCTACAGCCGGGTGGACGATGCCTTCCTTGCCGCCTTCCGGCCCAGAGCGATCATCTTCTCCGGCGGTCCGGCCTCGGTCTTCGAGGCCGGCGCGCCGCAGCCGCCGGCCTCGGCCTTCACCCTCGGCGTGCCGGTCCTGGGCATCTGCTATGGCCAGCAGGCGATGATGCATGCCCTGGGCGGCAAGGTGGAGCGCGGCCACGGCACCGCCGAGTTCGGCCGCGCCTTCGTCACCCCGACGGAGGAGCGCCTGCCGCTCCTGGATGGCTGGTTCGAGGGCGGGCCGGAACAGGTGTGGATGAGCCACGGCGACCATGTCAGCCGCATCGCCCCGGGCTTCCGCGTCTATGGCACTTCGCCCAACGCGCCCTTCGCCATCACCGCCGATCCGGCGCGGCATTTCTACGCCGTCCAGTTCCACCCCGAGGTGCACCACACCCCGAGGGGCGCCAAGCTCTACGAGAACTTCGTCCGCCTCGCCGGCTTTTCCGGCGACTGGACGATGGGCGCCTATCGCGCCGAGGCGATCGACAAGATCCGGGCGCAGGTCGGCGACGGCAAGGTGATCTGCGGCCTTTCGGGCGGGGTGGACAGCTCGGTGGCGGCGATCCTGATCCACGAGGCGATCGGCGACCGGCTGACCTGCGTCTTCGTCGATCACGGGCTGTTGCGGCTGGGCGAGGCGGAGGAGGTCGTGGCGATGTTCCGCGACGCCTACAACATTCCCCTCATCCACGCCGACGAAAGCGCCCTGTTCCTCGGCGCGCTGGAGGGCGTCTCCGACCCGGAGGTCAAGCGCAAGACCATCGGGCGGCTGTTCATCGACGTCTTCCAGAAACACGCGGCCTCGGTCGGCGGGGCGCAGTTCCTGGCCCAGGGCACGCTTTACCCGGATGTCATTGAAAGCGTGAGCTTTTCCGGCGGGCCATCGGTGACGATCTAGAGCCACCACAATGTCGGAGGCCTGCCGGAGAAGATGGGGCTCAAGCTCGTCGAACCCTTGCGCGAGCTCTTCAAGGACGAGGTCCGCGCGCTCGGCCGCGAACTGGGCCTGCCGGAGAAGTTCATCCGCCGCCATCCCTTCCCCGGCCCCGGCCTCGCCATCCGCTGCCCCGGCGAGATCACGGCGGAAAAGCTCGACATCCTGCGCCGCGCCGATGCGGTCTATCTCGACCAGATCCGCAGGCACGGGCTCTATGACGAAATCTGGCAGGCCTTTGCCGCCATCCTGCCGATGAAGACCGTGGGCGTGATGGGCGACGGGCGGACCTATGATTTCGCCGTGGCGCTGAGGGCCGTGACTTCGGTCGATGGAATGACGGCCGATTACTACCCGTTTTCGCACGACTTTCTCTCAGAGACCGCGACGCGGATCATCAACGAGGTCCGCGGGGTGAACCGGGTGTTCTACGATGTGACCTCCAAGCCGCCGGGAACGATCGAACTGGAATAGGCGATGAAAGCGCTGCGCCTGCATGCCGCCCGCGACCTCCGCCTGTCGGAGGTGGCCGAGCCGCTGCCCGGCCCCGGCGAGGTTCTGGTGCGGGTGGAGGCGGCGGGGATCTGCGGCACCGACCGGCATCTGTTCCTGGGCGAGTTTCCCTGCCGGCCACCGGTGACGCTGGGCCATGAATTCTGCGGTATTATCAAGGCGGTGGGTGACGGGGTTGATCTGGCGCCCGGCAGCCGCGTCACCTGCGATCCGAACGATCCCTGCCTGGCCTGCGGCCCCTGCCTGAAGGGCCGGCCGAATCTCTGCGAGCGCCCCTCGATCACCGGCATCACCCGGGACGGCGGTTTCGCGCCCTTTGCGGTCTTTCCGGCCCGCAAGGCGATTGCCCTGCCCGCCGACCTGCACCCCCATCATGGCGCCTTTGCCGAACCCCTGGCCTGCACGCTGCACGGGCTCGATCTCGGCGCGCCCCGCCCGGGCGAGCGGGTGACGGTCCTTGGCGGCGGGGTGATCGGGCTGCTGGCGCTGCAACTGGCGCGGAATGCCGGGGCGGAGGTGCTGCTCGTCACCCGGCACCCGGAGAAGCGGCGGCTGGCGGAGCGGCTGGGGGCGACGGCCACCGCCGAAAGCGTGGTGGCAGCGCAGGCGCACTGGCCCCGGGGGGCCGATCTGGTGCTGGAATGCGCCGGCGTGGTCGAGACGGTGGAGGCCGCGCCGGCGCTGGCGGCGGCGGGGGGAAGGATCTTGGTGCTGGGCGTGCTGCCGAAAGGGGCGCGGGCGCAGATCGAGCCATTCGATCTTCTCTTCCGGGAAATCAGCCTGTTGTACAGCTTTCTTAATCCCTTCACCCAGGCCCGCGCCGCCGCGATGATCGCCTCCGGCGCGGTGGATGTGGCGCCGCTGATCTCCCGCACCATCCCGCTCTCCGAAGGGCTGGATGCCATCGCCAATCCTGCCCGGGCAGGAGAGGTGCGGGTGCTGGTGGTGCCGGAATGATCCGCCTGCGTGGCCAGTTGCGCTGCCTGACGCCCGAGGATGCGGCGGCGGTGGCGCGCCTGCGGGTGGAGCGCATCCGGGTGGCGCGGGGCGGTGCCGGCTGCGTGAGTTTCGACATCGCGCCGACCGACGACCCGCTGGTCTGGGAGGTGATGGAAAGCTTCCGCACCCGGGCCGATTTCGATGCCCATCAGGCGCGCACACGGGCGTCGGAATGGTTCGCGGCAACCGCGAACTGCCTGCGCGACTATGTGGTCGAGGAGATCGGCGACTGAGCGCGCCGCCGCCCTATCCCAGTGCCCCGGCCTTGGCCTTCACCGGGATCAGCAGATAGCGCACGCCATTGGCCTGGGCTTCCGGGAAACGGCCGGCGCGGATATTGACCTGGATCGAGGGCAGAAGAAGGCGCGGCGTCGAAAGCGTCGCGTCGCGGGCCTGGCGCATGGCGACGAAACCCTCCTCGCCCTTGCCGCCGGCGAGATGGACGTTGCGGTCGGTCTCCTCGCCCACGGTGGTTTCCCATTCGTAATGGTCGCGGCCCGGCGCCCGGTAGTCGTGGCACATGAAGAGCCGTGTCTCGCGTGGCAACGACAGGAGCCTCTGGATCGAACGGTAGAGCTGTCGGGCATCGCCGCCGGGAAAATCGGCCCGCGCCGTGCCGTAGTCGGGCATGAACATCGTATCGCCGATGAAGACGGCGTCGGCGATCCGGTAGGAGACGCAGGCCGGGGTATGGCCCGGCGTGTGCATCACCTCGATGGCAAGATCGCCGACCGGGATACGGTCGCCCTCATGCAGCAGGAGGTCGAAGTCCGAGCCGTCGGTCTTCAGGTCGTCGGCGGCGAAGACCGGGCGGAAGATGCGCTGGACCGCAGTGATCTCCGCCCCGATGCCGATCTTCGCGCCTGTCCTGGCCTTGAAATAGGGCGCGGCGGAGAGATGGTCGGCATGGGCATGGGTTTCGAGCACATGGGTGATCGTCAGGCCCCTGGCCCGGGCCGAGGCCAGGATCGCCTCGGCCGAACGGACATCCACCTCGCCCGAGGCCTGATCGTAGTCGAGCACCGGGTCGATCACCACCGCCTGGCGGCTGCGCGGACAGGAAACGAGATAGCTGACAGTGAAGGTCGGCTCGTCGAAGAAGGCTTCTATGTCAGGGCGGTCGGACATGAGGCTGGATCCCGGCGGATGGGCTGGTGCTTGACAGCATAGGAGCCCCGGTTAGTTTAGCAAAGCCTGAAATAAGGGGCGGGCCATGGCTTTCGACCTTGGCGAATTCGAGGGCCGGGCCGGCGAAGCCGCCGAGCTGCTGAAGATGCTGGGCAATCCGCGCCGGCTCATGGTGCTGTGCCTGCTGGCAACGCATGGCCCGCTGCCGGTCGGGGAACTGGCCGGGATCGTCGGCCTTTCGGCCTCGGCCCTGTCGCAGCATCTGGCGCGGATGCGGGCCGACGGGCTCGTCGCCTATGACCGGCAGGCGACGGTCCTGCACTACCGTATCGCCGATCCAAGGGTGCGTGCCCTGCTGGAGACCCTCTATACCCTCTTCTGCCCGGCCTGATCTCAGGATTTGCCGAAAAGCGTGCCGAACACGCCGCGCACGATCGCCCGGCCGGTGCGGGTGCCGAGCTGGCGGGCAAAGCTCTTGGCGAAGGCCTCGCCGATCGAATCGCTGCGGCTGCCTGACGAGGTCCGGCGGGAGGTTTTCGGCACCCCGCCGTCATAGCGGCGGGCATGATCGAATTCCCGCGCCTCCTGGGTCTCGCGCGCCTCTTCCGCCTCTGCCCTTGCGGCGGCCTCGGCGGCGGCCTGGGCCTTGCGTGCCAGCATCTCCGAAGCCGAATCGCGGTCCACGGCGGTGTCGTATTTCGCGCCCAGCCCCGAGGCGGCCATCACCTGCGCCCGGAGCGCGGGGTCGAGCGGTCCGAGCTGGCCACGCGGAGAGCGCACCAACGTGCGCTCGGCGATGCCCGGCACGCCCTTTGCCTCCAGGAAGGAGGTCACCGCCTCGCCCACGCCGACCTCGCGAATCGCAGCGGCGGTTTCAAAACGCGGGTTCGGCCTGTAGGTCTCGGCGGCCTTGGCCAGGTCCTTCTGGTCCTTGGGGGTGAAGGCGCGCAGGGCGTGCTGCACCCGGTTGCCCAGTTGGCCCAGGATCGTCTCCGGCACATCGGCGGGGTTCTGGGTGATGAAATAGACCCCGACGCCCTTGGACCGGATCAGCCGCGCCACCTGTTCCACCTTGGCGACCAGCGCCTTGGGCGCGTCGGTGAACAGAAGATGCGCCTCGTCGAAGAAGAAGACGAGCTTGGGCTTCTCGGGATCGCCCACTTCGGGAAGGGTCTCGAACAGCTCCGACAGCAGCCACAGCAGGAAGGTGGCATAGAGGCGCGGCGCCGCCATCAGGCGGTCTGCGGCGAGGACATTGATCATGCCGCGCCCGTCCGGCGCGCAGCGCATCAGGTCGTGGAGATCGAGCGCCGGCTCGCCGAAGAAGCTTTCTCCGCCCTGGTTCTGCAAGACGAGCAACTGGCGCTGGATCGCCCCGACCGAGGTGGTGGAGACCAGACCGTAGCGCGCGCCCACCGCCTCGGCATTCTCGGCGATGAAGGTCAGGAGCGCCTTCAGGTCCGCCATGTCGAGCAGCGGCAGGCCTTCGTCATCGGCCAGGGCGAAGGCGACGTTGAGCACGCCCTCCTGCGGTTCGGACAACTCCAGAAGCCGGGCGAGAAGAAGCGGCCCCATCTCGGCCACCGTGGTGCGCACCGGATGGCCCTGCTGGCCGAAGAGGTCCCAGAAGGTGACCGGAAAGGCGATGTAGTCGAGGGCGCAGCCGATCTGCGCCGCGCGTCTGGAGAAGGGCTCGTGCAGCTTCCCGGCCGGATTGCCCGCCGCCGCGATGCCCGAAAGGTCGCCCTTGATATCGGCCGCGAAGACCGGGACCCCGGCGGAGGAGAAACCCTCGGCCAGCACCTGGAGGGTCACGGTCTTGCCGGTCCCGGTGGCGCCGGCGATCAGCCCGTGGCGGTTGGCGTAGCCGAGCAGCAGGCGCTGCGGTTGACCGTAACCCTCGCCGCCGCCGCCCACGAAGATTGCTGCCGCTTCTTCCATCGCCCGTTCCTCCGCTCCGTCCGCGCCGAACATACAATCTTAACCCTGCGGGGCCAGAGTCGATCTCGCCCACTGGTTACAGGATGTCGCCGGCGGGCGGACTTCCTCCCTGTCGAACTGGCCGCGCCTTTGATAAGGCGCGGTTTTTTTCTGCGGTGCGGGACGTCGGCCGCAACGTTTTACCTGTTGACGGCCCAAGGCGAAGCCCGTAGCGTCCCGGCCACAAAGTCGGCCAGTCCGACAGGGAGCAATGAAGTATCGGGCAGGGGCCGGGCGACCGGCCCCTGTTCATTTTCGGCGCCCTCTGGCCGGGTCGTTCGCGAAGGCCGTTCACGAAGGCTGGCGCGGGACTTTTTGTCCGCTGACAGCGCTGGCCCAGCATGCTAAGCGGCGGCCCCGACAGAAGCCGAAACAGCAGCCGGACCGCCATGACCCTCAAGCTTTCCCTCACCGCCGTGATCCTTGGCCTGACCCTCGCCGCGCCGGTTGCGGCGCAGGAGACCGGAACCGGCGAGGCGCCGGCCGCCGAGCTGCCGGGCGACCTGTCGATGGGCGAAGCGCCGACTGCCGAGGGCGCAGCGCCCGACGGGATCGGATCGACCTATCTCGCGGCCACCCATGGCTCCTGGGAGCAGCGTTGCGTGCGCACCGAGGACGGTGCGGACCCCTGCCAGCTCTACCAGCTCCTGAAGGACGGCGAGGGCAATTCCGTTGCCGAGATCAACCTCTTCAGCCTGCCGCCCGGCAGCGAAGCGGCGGCTGGCGCCACCGCGATCGTCCCGCTGGGCACGCTGCTGACCGAAGGGCTGCTGCTGGCCGTCGATACGGCCGAACCCAAGCGCTACCCGTTCTCCTGGTGCTCGGACGTGGGCTGTATCGCCCGGCTCGGCTTCACTGCCGAGGAAGTCGAGGCCCTGCGCAAGGGCAGCGCGGCGACCCTGTCGATCGTGCCGGTCATGGCTCCGGACCAGCGGGTGACGCTGAACATCTCGCTTTCCGGCTTCACCGCCGGCCTCAAGGCGGTGGACGAGGCCAATGCCAAGGCGCCGCCGCCGGCCGAGGGCGCAGCGCCGGCCGAAGGCGGCAACTGAGCCCGGCTCAGGCGCGTCTGAGCGCGATCACCGCGTTCAGGCCACCGAAGGCGAAGGCGTTGGACAGGGCCGCGTCCACCTTCGCCCGGCGTGCCGCGTTCGGCACGACATCGAACGGGCATTCGGGATCCGGCCGACGGTAGCCGATGGTCGGGGCGACCACGCCCTCGCGCAATGCCAGCAGGCAGGCGAGCAGCTCCACCGCGCCGGTGCCCCCGATCAGATGGCCGTGCATCGCCTTGGTCGAAGAGATCAGCACCTGTCCGGCGTCGCCGCCGAAGGCGCGCGCCAGGGCGGCGCATTCGCAGCGGTCATTGGCCAGTGTGCCGGTGCCATGGGCATTGACATAGCCCACCTCTGCCGGCGCCATCCGGGCATCGCGCAGCGCCCCGGCAATCGCCCGCGCCGCCCCTTCCACCGAGGGCAGGACGATGTCGCCGGCATCGGCGGTCATGGCGAATCCCGCGACCTCGGCGAGGATGTCGGCACCGCGCGCCCGGGCGTGCTCCCAGTCCTCGAAGACGAAGACGCCCGCCCCCTCGCCCAGCACCATGCCGCTGCGATCGGCCGAGAACGGGCGGCAGGCGTCCGGCGCCATCACCCGCAATCCCTCCCAGGCCTTCACGCCGCCGAAGCACAGCATCGCCTCGGCGCCGCCGGTGAGCATGGCCGGGGCGGCTCCGGAGCGGATCATCTGGAAGGCCAGTCCCATCGCATGGTTGGACGAGGCGCAGGCCGTGGAAACGGTGAAGCTCGGTCCCCGCAGCCCGAATTCCATCCCGACCTGGCTTGCGGCAGCGTTGTTCATCAGCCGGGGCACGACGAAGGGATGCACCCGGTTCTTTCCCTCGCCATAGACCGCCCGGTAGCTGTCGTCCCAGGTTGACACGCCGCCGCCGGCGGTTCCCAGGACGACGCCGGTTTCCAGCCCGAGGTCGCCGGAAAGATCGAGCCCGGACTGCGCCACCGCCTGCCGCGCCGCCACCAGGGCGAACTGGGTGAAACGGTCGCACAGGGCGGCCTGCTGGCGCCCGAGATGCGCCTCCGGCACGAAGTCGCGCACCTGCGCCCCGATGGTGATCTGAAGCCGCTCGCGGTCGCGGAAGTCCAGCGTGCCGATGCCGCAACGCCCCTCGCGGAAGGCGTCCCAGGTGCCGGGGACATCCTGGGCCAGGGCGTTGACCGTTCCCGCCCCGGTGATGGCGACGCGCCGCATCACCGGGCGGCGACCAGCTTCTCCACCGCCCCGACGATGGCGGCCACCGAGGAAATGTCGAAGTCCCGCGCCTGCGAGTCGTTGGCATTGAAGGGAACGGAGATGTCGAATTCCTCCTCGATGGCAAAGATCGCCTCGACCAGACCGAGGGAATCGATGCCGAGGCTCTCGGGCGTGGCGTCGTCGCCGACTTCCTCGACCTCCAGCACCGCCTGGCGGGCGATGATCCGCATCACGCGATCCCTGACCGTCTGCATCCCGCCCTCCCGTAGCTCCGCCGGTGCCATGCCGGACGGCTCAGCCTTCCTTTTTCGGCCGGGCCAGACGGCGGAGCGTCTTCTGCATCTCGATATGCGTCTCCATCTTCACGGCCGGATAGCCGAGGATGACCCGACCGGCCGGAACATTGGTGAAGATCTTGCTGGCACCGCCGGCGATGACATCATTGCCCACGAAGATATTGTCGTTGACGCCGCATTGCCCGGCCATCACCACCCGGTCGCCGATCCGGGCCGATCCGGCGATGCCGACCTGGCCGCAGATCAGGCAGTCGCGGCCGATCTCGACGTTGTGGCCGACATGGACAAGGTTGTCGAGCTTGGTGCCCGAGCCGATCCGCGTGTCGCGGATCGTGCCCCGGTCGATGGCGCAATTGGCGCCGATCTCGACATCGTCACCGATCCAGACTGCGCCAAGCGAATGGATGCGCGTCCAGGCCTGTTCGCGTATTTCATCCCGTTTTCCGAGTGTTGCGCGAATTTCCTCAACCCCGGACCGCTCCGGAGTGACAAAGGAGAACCCGTCGCCGCCGATCACCGCGCCGGACTGGCAGATGAAGCGGGCACCGATGGTGACACGGGCGCCGATCCGCGCGCCGGCATGGATCAGCGCCGCCTCGCCGATGCGGGCGCCCTCGCCGATGGAGACATGCGGACCGATGCGGGCGCCGGCGCCGATCACCGCGCCCTGCCCGATGACGACAAGGGGCCCGATCGCGGCGCCCGAGCCGATCTCGGCGCCGGAGGCGATCACCGCGCTCGGGTGAATTCCCGGCGCCAGCGCCGGCCCGGGATCGAGAAGCCGGGTCAGCCCCGCCATCGCCAGCCGTCCGCGCGGCGCGAAGATCGCCGCCGCCAGTCCCATCGCCTGCCAGTCGGCCCCGGGCCAGAGCAGCGCGGCCCGGGCGCGGCCCTGCGCCAGTCCGCCGGCATATTTCGGGTCCGTCGCCAAAGCGAGATCCTCCGGCCCGGCAGAGGCCGGCTCGGAGGCCCGCGCCACGATCAGGGCCAGATCGCCCGCCGCCTCGGCGCCGAGCGCTGCGGCAATCTCGCCGATGGAATGCATCGCCGCTCTCCGTCCCGGATTCCGGCCGAAGGCTTACCCCTGCGCCGCCGCCGATGCCAGCCCGGCCTCGACCAGCGCGGCATGCAGCGCCTTGTCGCGGCCATAGACATCGCGGCGGAACTGCAGCCGGCCGCGGGCATCGACAAAGGCGGTGCGGTAGTCGAGATGGACGGGCACCGGCACCGACAGATCGATCCGCTCCTGCCGGCCGGTATCAAGCACCTCGTGGAAGGCCGCCACCGGATCGGCCGCCTGCGGGCGCAACAGCTCGTAGGCGAAGTCGATCGGATCGGCCAGCCGCACGCAACCGTTCGAGAAGGCGCGCACCTCGCGCGGGAACAGCTCCTTGTGCGGCGTGTCGTGCAGGTAGATCGAATAGGGGTTGGGGAACATGAACTTCACCTTGCCGAGCGCATTGCCGTCGCCCGGCCGCTGGCGAAGCGTGAAGGGGAAGTTCGAGGCGGTATAGGCGGAGAAATCCACCGCATCACGCGCCACCACCCTGCCCCGCCGGTCGATCAGCTGCAGATGGCCCAGCGCATTGGGGTTGCTTTGAAGCTTGGGCAGATATTCGCGGCGGATGATCCCCGGCGGCACGGTCCAGTCGGGGTTCAGCTCCATATAGGTCATGGGCCGGCTGAATTCCGGCGTCTGCTTGTCGGCCTTGGTGTCGCCGACGACCGTCCGGGTCTGGAAGACGACCAGACCGTCATCGACGATCTTGGCGGTGAAATCGGCGAGGTTCACCCAGATGTGGCGGCGGCCGAGGAACCGGTCGAGCCAGCGCTCGCGCTCCATCGCGACGCTGACCGAGGCGAGACGCGCCTCCGGGCCGATATTGATCTCGGCGATCGTGGCGGGTGTGGCTTCGCCGCTGGGCTCCATCCCGTGGTCGCTCTGGAAACGCGAGACGGCACGGGCAATCGCCGCGTCATAGTCGCGCGTCGCCGAACGGCGCAGGTAGCCCATGGCCATCAGACGGTCGCGCAGCGCCACGACTTCGGCGCCGGAAGCGCCGGGCGCCAGTTCCCTGGCCGGCACGGTCGGCCCCCAGCCGCCCTGGGCCGCCAGATCCTGCAGCCAGCGGCGGGCGGTCATCAGCCCGGCGTACTGGGCCGACTGCGGCGGCAGGGTGGACAGGAAATCGGCCGGGGAAGCTGCGCCGGCGAAAGCCTCCAGCGTCGCCCTTGGGTCGGGGCGCAGGATCTCGCGCTTGATCATGCCGACCAGTTTGCCCGGCTCCAGCGCCCCCGAGCGCAGGTCGCGGGTATAGTCCACCAGCATCCGGGTGGCGAGAAACTCGGCCCGGCCGCGATCGCCTTCGGTGCGGGCACTGCGGAAGGCGGCGACCAGCGCGTCGGCCGGATAGCGCGCCTCCGGCAGGGCATGGGCCGCAGCCCCGTCCAGCGCGGCAAGCAGCGCGGCGCGGCGGCCGGCGTCGGCGGCCGTCGTCCAGATCGGCGCATAGCCCCGGTCGCGGTAGAAGCCCGAGACCGCGACATCCTCGGCTGAAGCCGCCGCCAGGGCCTGGACGAAGGCGTCGGGTGACGGAGAGGCAACGAACGCCGCCGTCTGGGCCAGGGCCGCCCCGGCCGGTCCGGCCGCGAAAGCCGCAGCGGCGGAGCTTTGGA
This sequence comes from uncultured Rhodobacterales bacterium, assembly GCA_964602115.1. Classification (GTDB taxonomy): domain Bacteria; phylum Pseudomonadota; class Alphaproteobacteria; order Rhodobacterales; family Rhodobacteraceae; genus JANOGU01. The sequence goes on from CAZRQN010000007.1 coordinate 45,887, forward strand.
GCAGTAGGCGGCGGGTCAGGCGGTCGGGCATGGGAATTCCGGTTGCGAAAGCATCGCACCAAGACAGCAAATCGCCCCCTCGCTGTCCACGGCTGCACGAAGAATTGACGATCATTTCGCCTCCGGTGGCCCCGGGAGCCACAGGCCTGACCTCGGCAGGGGCCGCGCCGGCAGCGATTCAGCGAATTTTTGCCGATCGCCCCTTTGATGCCGCAGCGCGGACAATCCGCGCTTGGGTTCCGATTCCCCCTGTGCGATACCCGGTGTCGCACTTGGGGAAGTGTCAACAAGCTGCCGGCCACAGGCGGCGCAGGAAGCGAACGGGGCAGACAGAATGACGGAAATGGCATCGGCGACTGTCACCCGGCGCGGCCTGCTCGGGGTTTTTGCTGCCACGGCCATTGTTGCGGCCCCGACCTACTCCAATGCCTTCGGCCTGCTGAAGGGCGCCGGCGACATCCGCCGGATCCGGATGTACTCCGGCCGCACCGGCGAGATGCTCGACACGATCTATTGGGTCGAGGGCGACTACGTCAAAGACGCGATGAAGGAAATCAACTACTTCATGCGCGACTGGCGGACGGGCGACCTCAAGACCATCGACGGCCGCACGGTGGACATCATGGCGGCCGCGCATCGGCTGATGGATGTCTCCGAACCCTATATGCTCCTGTCCGGCTATCGCTGCCCTGCGACCAATGCGATGCTGCGCTCGCATTCGCGCGGTGTGGCGCGGAACTCGCTGCACATGCAGGGCCAGGCTGCCGACCTGCGGCTGCGCTCGCGCTCCGTCGGACAGATGGCCAAGGCGGCGGAAGCCTGCGCCGCCGGCGGTGTGGGGCGCTATTCGCGCTCCAATTTCGTCCATATGGACTGCGGCGCCGTGCGCCACTGGGGCGGCTGAGCGGCCCCTGCTCCCCGCCCGTGGCGGCGGGAGATGATCCGGAACCCCGCTTTCGCTCGCGCAGTCTGTGCGTCAGTGCTTGATGTCGGCCTTCCCGGTCATCGCCTCGATCGCCGGGCCGATCACCCGCGTGGCCAGCGGAATGAGCGCAAGCCCCAGGACCAGACCGGCGATGCCGTCAAGCGCTGCGCTCACCAGCCAGCCGATGAACCCTTTCAGCGCACCGACCGCCTCGGCCGCTTCATCGGCCAGATGGTGGATCGTCTCGTAGGGCCAGGCCCAGAGATGCATCCCTTCCAGCCCGTGCAGCACGATGCTTCCGCCCACCCAGAGCATGGCCAGCGTGCCGACCACGGACAGGAAGGTCAGCAGCTTCGGCATCCCCGCCACGAGCCCGTGGCCGAAACTGCGGGTGGCGCGGGTCCGGCCCTGGCGCGCCATGTGCAGGCCGATGTCGTCCATCTTCACGATCAGCCCCACCGCGCCATAGACAAGCGCGGTGATGGCGATGCCCACGGCGGCCAGCGCCAGGGCCCGGAAGACAAAGGCGCCGGCCGGGATCTCGTTCATGGCGATGACCATGATCTCCGCCGAAAGGATGAAATCGGTCTTGATCGCGCCGGAAACCTTTTCCTCTTCCAGATGCCCGGGATCCTTGGTGTCGAAATCCTCCTCGACCTCGTGGTCGGCATGGGGCGCGACCATGTGGAAGACCTTCTCTGCCCCTTCGAAGCAAAGATAGGCTCCGCCGATGGTCAGCAGCGGCAGGATCGCCGAGGGCAGGAAATAGCTCAGCAGCAAGAGCCCCGGCAGCAGGACCAGAAGCTTGTTGCGCAGCGAGCCCTTGGCGATTCGCCAGATGATCGGCAACTCGCGGTCGGCGGTGAAGCCGGTGACATAGGTGGGCGTCACGGCCGTGTCGTCGATCACCACGCCAGCGGCCTTGGCCCCGGCCTTGGCCGCCACGCCGGCAATGTCGTCCACCGAAGCGGCGGCGACCTTGGCGATGGCCGCCACGTCGTCGAGAAGTGCGATCAGGCCGCTCATCGGGAACTCCGCTTCATCAAGGCGCAAGAGGTTAACCGCAGGGCCCGGCGGCGCAATACCGCTTTCCGCGCGGCAAAGGCTGTCCTAGGGTCCGCAACGCCCGCGACATCATGACAAACCGTATCGCCCTCATCCTCGCCCTGATGATCGTGATCGCCCTCCTGGGCGACTGGATCGCGAACGGTGGCACGACTTCGCTGTTTTTGTTCCAGAAATTCACGCGGCTGGTGGACTGGGCGGCTTTCTGGCGCTAACCGCGTGACGCAAAGATTGATTTTTGCGCGAAACTGGTGTCGTTAGCGCAAACAGCGCACCGGAGCAGCGCCGCTCACCCCCAGAGGAGTCCCCAATGACAGTCAAGGTCGCCATCAACGGCTTCGGACGCATCGGCCGCAACGTCCTGCGCGCCATCATCGAATCCGGCCGCACCGATATCGAGGTCGTCGCCATCAACGACCTCGGGCCGGTCGAGACCAATGCCCATCTGCTGCGCTACGATTCGGTGCACGGCAAGTTCCCGGCAACCGTCACCACGGGCCCGGATTCCATCAACGTGGGCCGCGGCCCGATTCGCGTCACCGCGCTGAAGAACCCGGCGGAGCTTCCGTGGTCGGACGTCGATATCGTGATGGAATGCACCGGCATCTTCACCTCGAAGGAAAAGGTGCAGCCGCATCTCCAGAACGGCTCCAAGCGGGTGCTGATCTCGGCCCCGGGCGACGGCGCGGACAAGACCATCGTCTATGGCGTGAACCACAACACGCTGACCAAAGACGACATCGTGGTCTCCAACGCCTCCTGCACCACCAACTGCCTGT
>CAZRQN010000008.1:0-24080 GCA_964602115.1 uncultured Rhodobacterales bacterium
TGCTCTACACCTTCTTCAAGGATATCCCTGGCGAAATTCTTGAAGCCGCCCGGATGGACGGAGCCTCGCTGAAGAACGAGATCATCTACGTCCTGACACCGATGGCGGTGCCTGGGATCGCATCGACCATGCTCCTGAACATCATCCTCGCCTGGAACGAGGCGTTCTGGACGATCACGCTGACCACGGTGAACGCCGCCCCCCTGTCGGCCTTCATCGCCTCGTTCTCGGCACCGCAGGGGCTGTTCTACGCGAAACTCTCGGCCGCGAGCACCATGGCGATCGCGCCGATCCTAATCATGGGCTGGTTCAGCCAGAAACAACTCGGAAATCCTTCGGCGAGGTGCACGTCATCCCCGGGGTGGATCTCAACATCAATGACGGCGAGTTCGTCGTCTTCGTCGGCCCCTCCGGCTGCGGCAAGTCCACCCTCCTGCGGCTGATCGCAGGGCTGGAGGACACCTCGGCCGGGACCATCGCGATCGACGGCAAGGACGCCACCCACCTGCCGCCCTCCAAGCGCGGCCTGGCCATGGTGTTCCAGAGCTATGCGCTCTATCCGCATATGACGGTGCGGAAGAACATCGCCTTCCCGCTCAAGATGGCGGGGATGGACGAGGCCGAGCAGGCCAAACGCGTTGACCGCGCCGCCTCGGTGCTGAACCTGGCCAACTACCTCGAGCGCCGGCCTGGCCAGCTCTCGGGCGGCCAGCGCCAGCGGGTCGCCATCGGCCGTGCCATCGTACGCGAGCCGGCGGCCTTCCTCTTCGACGAGCCGCTGTCGAACCTCGACGCGGCCCTGCGGGTGGGGATGCGTCAGGAGATCTCGGAGCTTCACAAGTCTCTGAAGACCACGATGATCTACGTCACCCACGACCAGGTGGAGGCCATGACCATGGCCGACAAGATCGTGGTGCTGAACGCCGGCCGGATCGAGCAGGTCGGCTCGCCGATGGAGCTTTACAACCGCCCGCAGAACATCTTCGTCGCCGGCTTCATCGGCTCGCCGAAGATGAACTTCATCGAAGGCGCGGAAGCGGCCAAGTACGGCGCCAAGACCATCGGCATCCGCCCGGAGCATATCCAGGTCGGATCCGGGCCGTGGTCGGGCACGGTGATCCTGTCGGAACACCTCGGCTCGGACACTTTCCTGAAGGTGAACGCGGGCGAGCTTGGCACGATTACCGTGCGTGCCTCGGGCGAAGTGATGGCCCATGCCGGCGACCGGATCTCCTTCTCGCCGCCGGCCGACAAGATCCATCGCTTCGGCCCGGACGGGAGGTCGATGTGAGCCAATCGGGCAAGCGCGTGGTGATGACCGGTGCCGCCCGCCGGACCGGGACGGGCTTCGCCCGTGCCGGCCTGGCGGAAGCGACGCAGGTTGCGCTTGCCAATATCAACGCTGCGGCCGTCCAGGCCGCAGCCCCCTCTTCCGGACCGCATGAGATCTCCACGGATGTCACGCGCCGGGAGAGCATCGGCTGCGGCGTGGTCGTTCCCTTCGGTTGCAGGGGCGCGGCGCAGCGCCATTCCGGTACGGCGACTTTCCTCGCCACGCCGGTAGGCGGCCAGATCCCCGCCCATGGCCATGGCGCCGACGGCGGCAACCGGATTGCATGAAAGATGCGCCGCAGCGGGGGCAGCCCATGTACATGAGCCGCTTTCGCCTTGATGGCGAGATCGCACTGGTCACCGGTGCCGGGCGCGGCATCGGCCTGGCCTGCGCCGAGGCGCTGGGAGAGGCCGGCGCGCGGCTGATCGTCCTCGAACCGGTTCAGGACGCTGCCGACGCCGCCGCCGCCGAACTGGCGGCCAAGGGCATCGATGTCCGCCCCGTGGCCGGCGATGTCACGGATGCCGAGGGGATGACGGCGCTGGCCGACCGCCTGGCCGCCGAGACCCCGGTCAGCATCCTGGTCAACAACGCCGGGATCGGCCAGGCCGGGATTTCCGCCCAGGACGTGACCGACGCGGACTGGGCGCGGATGATGCGCGTGAACCTCGATGGCGCCTTCTACTGCACCCGCGCCTTCGGCCGACACATGATCCGCAACCGGCGCGGCGCCGTCATCAACCTGGGGTCGATGTCCGGCACCATTGCCAACCGGCCGCAGCCGCAGACGCCCTACAATGTCTCCAAGGCCGGCGTGCATCACCTGACCCGCTCGCTGGCGGCGGAATGGGCGCCGCATGGCGTGCGCGTCAACGCCGTCGCCCCGACCTATATCGAAACGGCCATGACCATGGCCGATCCCGCGAATGCCCCGCGCATCCCGCACTGGCTTGCCGACACACCCATGGCCCGTCTCGGACGGCCGGACGAGGTGGCCAGCGTCGTCCTTTTTCTCGCCTCGCCCGCTGCCAGCCTGATGACCGGCGCCATCGTCCCCGTCGATGGCGGCTTCACCTGCTGGTAGGGCGCCCGCCCCTGAATACGGAGAATACTGTCATGTCCACGCCCGAAACCTCCCCCCGCCTTCCCGCCTATGACCGGACACGCCTGACGCCGGGGATCGTCCATATCGGGCTGGGAAATTTCCATCGCGCCCACCAGGCCGTCTATCTCGACGACCTGATGGCGATGGGCGAGGCCCATGACTGGGCGATCGTCGGCGCCGGGGTGCGCGAGGGCGACGCGCGGATGCGCGACGCGCTCAAGGGCCAGGACTGCCTGTCCACGATCATCCAGCTCGATCCTGCCGGAAAATCCTGCCGTCGGGTCGGGGCGATGATCGACTTCCTGCCGGTGGAGGCCGACAACGGGGCGCTGATCGCCGCGATGACCGATCCCCGCATCCGGATCGTCAGCCTGACGGTGACGGAGGGCGGCTATTTCATCGACGCGGCCACCGGCTCTTTCAACCCCAGCCATCCCGAAATCGTCGCCGACGCGGCCGAACCGCACAAGACCGCCTTCGGCGCGATCATCGCGGCACTGAAGGCGCGCCGGGCCGCCGGAACGGCACCCTTCACGGTGATGTCCTGCGACAACATTCCCGGCAACGGTCATGTCACCGAGAATGCGGTCGTCGGCCTGGCGCAGCTTTCGGATCCGGCGCTGGCCGACTGGATCAAGGCCAATGTCGCCTTCCCCAACGGCATGGTGGACCGCATCACCCCGGCCACCGGCCCGCGCGAGAAGGCGCTGGCCGCGACCTTCGGCCTGGCCGACGATCCCGTCCCGGTCACCTGCGAGCCCTTCCGCCAATGGGTGGTAGAGGACAAGTTCCCCAATGGCCGGCCGCCGCTGGAGAAAGTCGGCGTCACCTTCACCGATCAGGTACATGCCTACGAGCTGATGAAGATCCGCATCCTCAACGGCGGGCATGCGGTGATTGCCTATCCGGGCGGGCTTCTGGACATCGAGCATGTCCACGAAGCCATGGCCCATCCGCTGATCCGCGCCTTCCTCGCCAAGGTCGAGCGGGAAGAGATCATTCCGACGGTTCCGCCGGTGCCGGATACCGACCTTCAGGAATATTCCCAGGTGATCATCGAGCGTTTCTCCAACCCCGAGATCGCCGACACCGTGCGCCGCCTCTGTCTGGACGGGTCCAACCGCCAGCCGAAATTCATCGTGCCGACGATCCGTGACAGCCTGGCGCGCGGCGTGGTTCCCGAGGGGCTGGCGATCCTCTCGGCGCTCTGGTGCCGCTACTGCGCCGGCACCACCGACAGCGGCGCGGTGACGGCGCCGAACGATCCGAGCTGGGACATGCTGACCGAGCGGGCCAAACAGGCCAAGACCGATCCGGCGGCCTGGCTGGCCATGCAGACGGTCTATGGCGATATCGCCAAGCACGCCGGCTTTGCCGCCCGCTTTGCCCATCACCTCGCCGATGTCTGGGCAAGGGGCACCAAGGCGGTGCTTTCGGACTACATCGCCAGGTGAAAAGGCCGCGCCCCGGCGAAAGCCGGGGCAACGGCCCGTCCAAAGCGCGAATTCCCGTCCCGGGCCTGGCCCGGGACCTCCCCCACCCCGGCGCGATGCCGGACCGGGGGGCGGTGCCCTTCCCGGCTCGCCCTAGAAGTGCAGGGCCCGGCCGTAGGCGTCGAGTACGGCTTCGTGCATCATCTCGCTGAGCGTGGGATGCGGGAAGACCGTCTCCATCAGCTCGGCCTCGGTCGTCTCCAGCGTACGGCCGACGACATAGCCCTGGATCATCTCCGTCACCTCGGCACCGACCATATGGGCACCCAGAAGCTCGCCGGTCTTGGCGTCGAACACCGTCTTGACCAGACCTTCGGACTCGCCAAGGGCAATCGCCTTGCCGTTGCCGATGAAGGGGAACCGCCCGACCTTCACCTGGTAGCCCGCCGCCTTCGCCTTCTCTTCGGTCAGGCCGACGGAGGCGACCTGCGGATGGCAATAGGTGCAGCCGGCGATGGAGTTGGGCTTGATCGGATGGGGATGCTTGCCGGCGATCAGCTCGGCCACCATCACCCCTTCATGGCTGGCCTTGTGGGCCAGCCAGGGCGCGCCCGCCACGTCGCCGATGGCATAGAGACCGGGCACGCCGGTACGGCAGAACTCATCGGTGACCACATGGGTGCGGTCGATCTTCACGCCGAGCGCTTCCAGCCCCAGATTCTCGACATTGCCGACGATGCCGACGGCGGAAATCACCGTGTCGAAATCTTCGGTGACGACCTTGCCGCCCGTCTCGATATGCGCGGTCACGCCGACGCCGGGCTTGCGGTCGAGCTTCTTGACCCCGGATTTCTCCAGGATCGTCATCCCCTGCTTGACGAACTGCTTCTTGGCGAAGGCGGAGATCTCCGCGTCCTCCACCGGCAGGATGCGGTCCATCACCTCGACGACGGTGGTCTTCGCCCCGAGCGTATTGAAGAACGAGGCGAACTCGATCCCGATGGCCCCGGAACCGATGACGAGGAGCTTCTTCGGCATCCGCGAGGCGACCAGCGCATGCTTGTAGGACCAGACGAGATCGCCATCCGCTTCAAGGCCGGGGATCTCGCGGGCCCGGGCGCCGGTGGCGACAACCACCGCCTTGGCGGAAAGTTCCTCGCTGCCCTTGTCGGTCTTGACCGTCATCGAGGTCGCGCCGGTCAGGGTCGCCGCGCCCATGAAGACGGTGATCTTGTTCTTCTTCATCAGATGGCCGATGCCGCCGGAAAGCTGCTTGGCCACCCCGCGCGAGCGCGCCACCACCGCCGGAAGGTCATAGGCGATGTTGCTGGCGCTCAGGCCGAACTCCTTGGCCCGGTGCATCAGGTGGAACACTTCTGACGAGCGCAGCAGCGCCTTGGTCGGAATGCATCCCCAGTTGAGGCAGATGCCGCCCAGATGCTCCCGCTCGACCACCGCGACCTTCAGGCCGAGCTGTGCCCCTCGGATAGCGCTAACATAGCCTCCGGGGCCCGCCCCGATCACGATCATGTCGAAGGTCTGCGTCGTCATCCGTTCCTCCTCCAGAGAATAGTTTACCCTTAAACCATCTACCCAAGTCGAGCAATCAACCCAGCGCCGTAGGCCCTTGCGCTGCTTGCATGGCTTTGACGAGCGTCATGTAACCGCCTTCCGCCATGAAGGCCGCCTCCTCCGGGGAACTGTCCCGGCCAAGTGCGGCATTGCGGAAGGGAAAGCGGCCGAAGCGCATGATCACCTCGCGATGGGCGCGCGCGTGCAGGACCTGAGCTGCGGGATCGGGCATGCGGGCGGCCATCAGGCGGACGCACTGGTCCTGGTCGGCCAGGGCTTCGGAATGCATCAGCGGCATGTAGAAGAACTGCCGCTGCGGCGCCGGCGTGGCCATGTCCCAGCCCTCCGCCAGCGCCCGGGCGGTTGCGGCGCGCGCCAGTGCGTCGGAGGCGAAGGACAGGCCCGATCCACGGTAGAGGTTGCGCGGGAACTGGTCGGTGACGATCAGATAGGCCAGCGCGCCTTGGGCATCGCCAAGCCAGTCCTGCAAGCCGCCCGCGCGGGCCGCCTCGACCTCCGGCAGGAAGCGGCGGCAGGCTGAATCGATCTCCTCCCCGCCCCGGTACCAGCCTTCCGGCCCGATCTCGTCGAGCCAGAAGTGAACGATGTCCTCAGGTCCGCTCATCTCGACGCCTCCTGCGTTTCAAGACTGCGCCGATGGCCACGGTGGTCGCCGTCACCGACAGGCGCGACAGTGCCGTGCGCATTTCCGGCGCCGACCGCTTGCGCATCCGCCAGGCGGCGTAGCAGGCCAATGCCGCATAGAGCAGCCCGATGAAGACGAAGAAGCCGTCCGAGCCGAACACATCCATCGCCCAGCCCGCCGCGACCGGGCCGAAGATGGCGCCGAAGCCGTTGAAGAAGACGAGGCCGGCCGATGCCGAAGCCATCTGCTCCTTGCTGACATAGTCGTTGGTATGGGCGATCAGCAGCGCATAGACCGGATTGGTGATCCCGCCGAGCAGGAAGGCCACCCCCAGGAGTGCCCGGAACGGCAGGGCGAAGAGGGCCGGCACGGCCATTACCGCCACGCCGGTGATGCAGAGCCAGAAGATCAGGTTGCGCCGGTCCATCCGGTCGGACACCCAGCCGATCGGATATTGCAGCACCAGGCCGCCGACATAGAGCGCCGCGACGAAGGACGAGATCTGGGCCACCGAGAACTGGATCATCGCCCCCCAGACCGAAGCCATGCCGAACATCGCCGCGAAGACGCCGCCGGTGAGCATCATGCCCACCACGCCAAGCGGTGATGTCTGGAACAGCAGGGCAAAGCTCATCCCCTTCCCGCTCTCGAAGCCGGGCGCCGGCGAATCGGCGAGCAGAAGCGGCATGAAGGCCAGCGAGACCAGGACCGAAGGGATCACGAACAGGGTGAACCCGGAGGGATCGGCAGCGTTCAGCAGTGCCTGGCTGGAAATGATCCCCAGCATCTGCACGATCATATAGGCCGACAGCGCCTGGCCGCGCGTCTCGTTGCTGGCGGTGTTGTTGAGCCAGCTTTCCGCGCAGACATAGATCCCGGAAAAGCAGAATCCTGACAGCATCCGCAGCGCCGACCAGGCAATCCAGTCCGGCGCCACCGGATAGACGACAAGCACCGCCGAGATGAGCGAGCCCAGCGCCGCAAAGACCCGCACATGGCCGACGCGGCGGATCATCGCCGGCGCCATCTGGCTGCCGAAGAGAAAGCCCGCGAAATAACCCGACATCACAACGGAGATCTCGAAGGTCGAGAATCCTTCGATGGCGCCGCGAATGCCCAACAGCGTGCCCTGCACGCCATTGCCGACCATCAACAGCAAGACTCCAAGCAGAAGCGGCCAGGAATGGCGCAGAACCGTGATCATCCTCGTCCTCCGTCGCGCCCGAACCTAGCACGCCGCGTCGCGGGGGGAAGACTTTGTGGTTGCGGCAGTGGCAGTGATAAATATTTCGCTGTCAGGAAAGAGGTCGGCTCCTTCGGTGAGAACGATCCGCCTCGGTTGCCGCGCGATCCTGCCGGCACGGCAGGCGGCGCAGGCGCGTTTCGAAGGCGCTTGCATCTTGCCGGAAGGACGGCGCCAGTTGCCGGTCGGAGGAAGGCGAGATGACAGGCGGCCTGACGATCCTTTGGTTCCGCCGTGACCTGCGGCTGTCCGATCTGCCGATGCTGGATGCCGCGCGGTCGGGGCCGGTCCTGCCGGTCTTCGTCCTGGACCCCGAAACCGAAGCCCTGGGTGCGGCGGCGAAATGGCGATTGGCCGAGGCGATTTCCGCTTTCGCTTCCCGGCTCGAAACCCTGGGCTCCCGGCTGATCCTGCGTCGCGGTCCCGCCCCGGCGGTTCTGCAGCGCCTCGCCACCGAAACCGACGCCTGCGCGGTGCACTGGACGCGTCTTTACGACCCGGCGTCGCAGGCGCGGGACAGAACGGTGAAAACCAGGCTCAGGGCCAGCGGAACCGCTGCGGTCAGCCATCCCGGACATCTGCTCGCCGAGCCCTGGGAAATTGCCACGGAAGACGGCCATGGTTTCCGCGTTTTCGCTCCGTTCTGGCGCAGGCTGGCCGCCAGCGAGCCGCCGCCGCCCTATCCGGCGGTGCATTCGCTGACCGGGCCGGCCCAATGGCCTGCCTCTGATCGTCTGGAGGACTGGCGCCTGGGCAGCGGCCTGCAGCGTGGCGCGGCGGTTCTGGCCGCACATCTCGGTGTCGGCGAGACGGCGGCGCATGCCCGATTGCAGCGCTTCCTGGACGGCCCCATCGCCGGATATCGCGATGGACGCGACCGCTTGGATCTGCCGGGCACATCGCAACTTTCGGAAAACCTCACCTATGGCGAGATCGGGCCGCGCAGTCTCTGGCACGCCGCGATTGCTTCCGCGCCCGCAGCGGCATCGGGCGCCGACGCTTTTCGGCGCCAACTCGCCTGGCGCGACTTCGCCTGGCACCTGCTCTATCACGCACCGCATCTGGCGGACCGCAACTGGCGGGAAGGCTGGGATGCCTTTCCCTGGCGCGGCGACAATCCGGATGCGGAGGCCTGGCGCCGGGGGATGACCGGCGAGGCTCTGGTCGATGCCGGCCTGCGCGAGATGTATGTCTCCGGGCGGATGCACAATCGCGCGCGGATGGTGGTTGCAAGCTATCTGACCAAGCATCTGCTGACCGACTGGCGCGTCGGCCTGGCCTGGTTCGCCGATTGCCTGACGGACTGGGATCCCGCCGCCAATGCCCTTGGATGGCAATGGGTGGCGGGGTCGGGGCCGGATGCGGCACCGTTTTTCCGCATCTTCAATCCTGCATCCCAGGCGGCCACCCATGACCCCTCCGCAGCCTACCGCCATCGCTTCCTCGCCGAGCTTGCCCCGAACCCCGGGCGCGAGGCCCTGTCCTATTTCGAGGCGGTGCCGCGCAGCTGGGGTCTGGATCCCGCGCGGCCCTATCCGGCCCCGCGCATAGGGCTTGCCGAGGGGCGCGCTCGCGCCCTGCGGGCTTTTTCCGGGCTGCGAGGCTGAGGCCCCGGCGAAAGTCTGCGTCCTCTCCTCTTGCGCCAACGGCGATGAGGGCTGAGACTGCGCGGCGGCTGGCGCCGATGCCGGCCGCCATGCCAGACCTCCAGCCCGCCGGTCCCGGAATGCCCACTGCCGCCAAACTCGTCGCCGCCCTGCTTTTCGCCGTTACCGGCTTCATGGCCGCCGAGGTCTTCAAGCCGCAACTGCCGGAAGGCACCGATTTCGGCGCCTTCAGCCTGATCGTCGGCTTCATCGGGTTGCTCTGCGGTTGGATGGTGATGGGCGGAACGGTCGGGCGGGGCATGGTTGCGGCCGCCGGCACCGGGTTGCGCACCTCGGTCACCATCACCTTCTGGGCGCTGCTCTATTTCTCCATCCACCAGATGGTGAAACTGTCGATGCGGAAATACTACGACGGGCCGATGGAGGCCGTGGTCGGCACGTTCGAGCAGATGGTGAGCTACGGCAAGCTGCTGCTGTCGCGCGATGTCATCATCGCACTGGCTGCCGGCGGCATCTTTGGCGGGATCGGGGCCGAATGGGCCTCGCGGCGCTGGAAGTGAGCGCAGGGACCGCAGTCTTTCTCTGGGGACCGCTCGCCCTTCCGCCCTTGCTGGCGGTGGTGCTCGGCGCGGTCCCGGCACTGAAGCCGGCGCGCCTTTTCGGGTTCGCGCCGGTCGCTGCCCCGGGCGCGGACCTGCCTCATCTCCTCTCCCGCGAGGAGGCCGTGACCGAAGGCGCGCTGGCGCTGCTATCCCCGTCCGAGGTGGATCGCCTGCGTTTCTACTGCGCCGGCGCGGCGCCGGATTTCCTCGATGTCACCGTCGATACAGCGGACGGCCCCTTCCCGGCGCTGGCGCCAATGCCCTGCACCTCTGCGCCGGCCGCAGAGCCCTGGGACGATGGCGCCTGGCGGAGCCGCTGGTTGGCCGCTTCGGTGGCGCTGGCTGAGGACATCATGGCCCTGTACGGCCGCCAGGGTGCGGCGGAGGTCGCGCGGCGGCGGCAGGCGATGCTCGTGCGCAGCTGCAGCCGCGTCCGCGCCGCCTGCACCCCTGCCCCGTCAGCGCCCCGCCGGCGGGCCGAGGCCGGCGATGTCGAGATCCGCTCCACCCGCCTGCCCTATGCCGAATTCTTCGCCATCGAGGAACTCGATCTTTCCCATCGCCGCTTCGACGGCGCGATGAGCCGCACCATCACCCGCGCCGTCTTTCTCTCCGGCGATGCGGTCACCGTCCTGCCCTACGATCCGGACCGCGACCGCATCCTGCTGATCGAACAGCTGCGTGCCGGCCCCATCGGCCGGGGTGACCCGCAGCCCTGGCTTCTGGAAGCGGTCGCCGGGCGGATCGATCCGGGCGAAACCCCGGAAGAGGCCGCTCGGCGCGAGGCGGTGGAGGAGGCCGGGCTGACCCTTGGACCGATGCTTCATGTCGCCGACTACTACCCGACCCCCGGCGCCAAGTCGGAATGGATCGCGAGCTATGTCTCGCTGTGTGACCTTCCCGATGGCGCGGGCGGCCTGCATGGCCTGCCGGGCGAGGCCGAGGACATCCGCGGCCATCTTCTCGCCTGGGAGGAGGCGGAGCGTCTGGTCGCGGCGGGCGAAATCAACAATGCCCCGCTTCTGATCACGCTTCTTTGGCTGGCGCGCGAGCGGCCGCGCCTCCGGCGTTGAGCCCGCCTTCCGTCGCGGCGACTTGAGTTCCCGCCCGCCGCCGCCTAAACCGATTTTCCAAGCCGGAGGATCTCATGCGCATCTCGCCCGACCTCGCCGATGCCATCGGCCAGACGCCGCTCCTGCGGCTTCGCAAGGCATCCGAGATCACCGGATGCGAAATCTATGGCAAGTGCGAATTCCTCAACCCCGGCCAGTCGGTCAAGGACCGCGCCGCGCTTTACATCATCCGCGAAGCAGTCGCGCGCGGCGATCTGAAGCCGGGCGGCACGATCGTGGAGGGGACGGCGGGCAATACCGGCATCGGTCTGGCGCTGGTAGGGGCCTCGATGGGCTTCCGCACGGTCATCGTCATCCCCGAGACGCAGAGCCAGGAAAAGAAGGACATGCTGCGCCTGGCCGGGGCCGAGCTGGTCCAGGTTCCCGCCGCGCCCTACCGCAACCCCAACAACTATGTCCGATATTCCGGGCGGCTGGCCGAGGAACTGGCACGCACCGAGCCCAACGGCGCGATCTGGGCCAACCAGTTCGACAACACCGCCAACCGCCAGGCCCATGTCGAGACGACCGGGCCGGAGATCTGGGAGCAGACCGGCGGCAAGGTGGACGGTTTCGTCTGCGCCGTCGGGACGGGCGGCACGCTCGCGGGCGTGGCCATGGCGCTTCAGCCCAAAGGGGTGAAGGTCGCGCTGGCCGATCCCGAGGGCGCCTCGCTGCATGCCTGGTACACCGAGGGCGAATTCGATGCGCCCGGCACCTCGATCACCGAAGGCATCGGCCAGAGCCGGATCACCGCCAATCTCGAAGGCTTCACGCCGGATTTCTCCTGGCGCATCCCCGACCGCGAGGCCCTGCCCATCGTCTTCGACCTGTTGCGCGACGAAGGCCTGTGCATGGGCGGCTCGACCGGGATCAATATCGCCGGCGCGATCCGCATGGCGCGCGAGATGGGTCCGGGCCATACGATCGTGACGGTCCTCTGCGACTACGGCAGCCGGTACCAGTCCAAGCTCTACAACCCGGCCTTCCTGAAGGAGAAGGGCCTGCCGGTGCCCGACTGGCTGGACCGCGCCCCGCGTGCGATCCCGCCGGTCTTCGCCGACTGATGCGCGGGTTCCTGCGGGCTGTCGCGGGTGCTGCGATCGTTGCGGCGCTCGCCTGGCCGGTCTTGGCGCAGGAGACGGGTCCATCCAACGGCGAGACAAGCCCGATCCAGGGTCCGCCCGCTCCGCAGGACTCCGGCGGAAAGGCGAAATCCGACGCCATCGCCCAGCTCAGCTATGCGGCCTGGAACACGCTGGCCCTGCGGACCGAGACCATCGTTGCCGGCGGCAAGGCGACCCCGGGACTGCTCGGCAACCTCCGCAAGCAGATCGTTGACTGGCGTGCCGCCTTTCTTGCTGCCCAGGGCGCCAACGCCGCCCGGATCGCCACCCTGCGCGGCCAGATCGAGGCGCTTGGCGCACCTCCGGGCGAGGGTGTCGCAGAAGACCCGTCCATCGCGGCGCGGCGCGCCGACCTGACGGACCAGCTTGCCAGATTGCAGGCGCCGGTGATCGAGGCGGAGGAAGCCTACAGCCGCGCCAACGGGTTGGTCGCCGAGATCGACCGCCAGCTGCGCGAGCGCCATGCCGAGGCACTGGTTCGCCTGATGCCCTCGCCGCTCAATCCGGCAAATTGGCCGGCAGGGCTGGAGGCGCTGGTTGCCAAGTCCCAGCGGATCGCGTCGGAAACCGCGACGCGGGCGCGCGATCCGGAGGCCCGGATCTATCTGATCGACCATACGCCGCGCATCCTTGCCCTGCTGCTGCTGGCCGGCGCCTTGATCTGGCGCGGGCGCCAGTGGGTCGAACGTCTGCCCGCCCGCCTTCATGCCCGTGCAAGCCGGCGCGGGCGCGAGGTCTGGGCCCTGCTTGTGTCGCTGGCACAGATCCTCGTTCCGGCCGCTGGCATCCTGTCCCTGACCAAGGCCTTCGAGGCGACTGGATTGCTCGGGCTCTCAGGACTGGCCCTGTCCGGGAGCATTGCCGTTGCGGGACTGACCTTCTTCTTCTTCCGCTGGCTGGGCGCGCGGCTCTTTCCCCGCGACGGGGAAAGCCAGGCGGGAACGACCCTGACGGCCGAGGATCGCCAGCAAGGCCGCCTGATCGCCTCGCTGCTGGGCGCGCTTCTCGGCCTCGAACAGGTGCGCGTGCTGAATTTCGACCCGGTCCAGGTCGATGAGGCGGCGCAGTCGGTGATGATCTTCCCCGGGCTGGCGGCGACCGCGCTCCTGCTCTTCCGGCTCGGCCATGTCATGCGCGCGAGCGCGTCGCAGCCGAGAGCCGATCGGGAGGGCCCGGGCTTCCGCGCCAGCCTGATCGCAATCGCCGGCCGCGCCGCGATGATCGCGGCGGTTGCCGGAGGGATCCTCGGCGCGCTCGGCTACATGACCGCCGCCACCAATATCATCTATCCGACCACGAAGTCGCTGGCGCTGATCGGTCTGGTCTTCATCCTCCAGCGCCTCGCAGGCGATGTCTTCGCGATGATTTCCGGCGACGAGGAAGAGCGCGAGGCGCTGCTGCCGGTGCTGGTGGGCTTTATCCTCACGCTGGCCGCGCTGCCGGTGGCGGCGATGATCTGGGGCGCCCGCTGGGAGGAGATCACCGAGCTTGCCGCGCGGGCCCGAGACGGACTTTCCGTCGGGGGCACCCGCATCTCCCTCGGGGATATCGCGACCTTTGCCGTGGTCTTCTCCATCGGGTTTCTCGTCACCCGGCTTCTGCAGGGCGCGCTGCGCTCGGCGATCCTGCCCAAGACCCGACTCGACCGGGGCGGACAGACGGCCGTGGTCTCGGGCGTCGGCTATGTGGGTATCCTTCTTGCCCTGCTCGTTGCGATCAATGCCACTGGCATCGACCTGTCCGGCCTTGCCATCGTCGCCGGGGCGCTGTCGGTCGGCATCGGCTTTGGCCTGCAGACCGTCGTTTCCAACTTCGTCTCGGGCATCATCCTGCTGGTCGAGCGCCCGATCTCGGAGGGCGACTGGATCGAAGTCGGCGCCGTGTCGGGCGTGGTCAAGTCGATCTCGGTCCGCTCCACCCGCATCCAGACCTTTGACCGTTCGGATGTGATCGTGCCGAACGCCGACCTGGTCACCAACCAGGTGACGAACTGGACCCGCTTCAGCCTTTCGGGGCGGCTGATCGTTCCGGTTTCCGTGGCCTATGGTTCGGACACCCGCAAGGTCGAGCGCATCCTGCGCGAGATCGCCGAAAACCATCCGCTGGTGGTGATGTCTCCCCCGCCGGTGGCGCTGTTCCGCAACTTCGGCACCGACGGGCTGGATTTCGAAATCCGGGTGATCCTGCGCGATGTGAACGCCCTTCCCGATGTGCGCTCGGAGATCAACCACATGATCGGCGAGCGTTTCGCCGCCGAGAAGATCGAGATGCCCTTCGCCCAGCGCGACCTCTGGCTGCGCAACGCCGACGAGGTCGCCAACGCCTTCGTCCGCGCGGGACGCATCCTCCCCGGTACCGGAAGCGGAGGCCCGGCATGACGCGGCTCCTTTACCGCGAGGACGCCTATCTGACTGAGGCCGAGGCCCGTATCGCGGCGCATACCGCCGAAGGCGCGCTGGTGCTCGATGCCTGCCTCTTCTACCCCACGGGCGGAGGGCAGCCGGGGGATTCCGGGGTGCTGACCTGGGACGGCGGCCGGATCGCTGTGGCCACCGCGCTCAAGGCCGAAGGCGGCGGCGTGGCGCTGGTTCCGGCCGAACCCGCAGGCCTTCCCCCGGTTGGCACGCTCGTCCGCCAGCGGCTCGACTGGGAGCGTCGCTACCGGCACATGCGGGTCCATACCGCCCTGCACCTCCTGTCGGTGGTCCTTCCCTTTCCCGTCACCGGAGGGGCCATCGGCGACGGGCGTGGACGGCTCGATTTCGACCTGCCCGATCCGCCGCTGGCGGCCGAGATCGAGGCCGCGCTGGCCGCCCTGATCGACCGCGACCTGCAGGTTTCCGAGGACTGGATCACCGAGGCCGAACTCGCGGCCAGCCCCGGACTGGTGAAGACCCTTTCCGTGGCCCCGCCGGCGGGCCAGGGCCGGGTTCGCCTGGTGCGGATCGGCGCAGGCGCCGATCAGGTCGATCTTCAGCCCTGTGGCGGCACCCATGTCGCAAGAACCGGCGAGATCGGCCAGGTTGCGGTCGAGAAGATCGAGAAGAAGGGCCGCCAGAACCGCCGCGTGGTCGTGGCGCTGGCCTGAGGCCTTCTGCCCCGCCGTTTGAATACCGCGCAGGCGGCTCAACCCCCGGGCAACAGCAGCGAAGCATCCCCGTAGCTGAAGAACCGGTAGGACCCGGCGATCGCATGGGCATAGGCGCCGAGCATCCGTTCCCGGCCCATCAGGGCCGAAACCAGCATCATCAGGGTCGATTTCGGCAGATGAAAATTGGTCATCAGCCCGTCCGCGACCCGGAAACGGTAGCCGGGATAGATGAAGATGTCGGTCTCCCCTCGCCAGGGAGCGATCGTGCCACCCTGCGCGGCGGTCTCGATCAGCCGCAGGGCCGTGGTGCCGACCGGGATCACCCGGCCGCCGGCAGCGCGGGTGGCGGCGATCTCGGCGGCAGCGGCCGGCGTGACCTCGCCCCACTCGCCATGCATGCGATGGGTGGTCACATCCTCGACCTTCACCGGCAGGAAGGTGCCGGCACCGACATGCAGCGTCACCTCGCTGGTCGCCACGCCGCGCGCCGCCAGCGCGGCAAGGACCGCATCATCGAAATGCAGCGACGCGGTCGGGGCGGCGACCGCCCCGGGCGCGCGGGCAAAGACCGTCTGATAGTCCTCGCGGTCCTGCGCATCGGGCGGGCGCTTGGCGGCGATATAGGGGGGCAGCGGCATGGAGCCGGCCGCGTCCAGCGCCGCCTCGAACTCGGGCCCCGCCCGGTCGAACACCAGACGCAGGTCTTCGGCGCCGCGCTCCGCCACCACCGCCGTCAGCCCGCCGGCGAAACTGATCGTCTCTCCTGCCAGCAACTTGCGCAGCGGACGCGCCATGGCGCGCCAGCCGCCGGCGGCGGCGGGCTCCATCAGCGTGACCTCGACCTGGGCCACGGCCGTACCGCGCCGGCGCAGGCCGGACAGACGCGCCGGGATGACGCGGGTGTTGTTCAGGACCAGCCGGTCGCCCGGCCGGAGAAGCCCGGGCAGATCGTGGACATGGAGGTCGCACAGGCGCTCGGGCTCGACCACCAGCAGGCGCGCGGCCGACCGAGGGCGGACGGGCCGGGTCGCGATCAGCCGCTCCGGCAGATCAAAGTCAAAGTCGGCGAGCTTCATTCCTTCGCCTCGATCCTCGGCACCGGACGACGGAAGATGTCGCGGAACATGCCGGGCGTGATGATCGACAGGGGATTGACCGAAACCGCAGGGTCCTCTGCGGTGCCGGTCAGGCGGTAGCTGAAGCCGAATAGCCCCTCGCCGCGCTTGGAGACCACCTGACCCAGGGCATTGACCAGGTAAAGCGGCGAGATCGTGCCCTGCATGTCGAGCTTTCCGTTGCCGAACCGGTAAACCCCGGCCATCGACACGCCCAGCGAAGCGCCCACCGCAGCCCCGTCGCGCAGTTCCACCCCGTCGGCGGTCAGCAGGAACCGTGCGTCCGCCTCGGCAAAAAGAATGCCCTGCCCGTTCAACTGGTCGAGAAGACCGACCACGCTGACGGCATTGATCAATTCTGCCAGCGCCGGGACGTTGCGCACCCGGACGTTGGCGAGACGGATCGCGCCGGTATAGCCACCCGCAGGGCGCGGCTTCAGCGTCAGGTCAAGCGATCCGCCGCGCGCGTTGGGAAAGACCCCCGCAGCCGACAGGACCTTTCCGCCATCCGCCGAGGTCAGCCGTGCCGAGGTGCCGTTCTCGCCCGGGCTCAGCCGGCCGCTGACGCGAGCCTCGCCGTTGACGCTGGCGGTGAACTCGCCGTCAAGCCCGCCCCGGGAGGAGAAGCGGCCCGAGAAGCCGGTCAGGGCGATGCCTTCCGAGACCCGGACCCGGTCGAGGCTGACCTGCATCTCGGTGCCCCTGCCGCCGGCGGCCCCGCCGCGTTCCGCCATCCGGCGCAGGTCGATCGTGCCGCCGGTGAGCGCCACGGCAGGCGACTGGCCGCTGCGGCCGGTCAGCGTCACGCCGGCGTCAAGCCACCCGTTCAGCCGCACCCTGTCGAAGACGGCACGCTCCAGTCCGCCCCCGGGACGAAGGCTGACCGTCCCTTCGGCGACCAATCCTGCCGCATCGAGGGCCAGCCGCGTCACCCGCGCGGGACTGGCGAGCTCTGCCTCCACGGCAAGTGCGCCGCCGCTTCCTCGCGGCTTGTTCCATCCCAGTTCCGGGATCGCCAGACCAAGGCCCTTGAGTCCGGAGGCCAGGCTGAGAAGCGGCGCCGCACCCCGGGCGAGCGTCACGGTGAACTCGCCGCTGCCCAGACCCGAGACCATGGACTTGGGCAGGCCAAGGCCAAGGCGCGCATTGGTCTCGGCGGAAAGCTCCACCGTGCCGCGGATCTCTGCCCGGCCATCGGTGCCGTGCCCGAGCGGCTGGCGGAAGACCGCCTCGAAAGGCACCGCGTCCAGCGTGCCCTGCCCCGCGATCTCCAGCGCCGCGCCATCGCCACTGACCGCCAGAACCGGCGCTTCCAGCCGACGCCCCGGCACCAGAACCTCGGAGGCAAAGCCCGAAACGGTTCCGCGCATCGACCAGACCACCTGATCGAGCGTCACCTTTCCTCCGAGCGGCAGGTTGATCCGCGCTTCCGTCTCGGCTTCGCCGCTGCCGAGGTCCACCGGCCGTCCAGCCTTGGTGAGGAAGCGGAAGGGCGGCTCGTCGAGCAGCGAAAGCGTCGCGGTCAGCGGGCCCCGGCTGTGCAGGTGCAGCTCCCCCCGGGCCGGGCGCTGGTAGATGTCGGCGATGGCAAAGACCGAGCGGGAGACATCGACCGCGCCGCCCAGCGGGGCCGTCACCTTTCCGGCGTCGAGCACCATCAGATAGCTTTGTCCTTCCAGCGTCGCATAGCCCTGCCCGCCCTCCACCGGTGGCAGGGTCTTGAGGAACCGCACGCCCGCTCCCGTGAACTCGTAGGACATCGCCATGCGCGGCTCCTGTCCCGGCACCACCCGAAGGGCGCCCTTCACGTCGAAAAGCGTGCCTTCCTGGACATTGGTGGCGAACCAGGCCCGCGTCTTGCCGATCAGCCGCAACGGCCAGAGTGCCAGCAGGCGGTCGCTGCCGATGGCGTCGATGCCGAAATCCATCGCCAGCGTCCATCCGCCCGGACCTGCGGTCACCTTTCCCCGGGCAACACCGCGATTGTCGCCGTCGAGAATGACAAGCTGGCCGAGATCGAGCGTGAACGGGTCGAGCCGCAGCCTCAGATCGGCCGCCCCCCCGGTGAACTCGGCCGGATGCTCGAAGACCCCGTCCGGATCGAGTATCAAGCGGTCGAAGACCACCTGGGCCAGAACCTCCTGCGGCCGTCCGGCGGACACGCCCGGAAGATCGGCGGTGCCAGAGGCGGAAAGCCGCAGCGTCGGCCCCTCGACGGTCAGACCGCCGATGACCAACCGCTCGCGCCCCGCATCGAATGAGGCGCTGAGCCCCATGCGGTCGAACGCCACGGGCGCCGCATCGGGTCCGGGCCGCAGGGCACCCGGCCCGATCTCCAGCCGCGTTGCCAGATCGACCAGACGCCCGTCCGCGCCAAGCGATGTGGTGACCTCGCCGGTCGCCGTGGCTTCAAGCAGGCGCAGCCAGTCGAGCGGCGCGGCCTGGCTGGCAAGATCGGCGGCGCTGACGCCTTCCACCCGCGCCGTCAGCCGTGCCGCAGGACTGGCGGCATCGGTCAGAAGTGTCATCGTCGCCCGGGCGGCACGGGCGCCGCCGAGCAGCGTCACGCCCATGTCGGCGGCCAACCCGTCCACCCGCCGCTCCACCGTCATCCGTCCGTCGCCCAGATCCCATTTCCGCCCGGCGCGCTGGTCGTCGAGCGAAAGCGTCAGCCCCTCCGCCTCGACCAGCGAAAGCTCCGACAGGGCCGGACGGGCGGCGATGGCATCGGCAGCGTCGAGCAGTTCGCCGACATTGTCGAATTGCAGCGCAAGTCCGCTGCCGAAAGCGAGGTCGAGCCGTCCGTCGGGCAGGCGCCGCAGGCCGATACGCGGACCCACCAGCCGCAAACGGGTGATCTTCGGCGCCGCCGACAGGACCGACAGGGCGTCGAAACCGACATGAACCTCGGGCAGCGTCACCACCGCCTCGCCCCCGGCCTGAAGCAGGCGCAGGTCGGTGAGCGTCATCTCGGCGGTGCCATCGGTGCCCACCGTCACCGAGGCGCCGCCGAGCGACAGGTCCGCCTCCCCGGGAACCGCCGCATCGAACAGCCGGTTCAACCGCGTCTCGGCCTCGGCCACGGCCCAGACCGGCAAGGGGATCGACCGACCGGCAAGGGAGAGACCCACGCCAGCTACCAGGATGCCTCCGAACATCAGCACCAGAAACAGCCATAGCCCGCCGCGCCCGGCGCGGCTGGCCCGCCGCCGCCGGCGGCGCCTGGCGGGTGCCGGCGGCGCCTTGGCGGGCACGAAGGCAGGATCGACCAGAAGCAGGGGCTCGGCCTCCGTCGCCGGCGCTTCCCGCCCGGTGTCGCTCTCTTCCGCCGCCATTCGGTTCCCCGGCATTCCCGCTTTATCTTTGCGGATCGGGCGGTAGAACGCCATGGATCTCGCGCGATTGCGCAAGGAGCCGCCCATGCCTGCCCCCGGCGATCTCGCCCCCGACTTCACCCTGCCGCGCAACGGGGGCGGGATGCTCAGCCTTTCCGCCTTGCGGCCGGGCAAGGTGGTGCTGTTCTTCTATCCCGGCGACGACACGCCGACCTGCACGCTCGAAGCGCGGGACTTCTCCGCGCGCGCGGCCGATTTCCGCGCCGCAGGCACCACGGTCGTCGGCCTGTCGCGCGACAGCGTCAGCAGCCACGACCGCTTCTGCCGCAAACATGCGCTGGGGCTCGCGCTGGTCTCCGACGAGGACGGCGCCGCCTGCGCTGCTTTCGGCACCTGGGGCGAGAAGACCACGTTCGGCCGCACCTACATGGGGATCATCCGCAGCACCTTCTTGATCGACGGCGCCGGGCGCATCGCCCGCGTCTGGAAGGTGGAGCGGGCGAAAGGCCATGCGGCCGAGGTGCTGGAAGCCGCGCGCGCCCTGTAACGGACGCCGGCCCTCCGGACTCGCCGCCGTTGCCCCGGCATCACCGGCGCAATAGCCTTCGGGCAGGAAAGCGATCTACGCGGACAAAGACATGCAACCGGGCGAACCAACACTTGCAGCCATGGCGGTGGAAGTGCTTTCCACCGCCGACGCCCGGACCAAGACCGCCCTGTCGCGGCAGCATGCGGCCGCCTGGTTCACCTCCCGCCAGACCGGCGCACCGTTTCCGATCGGGCACCATACGCCGCCCGACCGGCCGGCGCGTCCCGACAAGCCGGAGCTTCTCTCCCCGCGCGACATGCCGCGCCGCCGGCCGGGAACCCAGGCAGGTCGCCTCGCCCTCCTCCATGCCGTCGCCCATATCGAGCTCAATGCGGTCGATCTGCACTGGGACGTAATCGCCCGCTTCACCGACCAGCCGATGCCGACGGGATTCTATGACGACTGGGTGAAGGCTGCCGACGAAGAGGCGAAGCATTTCAACCTTCTGGCGGATTGTCTTGAGACTGCCGGCAGCCACTACGGCGCCCTGCCCGCCCATGCCTTCATGTGGCGTGCGGCCGAGGATACCGCGCATGACCTGCGGGCACGCCTTGCCGTGGTGCCCATGGTGCTGGAGGCGCGCGGGCTCGATGTCACGCCGGGGATGATCGACATCTTCAACAACGCCGGAGCGGTGGACGCCGTTTCCGCCCTGGAAACAATCTATGCCGAAGTGGTCGGCCATGTGGCCTATGGATCGAAATGGTTCAACTGGCTCTGCGGCCGTGACGGGCTCGATCCCAAGGACGAGTTCCATACCCTTGTCCGCCGGCATTTCCATGGCCAGCTGAAACCTCCCTTCAACGAGGAGAAACGTGCCGAGGCCGGCATTCCGCCGGATTTCTACTGGCCGCTGGCCGAGGCACAGAGCGACTAACCCGCTGGGGATCGGCAGGAATCTGCCGGTGCAACGGCGGTTTACCGTAGCGGGGGGCGGCCGCAGGGCATTGCCGGTTGCGAGCGGGGAAAGGTGTCACTATCCCTGCCTACCGGGGGGCGCGCGGCCTTGTCGTCGCGGCCGGTGATCTACGCCACGGGTCCGTCAGTGCTGAAACGTCTCACCTATCGCGTCCACGCGACGCTGGAGCGCTATCTTCCGGAACAGCGTCTGTTCCTGAAGTCGGAAACGACCACGCGCTTCATCCGTCTCGGGCCGGTGACCCAGGCGGTGACGGTGGCCGGGGTTGCGCTGCTGACGGGCTGGTCCTTCGTCGCCACGGCCATCATCGCGCTCGACAATCTTGCCTCCAGCGATGTCGCCCAGGTCGAGCGTCAGCAATCGGAGTTCGAAAAGCGCCTCTCCCGGCTTTCGGCCGACCGCGACATGCGGGCGGAGGAGGCGGTGCGGGCGCAGGACCGGTTCAACCTGGCGCTGGCGGAAGTTTCTGCGATGCAGGAGCGCCTGCTCGCTTCGGAGGATTCGCGCAAGGAACTTGAGAAGGGCATCGAGGTCATCCAGGACACGCTCCGGCGGGTGATGGACGAGCGGGACACGGCCCGGGCAGAGGCGACGGCGCTGAAGGCGACCCTTCACGACGAGACCGGATCGGCCCGCACGGTCGAGGGCGCCGCCCGCGACGCCGCCGCGACGATCGCCTTCATGACCGACACGCTGTCAGGCACGGCGGCCGAACGCGATGCCATGGCCGGGGCGGCGCTGGCGGCGGAGGAAACCATTGCTGAAGTCGAGGCCGACAAGCGGGCGATCCTGGCCCGCAACGACCTGATCTTCGGCAAGCTTGAAGAGGCGGTCACGGTCTCGATGGAGCCGCTCGACAAGATGTTCACGGCCGCCGGCCTGTCCACCGACGATCTGATTTCTGCGATCAAGCGCGGTTACTCCGGCCAGGGCGGGCCGCTGACGCCCTTCGTCGTCTCGACCTCCAACGCCGCCCTTTCGCCGGATGAGATCCGCGTCAACGGCATCCTCGCCGGGCTCGACCGGATGAACCTCTACCGCATCGCCGCCGAGAAGACGCCCTTCGCCATCCCGGTCAAGGCCGCCTATCGGTTCACCTCGGGTTTCGGCGTCCGCCGCGACCCCAAGGGCGCCGGCATGCGGATGCACGAGGGGACGGACTTCGCCGCTTCGAGCGGAACCCCGGTCTATGCCACTGGCGACGGGGTCGTTGTTTATGCCGACTGGGACTCCGGATACGGGCGCCTGATCAAGATCAAGCACGATTTCGGCATCGAGACCCGCTACGCCCATCTGAGCCAAATCCGGGTGAGCGTCGGGGAAAGGGTATCGCGCGGCGATCGCATCGGTGATATGGGTTCGTCGGGCCGTTCGACCGGCACGCATCTTCACTACGAGGTCCGGATCGGGGGGCGCGCCGTCAACCCGATGACCTTCATCAGGGCAGGCAGCAATGTTTTCTAAAAGCCGCATCAACGAGTCCGGCGCCAAGGCCGGCGACACCGAAAAAACCAAGCTGCCGGAAAGCGCACCGATGAAACCTTCGATGGATTATTCTCCTGCTGCATCGCGGGGCAAGCCGGGCGTTTCGGTCCTTTCCTCCGACCTGACGGTCACCGGCAATCTCAAGACCACCGGTGACATCCAGATCGAAGGCACCGTCGAGGGCGACATCCGCGCCCATCTGCTGACCGTGGGCGAGACCGCGACCATCCGCGGCGAGATCGTCGCCGACGATATCGTGGTCAATGGCCGCGTCGTCGGCCGCGTGCGGGGCCTGAAGGTCCGCCTGACCTCCACCGCCCGCGTCGAGGGTGACATCATCCACAAGACGATCGCCATCGAGAGCGGGGCGCATTTCGAAGGCTCGGTGCAACGGCAGGAAGATCCGCTCGCCTCCAGCCGCGCCACGCCGCAGCTTCCCCCGCCGGGAACCGCCGCCGCGTCCTGAACGCCTCACGGCCGTTCCGTCCTGCCAATGGGCGCGCCCGAACGGGGCGCGCCTTTTCCGTTCCATGGCCCGGATCCGGCAGGGCTCAGTCCAGCGCGCGCCGGTAAAGGTGCCATGTGGCATGGCCGAGCAGCGGCAGGACGAGGAACAGACCCAGGAACCACGGCACCATCGCGGCGAACAGCAACACCGCCACGATCACCCCCCAGATCGCCATCACCCGGACATTCGCGGTGACGACGGCCGCCGAGGCGAGCATGGCGGTGATGGCATCGACGTCGCGGTGCATCAGCATCGGCAGGCTCGTCACGGTGAGCGAGAACAGCACCGCCGCAAAGATCGCGCCCACCGAGGTTCCCACCGCAAGCATCGCCAGCCCGTCGCCGGTCAGGAACACCTCCCAGGAGGAGGAAATGTTGGTCATCGTCGAAAGCCCGAGGAACAGCGCAAAGATCACATGGCCGACGAAGTTCCAGAACAGGAAGAAGACCACGATCATCGCCGCCATCATCGGGATCTGCCGGTGCCGCTGCGACAGGATCACACCCAGCACGCCCGGCCAATCCAGGGGCTCTTCCATCTCCAGCCGGCGCGATACCTCGTAAAGTCCGCAGGCGATGAAAGGACCGACGAGGGGAAAGCCGGTCCCCGCGATCACGGCAGCCCAAATTCCGCCTTCCCGCCCCAACGACCACAGAATCAACCAGCCGCCCGCGACATAGACGGCGGCGAAGAACAGCCCGAAAAGCGGTGCCCGCAGAAAGTCGCGCCAGCCAAGGCGAAGCGATGCGCCAAGATCGGCCATCCTCAGCCGGCGCACCTCGGCCGAAGGCGATACCGAGACATCATCCTGCATCCGGCTCCCTCCATTTGGCAGCATGCTAAGGCCGCGCCATCGGGGGTGACTTGATCCAGATCAGCCGGCCCGGGGGAAGTGCGCAGCCCTATTCGCCGGTCGCTTCCGCCCGGCTCTTGCCGGCCACGTCCATGGCCAGCGTCGCCGCCATGAAGGCGTCGAGATCGCCGTCGAGTACTCCCTGAGTGTCGGAGGTCTCAACCCCGGTGCGCAGGTCCTTCACCATCTGGTAGGGCTGCAGCACATAGCTGCGGATCTGGTTGCCCCAGCCGGCATCGCCCTTGTTGTCATGGGCCTCCTGGATCGCCGCATTCCGGCGTTCCAGTTCCTGCTGGTAGAGCCGCGACTTCAGCGCCTGCATGGCGATGTCGCGGTTCTGGTGCTGCGACTTCAGCGAAGAGGTGACGACGATCCCGGTCGGGAAGTGGGTGATGCGCACCGCCG
>CAZRQN010000008.1:24090-41508 GCA_964602115.1 uncultured Rhodobacterales bacterium
CGATCTTTTCCTGCTGCTTCTGCAACTCCATTTCATAGAGGCGCGCCTTCAGCATCTTGAGGGCGGTGGCGCGGTTCTTGTGCTGGGAGCGCTCGGCCTGGCAGGCGACGATGATGCCGGTCGGGATGTGGGTGATGCGCACCGCCGAGTCGGTCTTATTGACGTGCTGGCCACCGGCCCCGGAGGAGCGGTAGGTGTCGATGCGGATGTCCTTGTCCAGCACCTCGATCTCGATGTTGTCGTCCACCACCGGATAGACCCAGACCGAGGAAAAGGACGTGTGCCGCCGCGCCGCCGAGTCGTAGGGCGAGATGCGCACCAGACGGTGGACGCCGCTTTCCGACTTCAGCCAGCCATAGGCGTTGGGACCGATGATCTTGTAGCTGACCGAACGGATGCCCGCCTCTTCGCCGGCGGTTTCGGACTGCATCTCGACCTGGTAGCCCTTTTTCTCCGCCCAGCGGACATACATCCGGGCGAGCATCGCCGCCCAGTCGCAGCTTTCGGTGCCCCCGGCCCCGGCATTGATTTCCAGGAACGTGTCGTTGCCGTCGGCCTCGCCGTCGAGCAGCGCCTCCAGCTCCTTGGCCTGCGCCGTTGCGACAAGCGCCTTCAGCGCAGCCTCGGCCTCGGCCACGATTTCGGCATCGCCCTCGGCCTCGCCGAGCTCGATCAGTTCCACGTTTTCGCGCAGGCCGCTGTCGATAGCCCGGTAGGTCGCCACCGCGTCGATCAGCCGCTGGCGGTCGCGCATCAGCGCCTGGGCCTTGGCCGGATCGTCCCAGAGGTCCGGCCGCTCGATCATCGCATCGAACTCTTCCAGCCGGTGCGGGGCGGTTTCCCAGTCCATCCGCTGGCCGAGGAGCTTCAGCGATTTGGCGATGGCATCGGCGTGGGCTTGCGCTTCGGCACGCATGGGAACCTCGGATCAGTCCTGGGAGGGTCGGTCTCGGAGCCGGGACATAGAGGCTCGGACGACAAGGGGCAAGCCGCCGGTATCGGCGGCCTGCCCCCTCTCGCGGCCCGCAGGATGGGGCCGGTCAGCGGTAGAGCAGCGACTTGCCCTTGTGGAAGACATGGACCTTGGCGGGATCGGCGGTCAGCTTCACCACCTTGCGCCGCAGGTCGGCATGGATGCCCGAAAGCTTGCCGATCATCCCCTGCCCGTCGCCGTCCTTCTTGAAGTAGAGAAGCGTCACCTCGCCCAGTGCTTCGGTGATCTCCACTTCGCCGGTGTAGATCGCATCGCCCTCGGTCGGGATGAAATCTTCCGGCCGGATGCCGATGTTGACCTTGATCCCCATGTCGGCCGCCTGGGTCGGCACCTTGGAACGCGCAATGCCGCCACCGACGAGCTTGATCGTGGTGATCGGTCCGGTTTCCACCACCTCGCCCGCCATCAGATTCATCTGCGGCGAGCCGATGAACTGGGCGACGAACTCGTTCTCCGGCTTTTCGTAAAGTTCCAGCGGCGCGCCGACCTGGCTGATCCCGCCCCCCGCCAGAACCACGATGCGGCTGGCCAGCGTCATCGCCTCCACCTGGTCGTGGGTGACATAGATCATCGAGGCGTTGGGCATCGCCTCCTTCAGCTGGGCGATCTCGATCCGCGTGCGCACCCGCAGCGCCGCATCGAGGTTGGAGAGCGGCTCGTCGAACAGATAGACCTTGGGATCGCGCACGATCGTCCGCCCGATCGCCACCCGCTGGCGCTGGCCACCCGACAAAGCCTTGGGCAGGCGGTCGAGATCGGGCGTCAGCTGCAGGATGCGCGCCGCCTTTTCGATGGCAGCATCGATCTCGGCCTGCGACTTCTTGGCGAGTTTCAGCGCGAAGGCCATGTTGTCGCGCACCGTCATATGCGGATAGAGCGCATAGCTCTGGAACACCATGGCGATGCCGCGCTGGCTGGGCGGGACATCGTTCATCCGCACACCGTCGATGGAGAAGTCACCTCCCGTGATCTTCTCCAGCCCCGCGATCATCCGCAGAAGCGTCGATTTGCCGCAGCCCGAGGGGCCGACGAACACGATCAGTTCGCCGGTCTTGATATCAAGGTTGATGTTCTTGAGGACCTTGACCTCGCCATAGGCCTTCTCGACGTCCACCAGTTTCAGATTGGCCACCGTCGTCCCTCCCCTTTATTGCGCTTCGGCCAGGGCATAGCCCCAGGGCCCTAACCTGAGCGTGCCGTTCGGCCCCGCCACCTGTCCGCCAAGTTCCGTCCCCGCCGGCCGCCAGTTTCCGGGCGGCAGTGCGCAATCGACGCTCCCCGCGCCGAGATTGAAGGCGCAGAAAACGGTCGAGCCGCCTTCGCTGCGCGTGAACGTCGCAAGGTCGCCGGAAACCTCGGGCAACGACATCGTGCCCCGCCGCAGGGCCGGATGCCCGTTGCGGAAGGCCAGGCAAGCCCGGTAATGCGCCATGACCGAAGCGGCATCCGCCTGCTGCGCCGCTACAGACCGCGCCCGATGCGGCGCGGCCACCGGCAGCCAGGGCCGGCCTTCGGAAAATCCGCCGTTCGCATTGTCGGTCGTCCAGGGCATCGGCGTGCGGCAGCCGTCGCGCCCCTTGAACTCGGGCCAGAACTCGATGCCATAGGGGTCCTGCAGGTCCTCAAAGGCCACATCCGCCTCGGGCAGACCCAGTTCCTCGCCCTGGTAGAAGCAGAGCGACCCGCGCAAACAGGTCATCAGCAGCGTATAGAGCCGCAGCGCCGCATCCGTCAGCCCCCAGCGGGTGACATGCCGCACGACATCGTGGTTGGAATAGGACCAGCACGGCCAGGCATCCGGCGCCACGGCTGTCATCCGGGCGAAGACATCGCGCAGCGATGCTGCCGTCAGCCGCGTCGGCTGCAGCAGCTCGAACGGGTAGCACATCTGCACCTTGTCGCCGCCCGAGGTGTACTGGGCCATGATCTCCAGGCCGCGCTGCGCGTCGCCGACCTCGCCAACCGCCGCCGCACCGTAGGGATTGAGGACGGCGCGGAATTTCTGAAGGAATTCCAGGTTTTCCGGCTGGTTCTTCGAAAAGAGGTGCAGCTGGTGGTTATAGGGGTTCACGGCCGGGGCGATCGAGTCGTTCCGCAGCTCCGGCGGGAGGTAGGGATTGTCGCGCAGATACTTGTCGGCAAAGTAGAAGTTGATCGTGTCCAGGCGGAACCCGTCCACCCCGCGCTTGAGCCAGAAGCGCGTCACGTCGAGAAGCGCCTCCTGCACCGGCAGATGGTGGAAATTGAGGTCCGGCTGCGAGGTCAGGAAGTTGTGCAGGTAGTACTGGTGGCGGCGTCCGTCCCACTGCCAGGCCGAGCCGCCGAAGATCGCCAGCCAGTTGTTGGGCGGCGTGCCGTCGGGCTTGGGATCGGCCCAGACATACCAGTCGGCCTTGGGATTGCTCCGGTCGCGGCGGCTTTCCTTGAACCACGGATGCTGGTCCGATGTATGGCTCAGCACCAGGTCGATCATCACCCTCAGACCCAGTTCGTGGGCGCGGGCCACCATGACGTCGAAATCGGCCAGCGTGCCGAACATCGGGTCGATGTCGCAATAGTCGCTGACATCATAGCCGAAGTCCTTCATCGGGCTCTTGAAGAACGGGCTGATCCAGATCGCGTCGATGCCCAGGCCCGCGATATGGTCGAGCCTCGCCGTGATCCCCGCCAAATCGCCGATGCCGTCGCCGTTCATGTCCTGATAGCTGCGGGGATAGATCTGGTAGATCGAGGCCCCGCGCCACCAGTCAGGGTCGGCCTTGAGGTCGCGGCGGTGAAACTGTTCCTGCATCGCCATCATTTCACCGACCCGGCCAGAAGGCCGCGCACGAGGAAGCGCTGGAGCGCGAAGAAGACGATCAGCGGCACGAAGATCGACACGAAGCCGGCCACCGCCAGAAGGTCCCATTCCCCGCCCTTCGAGCCCATCATCTTGGCGATCCCGACCGTCAGCACTTCCTGCTCCTTCGACGGCAGGAAGACCTTGGCGACCAGAAGGTCGTTCCAGGTCCACAGGAACTGGAAGATCGAGAAGGAGGCCAGCGCCGGGAAGGACAGCGGCAGGATGATCTTGAAGAAGATCTGGAACTCGGTCGCGCCATCGACCCGGGCGTTCTCGATGATGTCGCGCGGCAGGCCGGCCATGTAGTTGCGCAACAGGTAGATGGCGAGCGGCAATCCGAAGCCGCTGTGCGCCAGCCAGACGCCCAGGAAACCCTGGATGCCGAGCGCGCTGTGCAGCAGCTTCATCGGGATCAGGGCGAGCTGCAGCGGCACGACCAGCAGGCCGACGATCACGGCGATCAGCAGGCCCCGGGCCTTGAAGTCCATCCACGCCAGGGCATAGGCCGCGAAAGCGGCCATGAGGATCGGGATGATCGTCGCCGGAATTGCCACCGTGGCCGTGTTGAAGAAGGCCTTGCCGATCCCCTCTCCGGTCAGCACGCGTTCATAGCCCGAGAGCGTGAACTTCGGCGGGACGGTGCCTTGCGCGAAGATGCGCTGGTCGTCGTCGAACTTCACCGGCGAGGTGACCTTGTAGGATCCATCGGCGTTGACGGTGACCTTTACGCCGCCGTCGAACTCCACCGTTTCGCCCGGCTTGTAGGCCCCGGGCTCGGTGGTCTTGGTGCCCCAGGCCGAGACTTCGGCAGCTCCCGGCGGCAGCGCCGAGCCCTCGATCACCCATTCCGCGCCCACCTGGGTCTGGGTGTCGGGGTCGGTGCGGAAGCGCTCGGTCTGGGTGGCGCTGAAGAAGGCGTTCCACCAGCCCGAGGCGATGATCTGATCCTTGTCGCGGAACGAGGTGACGAACAGCCCCACCGTCGGGATCAGCCAGAGCAGAACCAGCAGCGCCGCCGAGATATTGACCGCCCAGACCAGGGCGGGCTTGCTTCCAGCCATGCTTTCCATATCAGCGAAGCTCCTTGCGGGCGTTGCGCACGTTCCACCACATGATGGGCAGAACCAGGATCATGATGACGATGGCGACGGCCGAGCCGCGTCCGTAGTCGCTCTGGTCGAACAGCAGGTCATACATCATGTTGGCCAGCACCTGGGTGCCCCACTCGCCATTGGTCATGACATAGACGATGTCGAAGACCTTCAGCACGGTGATGGTGATCGTGGTCCAGACCACACCGATGGTGCCGGCGATCTGCGGCACCTTCACCTTCATGAAGATCTGGAACGGATTGGCGCCGTCGATGATCGCCGCCTCGATCGTGTCCTCGGGAATACCGCGCAGCGCCGCCGAGAGGATCACCATGGCGAAGCCGGCCTGAATCCACACCAGAACCGCCATCAGGAAGAAGTTGTTCCAGAACGGCAGCTGCAGCCAGTGCTGCGCCTCGCCGCCAAGGGACTGGACCAGGGCGTTCAGCAGCCCGATCTGGTTGCCCTCGGAATTGGCATAGACGAATTTCCAGATCACGCCCGCGCCGACGAAGGAAATCGCCATCGGCATGAAAATCAGCGACTTGCCGAAGTTGCCCCAGCGGATGCGGTCGGTGAGCTGGGCGGCGAGAAGGCCGAAGAAGGTGGCCAGCGCCGGGACGACCAGGAGCCAGACGAACTGGTTCAGCATCGATTCGTGGAACTTGCCGTCCGAAAGCAGCCAGGCGTAGTTCTTGAGCCCGACGAATTCGGAGCTGGTCTTGTCCATGAACGAGCGGACCAGCGTGTTGAAGACCGGATAGATCAGATAGCCGGCGAGGATGACGATCGCGGGCCCGACGAACAGCCAGGGCCGGATCAGGTTCGCCTTGTTGATGTTGCTGCCGGCCTTTTCGCCGCGCGGAGGGTAGAGCGAGTCCAGGACCGTATTCGAGGCCCAGTACCAGAAGGCACAGCCACCGACACCGATGGCGATCGTGATCAAGGCCTGAACGACCTGTTGCATTGTCCCCTCCCCGATTGAATTGGCCGGGCGGTTTCCCGCCCGGCCAGACGCTTCTTGTTACTTCAGCGCGTCCCAGGACTTCTGGATGTCGGCGGCCACGGTCGCGGCATCCTTGCCACCGACATAGTCCACCATGCCGGTCCAGAAGGTACCGGCGCCCACGCCGCCGGGCATCAGGTCAGAGGCGTCGAAGCGGAAGGTGGTCGCGTCGAGCAGCATCTGCCCCTGCTTCTTCAGCACGTCGTTGGCATAGGCCTCGACATGCACGCCCTTGTGCGGAGTCAGGAAGCCCGACTGGGCCATCCAGACCTCATGAGCGATCGGCGTTTCCAGGAACTGGATCAGCGCCATCGCCGCCGGATTGTCGGTCATCACCATGAACGAGGTGCCGGCACCCAGGATCGGCTTGCCGAGATCCTTGCCTGCATAGGCCGGGAAGTAGAAGAAGTCGGCGTCCTTGCCGATTTCCGTGCCTTCCGGGAAGAACGACGGGATGAACGAAGCCTGGCGGTGCATGTAGCACTTGGGCGGGCTGTCGAAGAGGCCCTTGGGGCTGTCGCGGAAGTCGGTCGAGCCGACGGCCGCCGCGCCACCCGCCACGAAGGCGTCGTTCTTGGCGAACCAGCCGAAATCGTCGATCGCGGCCAGAACCTTCGGATCGTTGAACGGCAGCGCGTTGGACACCCAGGCGTCATAGTCCTCGGGCGCGTTGTTGCGCAGCATCATGTCTTCGACCCAGTCGGTCGCCGGCCAGCCGGTCGCCGCATCCGAGCCGAGGCCGATGCACCACGGAACGCCACCGTCGGCGACGATCTTCTCGGTCAGCGCCTTGAGGTCTTCCATGGTGGCGGGGACTTCATAGCCCGCATCCTCGAAGTTCTCCGGCGAATACCAGACCAGCGACTTCACGTCGGTCTTGTAGGGGAAGGAATAGAGCGCCGTCGCCCCGTCCGGACCGGCGGCCGAATAGATCGACACCCAGCTGTCGCCGGCGGCGAAGTTCGCCTTGATCCAGTCGGCCACTTCCGCCGGAAGCGCCTTGACCTTGCCGGCCTTGGCATAGTCCGCGACCTTGCCCGGCTGCGGCGAGATGCCGATATCGGGCGGGGTGCCGCCGTCAACGGCGATCTGGATGTCCTGCTCGGAGCTGTTGGAGCCGGTATAGTTCACCTTCACGCCGGTCGCCGCCTCGAAATAGGCAAAGACCGACAGGACCAGTTCCTGGTCCGGACCAGTCCACGGGCCCATGACGTTCAGCGTCTGGCCCTTGAGGTCCATCGACTTGAGCGCTTCAAAGCTGTCCCAGTGAAAGCGCTCGGGCTCGGAGCCCGGCGCGAATTTCAGGTCCTGCGCCGAGGCGGCACCGGACATCAGCGCGAGCGCTGCCGCGCCCGCGTAGAATTTCGCTTTCATTATCGTCCTCCCGAATGCGCGCGCCTTGCTGGCGCTGCGAAATGCCCATTGCGGCAGAATCGGCTCCAAACCGCTTTGGATGCTCGACTGTCGCGCATCGCCCCCATCAAGTCAATTGCGGACCGAGGCCGAAGACCCCAAAGCGCTTTGATTTCGTCTGGCAGGCCTCCGGCGCCCCGTCGGAACCCGGAGCACTCCCTGACAGCCTTTGACAGCCCCAGCCGCCCGCCGTAATGCTAGGCTTGTCTTGATAACGCTTTGGATCCCGCCGCGCGATGAACCTGAAGGAGCTCTCCCAACGCCTCGGGCTTTCGCCCACAACCGTCAGCCGCGCGCTGAACGGTTATCCCGAGGTAAACGCGGCAACGCGGGAGAAGGTCCTGGATGCGGCCCGCCGGTTCAACTACCGCCCCAACACCCGCGCCATCCGCCTGGCCAAGGGCCGGGCCCTGGCCTGCGGCCATGTCATCCCGGTGGCCGCCCGCCACGAGATCATGAATCCGATCTTCGCCGACTTCATTGCCGGCGCCGGCGAGACCTATGCGCGTTCGGGTTACGACATGCTTCTGTCGGTCGTCACCGACAGCGACGAGGACCGGGTTTATCGCGACCTGCAGGCTCGCGGCGCGGTCGATGGCGTCATCCTGCATGCGCCCACGACCAATGATGCGCGCATTCACCTGCTGCACGAGCTCGGCATCCCCTTCGTCGTCCACGGCCGTTCCTCCGGGGCGACACTTCCCTACTCCTGGGTGGACGTGAACAACCGCCGGGCCTTCCAGCGCGCGACCGAGTTCCTGCTCGACCTCGGCCATCGCCGGATCGGCCTTCTCAACGGGCTTGAGCGCATGGATTTCGCCGTGCGCCGCCGGACCGGCTATGTCGATGCGCTGACCGGGCGCAACCTGCCGATCGACCCGGCGCTGATGACTTCCGACGAGATGACCGAAAGCCGCGGCCACCGCCACGCGGCAGGCATGCTTGACCG
Source organism: uncultured Rhodobacterales bacterium (assembly GCA_964602115.1). Taxonomy (GTDB): domain Bacteria; phylum Pseudomonadota; class Alphaproteobacteria; order Rhodobacterales; family Rhodobacteraceae; genus JANOGU01. The sequence continues at coordinate 32,386 of CAZRQN010000008.1, forward strand.
CCCGAACCCGCCCACGGCGCTGGTCGTGTCCTCGATCACCTCGGCGCTCGGCGCGCGCCGTGCCGCCGAGGAACGCGGGCTGCGCGTCGGCAAGGACCTGTCGATCATCATCTATGACGACGATCTTTCCTATCTGAAGAACGGCGAGGATTTGCCGATCTTCACCGCGACCCGGTCGTCCGTCCGTCTCGCCGGAACGCTGGCGGCGCAGATGCTTCTGGACATCATCGCCGAACCTGAATCCCCCCCCCGGTCCCGCCTGCTGGAAGCCGATCTGATCATCGGCCAGTCCACCGGCCCCGCCCCGACCTGAGAGGCCCGGATGCTCCCGCGACGCGATGCGTTTCCTCCCGGCTTCCTCTTCGGAGCTTCCACTTCCGCCTATCAGATCGAGGGACATGCCCAGGGGGGCGCCGGCCGCAGCCAGTGGGATGATTTCGCCGCCACCCCCGGCAACGTGATGCGCGCCGAGAACGGCGCGCGGGCCTGCGACCATCTCCACCGCTGGCCCGAGGATCTCGACCTGGTGGCCGGCGGCGGCTTCGACGCCTACCGCTTTTCGGCCTCCTGGGCACGGGTGATTCCGGAGGGTCGCGGCACGGTCAATGCGGAAGGCCTGGATTTCTACGACCGGCTGGTGGACGGCATTCTCGCCCGTGGCCTCAAGCCCGCGCTGACGCTCTACCACTGGGAGCTGCCCTCTGCGCTTCTCGATCTTGGCGGCTGGCGCAATCGGGACATCGCCGGCTGGTTCGCCGACTATGCCGAGACCCTGATGCGCCGGCTCGGCGACCGGACCTGGTCGGTCGCGCCGGTGAACGAGCCCTGGTGCGTCGCCTGGCTGTCGCATTTCATGGGGATTCATGCGCCGGGCGTCCGCGACATCCGGGCGGCGGGGCGCGCGATGCACCACGTCGGCCTCGCCCATGGCCGCGCCATCGCCGCGATGCGGGCGCTGGGGGTGAAGAACCTCGGCGCGGTCTGCAACCACGAATATGCCGCGCCGGCCGACCCCTCTCCGGAGGCGGCGCAGGCGGCAGCGCTCTATGACGGCATCTACAACCGCTGGTTTGCCGGCGCCTTCTTCAACGGCGCCTATCCGGCCGATGTCCTGGCCGGGCTGGAACCCTTCCTGCCCCGGGGCTGGGAGGCGGACATGCCGGGCATCGCCGCTCCGCTCGACTGGCTGGGAATCAACTACTACACCCGCAAGCTCATCGCTCCCGACGCCGGGCCCTGGCCTGCGCTGCGCGAGGTGGAGGGCCCGCTGCCCAAGACGCAGATGGGTTGGGAAATCTATCCCGAGGGCCTGGAATTCTTCCTCCGCCGCGACCATGCCGATTACGCGCGCGGCCTGCCGATCTATGTCACCGAGAACGGGCTCGCGGCGCCGGACACCCTTCCCGGCGCGGACGATCAGGACCGCATCGCATACATATCCAGCCACCTCGGTGCAGTCCGCAAAGCGCTTGCCGGGGGCATTCCAGTGGCCGGATATTTCGTCTGGTCCCTGATGGATAACTACGAATGGTCGCTCGGCTACGAAAAGCGCTTCGGACTGATCCATGTGGACTTCGAAACACTGGACCGGACGCCAAAGGCGTCCTACCACGCTCTCGCCGCCGCCCTGAAGACATGAGGTAGAGAATGGACGGACCCCTGAGCCTGGTGGCGGATGTCGGCGGAACAAATACGCGGGTGGCGCTGGCCGAAGGCATGGCCGTGCGCCCGGAGTCGATCCGCAAGTTCCGGAACCGGGAGTTCGGCGGCATCGACGGCGTCCTTTCGCGCTATGTCGCGGACGAGGGCATCGGGCCGCTGGCGGGCGCCTGCGTCGCCGGGGCCGGCCCGGTACAGGCCGGCGCGGTGACCATGACCAATCTCTTCGATGCCTCCGGGGCCCCCTGGATCATCGACGCCGCCCGCATCACCGCCGCGACCGGCGCCGCGCGGGTTGCCGTTCTGAATGACCTCCAGGCCCAGGGCCAGGCGCTCGGCCATATCGCCCCGGCCAATCTGCGCACCGTGGTCGATGGGCCGCAGCGGCCCGGCGCCTCGATGCTCGTCGTCGGGCTGGGCACCGGGGTCAATGCCGCTCCGGTCCATATCATTCCCGGCGGGCGCCTGGTGCCTCCCTCGGAATGCGGCCATGTGAACATGCCGGCGCGCGGGACCGAGGGGTATCGGCTGCAGGCCTTCATCGAACGCCTGCTGGCCGGCCGCAACGAGAGCCCGCATGCCGGGGTCGAGGAGGTGCTCTCCGGCCGCGGACTGGCCAACCTTCACGCCTTTTCCGCCACCAAGGCCGGCGCCCCTGCCGCGATCGATTCGGCGGCGGTGCTCGCAGCGCTTGCCTCGGGCGATCCCGTCGCCGCCGAGACGGCACGGCTCTATGTCTATATCCTCGGCCAGATGCTGGCCGATCTGGCGCTGGTCCACCTGCCCTATGACGGCATCTATCTGATCGGCGGCATGAGCCGGGCGATGACGCCGTCCTTCGAGCGATTCGGCCTTGTCTCCGCGTTCCGCGAGGCGCGGCGCGTGCCGCTCCTGCAGCGCGAGTTCCGGGTCCTCGTCGTCGAAGACGATTTCGCCGCCCTGACCGGCTGCGCCGCTTACCTGGCGCAAAGCCCGGGCTGAACCCGGGACCCGCCGCAACAGGAAAAGCCCGCCGGTCTCCGGCGGGCTTCGTGCTTTCCGGGCAAAGGGCCGTCCTGCCTCAGGTGATGACGTCCGGCGTTGCGCGCCCGATATAGCCTTCGATCCCGGCAATTTCGTGCGCGGCGCGGATCACCGGCGCCAGTGCCTCCTGCGCATCGCGGTCGAGCCCCTCAGGGCCCGGCGCATAGCGTTCGAGGTACATCCGCAGGGTCGCGCCCTCGGTGCCGGTGCCGGACAGGCGCAGCACGATGCGGCTTCCGTCCTCGAACATGATCCGCACGCCCTGCTTGGCGCTGACCGAGCCATCCACAGGATCGGTATAGGCGAAATCGTCCGCCGCCTTGACCGTCATTCCCTCATAGACCTTGCCGGCAAGTCCCGGCAGCGCCGCCCGGAGCGCGGCCATCATTGCGTCGGCCTTGTCGGAGGGGATCGCCTCGAAATCGTGGCGGCTGTAGTAGTTGCGCCCGAACTTCGCCCAGTGCTCGTGCAGGATCTCGGCCACCGACTGCTTGCGCACCGCCAGGATGTTCAGCCACAGAAGGATCGCCCACAGCCCGTCCTTCTCGCGGACGTGGTTCGATCCGGTGCCGAAGCTCTCCTCGCCGCAGAGCGTGGCCTTGTCGGCGTCCAGCAGGTTGCCGAAGAATTTCCATCCGGTCGGGGTCTCGAAGGCCGGGATGGCCATGGATTCCGCCACCCGGTCCACGGCTGCCGAGGTCGGCATCGAGCGCGCCACGCCCGTCAGCCCGCCGCGATAGGCCGGGGCAAGGTGGGCGTTGGCGGCCAGGATCGCCAGCGAGTCCGAAGGCGAGACATAGACGCCGCGCCCAACCACCATGTTGCGGTCGCCGTCGCCGTCCGAGGCGGCGCCGAAATCGGGCGCGTCCGGCCCCATCATCTCGTCCCACAGGACCTTGGCCCAGGTCGGGTTGGGATCGGGGTGCAGGCCGCCGAAATCGGGCAGCGGCACGGCATTGATGACCGTGCCCACCGGCGCCCCAAGCCGGTGCTCAAGGATATCCTGCGCATAGGGTCCGGTAACGGCATTCATCGAATCCATGCGCATCCGGAAGCCGTTGACGAACATCATCCGGATGGCGCCGAAGTCGAACAGCCGCTCCATCAGTTCGGCATATTCGGTCACCGGATTGACGATATCGACCGCCATCGTATGGGTCAGCGTGCGTCCGACCGCGTTGAGGTCGATCAGCGGACCATCCCAGATATGGTATTCGGTGATCTTCTGCGTCTCGGCAAAGATCGCCTCGGTCACCGATTCCGGCGCCGGCCCGCCGTTGGGGTTGTTGAACTTGACCCCGAAATCCTCCTTCGGCCCGCCGGGATTGTGGCTGGCCGACATGATGATCCCGCCATCCGTCTTGTAGGTGCGGATCAGATGGCTGGCGGCCGGGGTGGAGAGGATGCCGTTGCGCCCGACGATCATCCGCTTGGCGCCGTTCGCGATCGCCATCCGCAGGATCTTCTGCGCCGCGCGGTCGCCGAAGAAGCGCCCGTCGCCGCCAAGCACCAGCGTCTTGCCCTTCACCCCGCCGATGGCGTTGAAGATCGATTGCACGAAGCATTCGAGATAGTGCGGCTGGGCGAAAACGGGCGTCTTCTTGCGCAGGCCCGAAGTCCCGGGCTTCTGGCCTTCGAAGGGCGTCACGGAAACGGTGCGGATGGTCATCGGTCTCTCCCTCGGGGTCAGGCGCGTTCGAACACAAGCACGGAATGGGCCGGGGCTTCCAGAGGCCCTTTGACCACTGCGGGTTTTGCGTCGAGATGCACGGTATCCAGAATCAAGCGCCAGGCCGGCGCGGTATCGGGCAGGATCAGCGGGACGGACGGTCCCTGGTTGAACACGGCAAAGATCGCGTCCTCGGTGGTGCCGCCGCCTTCCGCCGCCGTGCGCAACTCGACACAGAGGCAGCGGAAGGACGGGTTGTGCCAGTCCTCCGGGCGCGGCACCGACCCGTCCGGGCGGCGCCAGATGACATCCGGCAGACCGTCGGCGCCCCGGGTCATCGCGTGCAGGAAACGGCGCTGGCGCAGGACGGGGTGACGGCGGCGGATGGCGGTCAGCCGCCCGACGAAGGAGGCGAGGCTCGCATCGGGATTGGACCAGTCCACCCAGCCGGTCGGGTTGTCCTGGGCATAGGCGTTGTTGTTGCCGCCCTGGCTGTTGCCGATCTCGTCGCCGCCCAGGATCATCGGCGTGCCCTGGCTGAGAAACAGCGTCGCCAGCATGTTGCGCCGGCGAAGGCTGCGCGCCTCGTTGATGCGCGGATTGTCGGTCGGCCCTTCCACCCCGAGATTGTCGGAGAAGTTCTCGTGGTGCCCGTCACGGTTGTCCTCGCCATTGGCGAGGTTGCGCTTGACCGTATAGGTGGTGACATCCGCGAGGGTGAAACCGTCATGCGCGGTGAGATAGTTCACCGAGGCGGTGGCCGAGCGGCCCGAATGGTCGAACTTCTCGGCCGAACCCAGAAGGCGGCGGGCGAGATCCGGCGTCATGCCGGGATCGCCGCGCCAGAAGCGGCGCACGCCATCGCGATAGGCATCGTTCCATTCATGGAACGGATGGGGAAAGGCGCCAAGCTGATAGCCGCCCGGCCCCACGTCCCAGGGCTCGGCAATCAGCTTCACCTGGGCCAGCACCGGGTCCTGCCGGACGGCATCGAAGAAGCCGCCGTTGGGATCAAAGCCATGCATCTCGCGTCCGAGCGCCGGCGCCAGATCGAAGCGGAACCCATCGACATGGCAGGTTTCCACCCAGTAGCGCAGCGAATCCATCACCATCCGCAGCACCATGGGATGGGTGAGGTTCAGCGTGTTGCCGACCCCGGTCTCGTTGACATAGTAGCGCCCGCCATCGGTCAGCCGGTAGTAACTGGCATTGTCGAGACCGCGGAAGCCCAGCGTCGGGCCCCACTGGTCGCCCTCGCAGGTGTGGTTATAGACGACGTCCAGAAGCACCTCGATGCCGGCGGAATGGAACCGCCGCACCATGGTCTGAAACTCCCACAGCGCGCCCTTGGTCATGTAGCGCGGTTCGGGGGCGAAAAAGGCCAGGGTCTGGTAACCCCAGTAGTTGCGCAGGCCCTGGGCGACCAGGAAGCGGTCATCGACGAAGGCATGGACCGGCAGCAGCTCGATCGCGGTGACGCCCAGCCGCAGGAGATGCTCGATCATCGCATCCGAGGACAGGCCCAGGTAGGTGCCGCGCAACGGCTTCTCCACCCCCTGCGCCAGCATGGTCAGCCCCTTCACATGGGCCTCGTAGATCACCGTCTCGCTGCGCGGCCGGCGCGGGGCACGGTCCAGACCCCAGGAAAAGGTCGGATCGACCACCACCGATTTCGGCACCGCAAAGGCGCTGTCGCGGTTGTCAAAGGACAGATCGCCGCGCGGGCTGCCGACCCTGTAGCCCATCAGCGCATCGGACCACTTCAGGCGGCCTTCCAGCCCCCGGGCATAGGGGTCCAGCAGAAGCTTGTTGGGATTGAAGCGGTGGCCCTGCTCCGGCGCATAGGGGCCGTGGGCACGAAACCCATAGACGGTCCCCGGCGTCAGACCGCCGACATGCATGTGCCAGATGTCGCCGTCGCGCTCGCGGAACGGCAGCCGCGCCAGCTCCTTGCGCCCGTCCGGAGAGAACAGGCAAAGCTCGATCATTTCCGCATGGGCGGAAAAGACGGCGAAGTTCACCCCCTCGCCATCGAAGGACGCGCCCATCGGCCAGGGGCGCCCGGGCCCGACCGCATGCCCGGACAGCCGGGCAGGCAGCGTTCCCTGGCCCGGTATCACGCCAGCAGCCGGGCGTAGAGCGCCGCATAGGCGGCGGCCGAAGTCTCCCAGCCCACCGGATGGCGCATGGCATTGGCCTGGACCCTGGCCCAGTCGGCCGGCCGGGCATGCAGGTCACAAAGCTTGCGCAGGGCCTGGCCGAAGGCGGTGGCATCGGTCGGGTGGAAGGTCACGCCGGTGGCCACATTGGCCGCCATCGTCGCCGGCGAAACGCCGATCACCGTATCGGCCAGCCCGCCGACCTCGGCCACCACCGGCAAAGTGCCGAAGCGCAGCCCGTACATCTGGGTCAGGCCGCAGGGCTCGAAGCGCGAGGGCACCAGCACCGCATCGCCGCCGGCGAACATGCGTCTGGACAGGGCCTCGTCATAGCCGATGCGCACGCCGATGCGGCCGGGGAAGCGCGAAACCAGGCTGCGCACCGCGCCTTCCAGCGCCGGATCGCCCGAGCCGAGCACGATCAGCCCGCCCCCGGCCTCCACCAGGCCCGGCACAACGGCGGGAATGAGGTCGATCCCCTTCTGGTCGGTCAGCCGGCTGACGAGAATGGCCAGCGGCCCGGGCACTTCCAGCCCGAACTCCTCGCACAGAGCGGCCCGCGCGGCGGCCTTGCCGGACAGGTCCTTGACCGAGAAGGGCGGGGTCGCCGCCTCCGGCGCCCAGATCTCGGTATCGACGCCGTTCAGGATGCCGGAAACCACCGACGACCGGGCGGCGATGACGCCCTGCAGACCCATGCCGTATTCCGGCCGGGCCAGTTCGTCGGCATAGGTCGGCGAGACGGTGGTGATCGCATCCGCCGTCACCAGGCCGGCCTTCAGGCTGGAAAGCCCGCCATAGTATTCCATGCTGCCGGGATGGAACTCGTGATAGGGCAGGCGCAACGCGCCGATCAGGCTCGCATGGGCCCAGCCCTGGAAGGCGATGTTGTGGATGGTGATCACCGTCTTCACATCGCGCGGCCCGCTCCAGGCCAGATAGGCCGGGGCAAAGCCGCCCTGCCAGTCATGCGCATGCAGGATCTGCGGCCGCCAGCCATCGGAGAGGCCCTCGCGCGCGATCCGCGCAGCCACCCAGGACAATGCGGCAAAGCGCTGCGGGTTGTCGCCCCAGTCGCCGCCCGGACCGTTGTAGGGCCCGCCCTCGCGGTCGAAGAGATGCGGGGCGTCCAGCAACAGCACGTCCATCCCCGAGACACTGCCGGCATAGACGGCACCGCGCCCGCCGAACAGGTCGGCCTCCGACCAGACCTCGGGCCAACCCTCGATCCGGCTGCGCAGACTGCGGTAGGCGGGCATCAGCACCCGCATGTCCCAGTCGAGCGGTTTGAGCGCGCCCGGCAAGGCCCCTACCACATCGGCGAGCCCGCCCGTCTTGAGGAGCGGAACCGATTCCGACGCGACCGACAACACACGTCCGCCCATCCCGGACCCCCGCCTTCTTGTCATTTGTGCCTTCGGGGCGCGCCGGACCGGCACGCCCCGCTTTCCTTCGCGTCAGCCGAGCTTGGCCGCCCGCGCGTCGAGCATGTCCTGGGTCACCAGAACGATACCGCCCTCGGAGCGGCGGAACCACTTGCCGTCTTCATCCGGGTCCTCGCCGATGACCAGGCCTTCCGGGATGATCACGCCCCGGTCCAGCACCACCCGGGTCAGGCGCGCCTTGCGGTTCACGATCACCTGGGGCAGCGCCACCACATGTTCGAGGCTCGAATAGCTGTGCGTCCTGACCCCGGTGAACAGGAGCGAGTTGCGCACTTCCGAGCCCGAGACGATGCAGTCGCCCGAAACCAGCGAGGAAACCGCCGAGCCCCGGCGCCCGTCCTCGTCATGGATGAACTTCGCCGGCGGCACGATCTCGGCATAGGTCCAGATCGGCCAGGAGTTGTCGTAGAGGTCGAGCTTGGGGACGAAATCGGTCAGGTCGATATTGGCCTGCCAGAAGGCGTCGATCGTCCCCACATCGCGCCAGTAGGGCTCTTCCTCGGTCGAGGCGCGCACGCAGCTGTCGGAGAACTTGTGCGCCACCGCCTTGCCGTTCTTCACGATCGCGGGGATCAGGTCGAAGCCGAAGTCGTGGCTGGAGTTGGTGTCGATCATGTCGCGCACCAAAAGATCGCGCAGGAAGGCCCAGTCGAAGACATAAATGCCCATCGAGGCCAGCGCGTGATCGGGATCGCCCGGGATGCTGGGCGGATCCTTGGGTTTTTCCAGGAAGGCGGTGATGCGCATCGTGGGATCGACATGCATGACGCCGAAGGCCGAAGCCTCCTTGCGCGGCACGGTCAGGCAGCCGATGGTGACATCGGCTCCGGTATCGACGTGCTGGCGCAGCATCAGCTCGTAGTCCATCTTGTAGATATGGTCGCCGGCGAGCACGACCACATACTTGATGTTGTAGCTGTCAACGATGTCGATGTTCTGCGCCACCGCATCGGCGGTGCCGCGGTACCAGTTCACCTCGTCCATGCGCTGCGAGGCAGGCAGGACGTCGAGATATTCGTTCCGTTCCGCCCGGAAGAAGCCCCAGCCGCGCTGGATGTGGCGGATCAGCGAGTGCGCCTTGTACTGGGTGAGGACAAGGATCTGCCGGATGCCCGAGTTCACGCAGTTCGACAGCGAGAAGTCGATGATGCGGTACTTGCCGCCAAAG
>CAZRQN010000009.1:0-381 GCA_964602115.1 uncultured Rhodobacterales bacterium
TTCGTTTCGCGGTGCGGGCGCGCGGGTGAAGGTGACGGAAGTCGATCCGATCTGCGCCCTGCAGGCGGCGATGGACGGCTACGAGGTGACGCTGCTGGAGGATGAGGTCGCCAGCGCCGACATCTTCATCACCACCACCGGCAACAAGGACGTGATCCGCATCGAGCATCTCCGCGAGATGAAGGACATGGCGATCGTCGGCAACATCGGCCACTTCGACAACGAGATCCAGGTTGCCGCCCTCCGCAACCACAAATGGACCAACATCAAGGACCAGGTGGACATGATCGAGATGCCCTCGGGCAGCCGGATCATCCTGCTTTCCGAAGGGCGGCTTCTGAACCTGGGCAATGCCACCGGCCATCCGTCCTTCGTGATGTC
>CAZRQN010000009.1:391-40452 GCA_964602115.1 uncultured Rhodobacterales bacterium
CCCGACGCCTACGAAGTGGGCAAGGTCTATGTGCTGCCAAAGATCCTGGACGAAAAGGTCGCCCGCCTGCACCTGAAGAAGATCGGGGTCAGGCTGACCCAGCTTTCCACCGACCAGGCGGCCTATATCGGGGTGAAGCCGGAAGGCCCGTTCAAGTCGGACCATTATCGGTATTGACCGCCTTCGCTTCCTGCCTGCACGCCGCTATCCTGCGGCGGGCAGGCAGGAGGCGGGCATGGACGGATCGAAACGCGAGGCGGTGCGGGGGCGGCTTCTGTCGCGGATGCCCAAGGGCAAGCGGGCGGCGGAAATCGGGGTCTGGGAAGGCCAGTTCAGCCGCCGCATCCTTGAGATCTGCGCCCCGTCCGAACTGCATCTGATCGACCCCTGGCTCTACATGCCGGAGTTCTCCAACACCGGCTTCGGCCGGCGGAAGAACGAGCATCTGATGGAAGAGAAATATCTCGGCGTCGTCGCCATGTTCGCCGACGAGCCGCGCGTGACCATCCATCGGGCGACCTCGGAGGCGGCGCTGTCGGCGATGCCGGATCGCGGCCTCGACTGGGTCTATATCGACGGCAACCACAACGAGCCCTTTGTCGGCCGCGATCTGGAACTGTGCCTCGCCAAGGTGGCGCCCAGGGGCATCATCGCCGGTGACGACCTGCACTGGCAGACCGAAGCCTCCGGCGCGCCGGTCAAGCGGGCGGTGGATGCGGTGATGGAACGGCTGGGGGCCCAGGCCCGGCTGACGGTGATGGGCAACCAGTACATCATCGAGCTCGACCGCCCGGAATGACCTTTGCCGCCGATCCGCGGCGCGCATCCGTCTTTTCCCTTTGTCACCGAAAGTGATTCGCCTAGGCTTGACCGCCATGCCCGGGGCTGGCCCGGCGCGCCACCTGACGGGGAGATTCTCGACCATGAGCAAACGGGACGATCTGATCGCGAAATATGCCGGAGACCTGCGCGGCAAGTGCAATGTCGAACCCGACATGGCGCTTCTGACCAAAGTGACCATCGGCTGCGGCCCGGCGATCTACAGCCCCGACAGCGAAACGGTCGCCGCCACCGATCCCAGCGAACTGGAGACGGTGAAGCGGAACTTCCTGATGAAAAAGCTCGGCCTGGCCGATGGGCCGAAGCTGATGGAGGCGATCAACGCGGTGATCGACATCTACGGCCGGTCGGAGCGCAACAAGTACCGGGCGGTGGTTTACTACCTGCTGACCAAGCATTTCGGCAAAGAGAAGATCTACGGCTGAGCCCCAGGGACGGGGCGAAACCAGGGCCGCGAGCCTCGCTCGCGGCCTTGCCATTTCCGGCGGCGACGGCAAAGGTCTGGCCGCGCAAGGAACGCCCGATGACCGCCGCCGCACACCACTCCGCCGAAACCACGGTTCTGCCGATCATTCTCGCCGTGGCGCTGGGCCACGGGCTCAACGATGTGATGCAGTCACTGATCCCGGCCGTCTATCCGCTGCTGAAACAGAACCTGTCGCTGAGCTTCACCCAGATCGGGCTCATCACCCTGGTGTTTCAGGGCACGGCCTCGATCCTTCAGCCGCTGGTCGGGCTCTACACCGACCGCAAGCCGATGCCCTACGCGCTATCGGCCGGGATGGCCTGCACCGGGCTCGGTCTTGTCCTGCTGGCCCATGCCGGAAGCCTGGGCATGGCACTGCTTTCGGTGGCGCTGATCGGGCTCGGCTCGTCGATCTTCCATCCGGAAAGCTCGCGGATCGCCAGGCTGGCCGCCGGGCGGCGGCCGGGACTGGCCCAGTCGGTCTTTCAGGTCGGCGGCAATCTGGGAACCTCGCTCGGGCCGCTGGCGGCGGCCTTCATCGTGCTGAAGCGCGGGCAGGTCTCGATCGAATGGTTCGCGGCGGTGGCTCTGGCCGGCATGGTTCTTCTGGCCGGGGTCGGGCGCTGGTATGTGCAGGTGGGTGCGGGCCGTGCCCTGGCGCGGAAGGCCCGCGCCGCCGGCGCCGCGCCACCGCCAGCCGTTGTCCGGCGCGGCATGGCGATCCTGATCGCGCTGATGTTCGCCAAGTTCGTCTATATGGTGAGCTTTTCCAGCTACTACACCTTTTTCCTGATGGAGCGCTTCGGGCTTGCGCCCGAGCAAGCACAGATGGCGCTCTTTGTCTTTCTTGTAATGGTGGCGCTGGGAACGGTGATCGGCGGGCCGGTCGGCGACCGCATCGGCCGCCAGACGGTGATCCTGTGGTCGATCCTCGGCATCCTGCCCTTGTCCCTGGCCGCGCCCTGGGTGCCGCTTGAGGCCAATGTCGCGCTCAGCGGTCTGTCCGGCCTGATCCTCGCCTCGGCCTTCCCGGCGATGATCGTCTATGGCCAGGATCTCATGCCCAGCCGAACCGGCATGGTCGCGGGGCTGCTCTTCGGTCTGGCCTTCGGGATGGCCGCCGTGGGCGCGGCGATCCTTGGCATATTGGCCGATCACATCGGAATCGTCCGCGTCAACCTCCTTTGCAGCGTCCTTCCGGTGCTGGGACTCGTCGCCTTCGCCCTGCCGCAACTGCGCGACTGACCGCGCCGGATCGTTCAACTTCGCCGGGCTTCGGCTTTGCAAGGCCAGGGCGATTCGCGCTATGCGTGTCCCGTCGGGGCAGGATGCCCGGGACCCTTTCAGGACACGCGCGGTGCTCAGGGGAGCGCGTGGGGTGGATGGGGGGTCCCGTAGGGGTGCGGGGCCCTCCATTTCTCGACTCGAACAAGAGTGCGGCGAAAACCGCGTCTCAGAACAGCGTCAGGATCAGCCCCATGATCGCGCAACCGGCCACCGCATTGGCGCCGTCGATCACGGTCAGCTTCATCGGCCGGCCGGCGAAAGCATAGTTCATCGCCAGCCAGGGGACGACGAGAAAGGCGCCGATGCCGGCGCCGGCCACCAGCCCGCCGCCATAACTGACGATTCCGGATGTGGCGAAGACATGCCGCATCATTCCCGCAACCAGGATCATGGCGGCAATGCCGATCACAAAGGGCATCGGGCCACCGCTCACCGGCTTGCCCGAGGCGTCAGTGGCAATGCCCGAGGCGGCGATCCACTCGGCCGACATTTTCGTGTACCAGAAGGCGCCGAAGCCGAAGGCTCCGGCCGCCGCCACGAGGACGTTGAGGAATTCCATCGCACTCTCTCCCGTGCTGCCCGTCTTGAAGCCCATCATGCCGCAGCCGGGACAGCAAGGACAGATCGCCGGTGCCGGTCGCCACCGGCAGCGACCCGACCCCTGCCGCAACGGAACGATCTAGGGCTCGACCTCGGCCATCCCGCAAAGGATGGCCCATTCCTCGGCCGTGACCGGCTGCACCGAAAGACGGGTGTTGTTCACCAGCACCATGTCCTTCAGCCCGTCCACCGCCTTGCAGGCTTCTAGCGACACGGGCCGTCCCACCGGCCGCAGCGCCGCGATGCGCACGCAATCCCAACGCGGATCATCGGTCGTGGGGTCGGGCGCGACGGTGCGGATCACCTCGACAAGGCCGACGATCTCCTTGCCCTGATTGGAGTGGTAGAAGAACCCCCGGTCCCCCACGGCCATGGCACGCATGTGGTTGCGCGCCTGATAGTTGCGCACGCCGGTCCAGTCGGTTCCCTCTGCGCCGGCGCCGAGCTGATCCGCCCAGGACCAGGCATCGGGTTCGGACTTGAACAGCCAGTAACCCATCAGCCGACGACCTTCTTCCACTCCCGGATGTCCACCGAGGCGAAAAGCCCGGCCAGCGCATAGGGGTCCGCCGCCGCCCAGGCCTGCGCGGCGGCGAGGTCGGGAACATCGAGCACGATCAGGCTTCCGGTCATACCGCCTTCGGGCGACAGGAAGGGGCCGGCCATCTCGACAACGCCGGTCTCGCGGATATGCGCCAGATGCGCCTCGCGTGTTGCCTTGCGCAGGTGCTCGTGGCCGGGCTTGTCCAGACAGATCAGGGCAACGCGCATCATCTCACTCCGTTTTCAGCGGCCGGGATAACAGGTCCGCCATGGCCTGCGCCAGTGTGGTGCGGCCCTCGACCAGCGCCGCGACCGTTGCCGCTATGGGCATGTCCACGCCCCTCGCCTCCGCTACCTGTGTCGTTGCCCGGGCGGTGGCGGCGCCTTCGACGGTAATGGCCGGATCGAAGGACTCTCCACGCGCCAGGGCAAGGCCGAAGCGGAAGTTGCGCGACTGTTCCGAGGTGCAGGTCAGGATCAGGTCGCCAAGTCCCGACAGCCCGGCCAAGGTCTCCGCCCGCGCCCCGAGCACCACCGCCAGCCGCACCATTTCCGCCTGGCCGCGTGTCACTACCGCTGCCCGGGCCGAGGGGCCGAGCCCGGCGCCGATCACCGCGCCGGCGGCGATGGCCACCACGTTCTTCAGCGCTCCACCCAGCTCCGCCCCCACGACATCGGTGGTACGGTAAAGTCTGAGCGCCGAAGTGGACAGCAGGGACTGGAGCCGCGTGCCCTCCGCCTCGTCGGTGCAGGCCAGGGTCAGAGCGGTCGGAAGGCCGGCTTTCAGATCGGCGGCGAAGCCCGGACCGGTCAGCACGGCGACCAGGGCGCGCGGACAGGCCGAGGCGATCACCGCCGAAGGGCCGCGTCCGCTGGCAAGATCGATCCCCTTGCAGCAGGCAACCAGCGCGCGCCCATCGAGTTGAGCGGCGGCACCGGCAAGAAATCCCGCCAGCGCCTGCATCGGCAGGGCCAGCAGGACGGGCCCCTCGCCGATTTCCCGCAGATCGTCGGTGGTCCTGACGCCGGCCATGGCCGCAGGCATCCGCCGGCCCCAGAGCGTGACCGGACCCTTCCGCGCCAGGGTCGCGGCCAGCGCCTGCCCGAAGGCACCGGCGCCGAGGATGGTGACGCTCATGCCCGCGCCCCCTTCTTCCCGCCGCCGATCAGCGGTGCGGCGGCGCTGTCCAATGGCCAGCGCGGCCGGGCGGACAGGCTCATGTCGTCCCGGCCGCCGGCGCGGAAGCGCTCGATTCCGGCCCAGGCGATCATCGCGCCATTGTCGGTGCAGAGCGACAGTGGCGGTGCGACAAACCGCACGCCGGCTCCCGCCGCCACCGCCTTCAAGGCCTCGCGGATCGCGCCATTGGCGGCAACGCCCCCCGCGACCGCCAGCGCCGGCACCTCGGCCACCGCCAGCGCCCGGCGCGTCTTCTCTGCCAGAACTTCCGCCACCGAGGCCTGAAAGGCGGCACAGAGATCGGCCCGATCCTGCCGCCTCAGCCCGCCCTCGGCCTTGATCAGGAGGTCGCGCTGCCGGAGAACCGCCGTCTTCAGCCCGGAAAAGGAAAGATCGCAACCCGGCCGGTCCAGAAGCGGCCGGGGTAGCGGGAATCGCCGGGAGTCGCCCGTGCCGGCCTCGGCCTCCACCGCCGGGCCGCCGGGCTGGGGCAGGGCGAGAAGCTTGGCCACCTTGTCGAAAGCCTCGCCCGGGGCGTCGTCGATCGAGCCGCCCAGCCGGGTGAAGTTCTGCGGCCCTGTGACCTTGAGGAACTGGCAATGGCCGCCGGAGACGAGGAGCATCAGATAGGGAAAGGCCAGCCCGTCGGTCAGGCGTGGGGTCAGGGCATGGCCGGCGAGATGGTTGACGCCGACGAGTGGCAGGCCGGTCGCGGCTGCAAGGCCCTTGGCGCACATCACCCCGGACAGGACCCCTCCGATCAGCCCGGGCCCCGCCGTCACCGCGATCCCGTCAAGATCGGCAAGCTGCAGGCCTGCACCCGACAAGGCCGCCTCCACCGCATGGTCCAGCCGTTCGGCATGGGCGCGGGCGGCGATCTCGGGCACCACGCCGCCGAAGGGCGCGTGCAGCGTCGCCTGACCCTCCACGACCGAGGCAAGGATCTCCGGCCCGTCCGCAGCGGAACGCACCACGGCCGCCGCCGTGTCGTCGCAGCTCGATTCAAGGCCGAGGAAAGTCAGCGGGATCATGGATGGCATGGACACTGGGGACGCCGGGGGGGTAGCACCGCAGCCATGTCCAAGCAATCCTCGGCACCCGCCGTGCTTCTCACCCGGCCGCCGGGACAGTCGGCGCGGTTTGCGGAGCAGCTGGCCGGCAGGTTCGGGCCGCTCGATATGGTTGTCAGCCCGCTGCTCGCGCCGGAGAACCTGCCGGTTGAAGTGCCGTTGCCTCCCGTCACCGGAGTGATCTTCACCTCGGAAACCGGCGCGGCCGCGGCTGGCGGCCTGGGCCTTGGACCATTGCCCGCCTATTGCGTCGGGCCGCAGACCGCAGCCGCAGCGGCTGTCGCCGGGTTCCGGAGCACCGCGATCGGCGGAAACGCCGATGGACTCATTGCCGGATTGCTCGCGCTGCGCCTCAAGGGCCCGCTCCTTCACCTGCATGGTGCAGAGACGCGCGGCGATGTGGCAGCGCGGCTCACTGCCGGAGGTCTCGCGACAACCGGGCTCGCCGTCTATGCCCAGCGCCCCCAACCCCTGACCGCCGAGGCGATGGAGTTGCTCGCCGGCCGGAAGCCGGTGGCCGTGCCGCTGTTCTCGCCGCGCTCCGCCGCGCTTTTCGCCGAAGCCGCCCGCGCGGCCCGCGCGCCTCTGTGGGTCGCGGCACTCAGCCCGTCGGTGGCCGAGGCGCTTGACCTGCCCGACGCCCGGCTCGCGGTTGCCCGGAAACCGCAGGCCGATGCCCTGCTCGACGCCATGGCCGAGTTCCTTCCGCCGCAGCGCGGCGCTTGAAGCGGGGGCCGGCAAGGGGATAGGCTTCGTGCGAATCCTTGCCCATCCGGGCCGGCAGAGGGAGGCCCGCCCATGGCCAGAGCCAAGAGCCCATCGGGGGAAGACTCCGAGGCACCGGCGAAAGAGGATGCGGCTTTTGCCGCGTTCAACGCCGAACCGGCCCCAGGCATGTCGGCCACGGCCGAAGAGACCGCCCAACCCTCCGGCGATGCCATCCCGCCGGCCCCGCCGGAGCCGCCCGTCCTTCCGCCCGCACCGCAGCGCCGTCAACGCGCGGGCTTCCTTCCCACCCTGCTGGGCGGGGCGGTAGCAGCGGGGCTGGGTTTCGGCCTTGCGCAGATTGTGCCTGCCGGCTGGCCCCTGGGCGGACCGTCCGCCGATCTTGCCGCGATTCAGGCCGAGATTGCGGCGCTGAAGGCGGCGGCCTCGGATCGACCCCCGTCGCCAGACCTGTCCCCCCTGGCCGATGGCCTCGATGCGCTGCAAACGCAGGTGTCTTCGCTGGAGACCGCCCTGGCCTCCCTGCCTGCCGCCGCGCCCGCGCCCGACCTTTCCGGGCTGACGGCCCGTATCGAAGCGCTGGAAGCGAACCTCTCGACGGCACTGCCGGCTGCGGCGCCCGCCGATCTGGCGCCGCTGGAGGCGCGGATCGCCCGGCTTGAGGCCCGCCCGGCGGCGGCGCTGGCCGGCGATCCGCAGGCAGCGGCGCAGCTCGCCAGCGACCTCGCGGCGATCCGCGCCGAGCTTTCCGCCCAGACCGAGGCTGCGGCTGCTGCAAGAACCGAGATGTCGGCAGCGGCAGAAGCCGCAACGGCTGCCGTCGCCGAAGCCAAGGCCGAGGCCGAGCGCCTCAAGGCCGAGGGCGCCGCCGCCGTCGCTGCCGCTAGACGTGACGCGGCACTGGGCCGGGTCGCTGCGGCGGTGGACAGCGGTGCCCCCTTCGCCATTGCCCTGGCGGAGCTTGCCGCCGAGGGCACGGCCATCCCGGAGGTGCTGGCAACCCAGGCTGAAACCGGCGTCCCGACGCTTCTTTCGCTGCAATCGACTTTTCCCGAAGCCGCGCGCGCCGCGCTTGAGGCGAGCCTGAAGGCCGACATGGGCGACACGACGATGGAGCGGATCGGGACCTTCCTGCGCACGCAGACCGGCGCCCGGGCTCTGGAGCCGCGCGAGGGCGCGGATCCCGATGCGGTGCTGTCGCGGGCCGAGGCGGCGCTGGCCGGGGGCGATCTGCCCGGCGCCGTAACCGAAATCGGCGGGCTGCCCGAGGCCGGGCTGGCGGAACTGGCCGACTGGAGGGCGCGGGCCCAGGCGCGGCTGGATGCCCTTGCGGCGGTCAACGAACTCGCGGCGGCGCCATGATCTGGTCGCTGGTCAAGATCCTTCTGTTCGTCCTGCTCGTGGCAGCCGGGACACTGGCGGCGAGCTGGCTTCTCGACACCGGTGGCGGGTTGCGCTTTGCGGTGGCGGGATGGGAATTCACGCTCGGCCCCTTGCAGGCGACCATCGCCGCCGTCCTTCTCGTCGCCGCCATCTGGGTGGCGATGATGGTCGTGGGGTTTGTCGTCGCCGTGCTGCGCTTCCTGACCGGCGACGAAACGGCGGTCAGCCGATACTTCGACCGCAACCGCGAGCGGAAGGGCTACCAGGCGCTGGCCGACGGGATGCTTGCCCTGGCCTCGGGCGAGCCGCGCACCGCGCTCGTCCGTGCCCAGCGGGCGGAGCGTTATCTCGGACGACCGGACCTGACGCTTCTGCTGACGGCG
Source organism: uncultured Rhodobacterales bacterium (assembly GCA_964602115.1). Taxonomy (GTDB): domain Bacteria; phylum Pseudomonadota; class Alphaproteobacteria; order Rhodobacterales; family Rhodobacteraceae; genus JANOGU01. The sequence continues at coordinate 8,870 of CAZRQN010000009.1, forward strand.
CAGGCGGCCGAACTGTCCGGCGACGGCGCCCGCGCAACCGAGGCCTACAAGGCATTGCTCGGCGACGAGAAGACGCGGTTCGTCGGCATTCGCGGTCTCCTGAAGCAAAAGCTCGCCGAGGGCGATACGTCCACCGCGCTGAAGCTCGCGGAGAAGGCCTTTGCCCTCAAGCCGCGCCACCCCGACACCCAGGACCTGCTGCTGAAGCTCCAGTCCGAGGCGGCGGACTGGAAGGGCGCCCGGGCGACGCTCGGCGCCAAGCTCAAGGCCGGCACGATGCCGCGCGACCTCTACCGCCGCCGCGACGCGGTTCTTGCCCTGCAGGAAGCCAAGGGCGTTCTGGACGAGGATGCGAGCCTTGAGGCGCGGGAGGCCGCGATCGAGGCCAATCGCCTCTCGCCCGACCTGATCCCTGCGGCGGCGATGGCGGCGCGGGCGCTGATCGCCAGCGGCGAGGGCAAGGCGGCGGCGCGGGTGCTGAAGAAAGCCTGGGAGGCGCAGCCCCATCCCGACCTCGCGGCGGTCTTTGCCGAAATTGCGCCGGACGAGACGCCTGCCGAGCGCCTGAAGCGCTTCCGGCTCTTGACGACCCTCCGGCCTGACGACGACGAGACGCGCCTTCTCCTCGCCGAACTGAACCTTTCCGCCGAGGATTTCCCTGCCGCGCGGCGGGCTCTCGGTGATCTCGTCACCCGCAAGCCAACCGCAAGGGTGCTGGCGATCATGGCCGCCGTCGCCCGGGGCGAGGGCGATGACGAGGCGGTGGTGCGCGGCTGGCTGTCCAAGGCGCTGACCGCGCCGCGCGGGCCGCAATGGTGCTGCGACAAGTGCCAGGCGATCCATGCGCAATGGGAGCCGATCTGCGGCAACTGCGGCGGCTTCGATACGCTGAGCTGGCGCGAACCGGCCGAAAGGACCGGGCCGAGCGCCACGGGAACCGAACTGCTGCCGCTGCTGGTCGGCACTCAGAAGGACGGCGTGGCCGGGGACTGAGCGGCGGTCACTTCTTCTTTTTCTTCTTCTTCAGCTCTTCGACGATCTTTTCCGTCATCAGGTTGGAGCATTCGCTGATGGCGGAGGCGTCCAGAAGGATCAGGCGGAAGGTCCGTTCCAGCGCCTTGATGTCCAGGACATTCAGCGTCTTCATGATCGCCTCGCCGATCGCCGGGCCGATGAACTTGCTCAGGGCCTTCTTCGCCACGTCGGCGGCATATTTGTCGATCAGCTTGTCGGCTTCCTTGTAGAAGGTCTCGATGTGGATCTCCCCATCGGCCTTCTTCAGGATTTCCTTCTCGACGGAGCGACGCAGTTTCGTTCGCGCGTCGCCATCGAAGGTGAAGTAGCGCATGCCCTGCTTTTCATCGATCCATTTGTTCAGGGGCCCGAGCGCGACGCCGGTTCCGAAGTTCTTGACCACGTTGTTGCCGAACTCCTCGAGCGTCATCTTCGGATCGCCCTTGAGCGCCTTGGCCGCGTCGGCGACGGCCCCTTCCAGAACCTTCTTGCCGCCTTCCGTCATGACGTACTTGACGATGTACTCGATGGCTTCCTTGCTCACACCCTGGGCAATAAGCTTCTTGCCGATGCTGTCGGTGATGCCCCGCGAGATGAACTCGGCCACCGACTTGCCGCCACCGCCGCCCTTCGACAGCCAACCTGTCACTGCGCCCACAAGCGAGTCGAGCAGCACCCGGCTGACCATGCCGCCCGGATCCTGGCCTTTGGCGTTGCCGGCCGACCAGTTGCCGACTTCGCCGGCGGCGCTTTCCAGCCCCTTGACCGCTGCGCCGCCGATCACCGCAGAGGCCAGCACCCCGGTGCCGAGGCTCGCCGCTGCCACCGGCGCGGCATAGATCGACAGGACGGTGAAGCTCGTCCACTTGGTGACCTCCAGTCCCGTCACCCAGTTGCCGGCGCCATCGATCATCTCCTCGCGATACTTTCGCATCTCGTCGAGGGCCGCATTGATCTCGCCGGGAGCCGTCCGCGCCCGCTTCATGAAGCCGCCGAAATCCTGCGCCTTGGCGAGGGTTTCCAGATCCCAGGCAGCCTTTTCCGCCTTGTCGATCAGCCCCTTGGCCGGAAGCTTGGCGCCACGGGTGGCCTGCACGAAGAAGGAGACGATATACTGGTCGTTGTTCAGATCGTTGAAGTGCTCCCAGGCGGTCTTGGCCTCGACCGCCTTCATCTTGGCTTCCCTGACAGGGCCGCTGAGCAGCTTGTCGGTCATCTTCTTCTGCTCGGACTTCCACTCCCTGTCGGTGAAGCCCGCCATCTTGCCGCCGCCGATATCGACATAGACGGTCGGCTGGTCCTTCTCGATCTTGCCGGTCTTGATCGCACGGGCGACCGCAGGAGCGGTTTCGGCGTCAACCTCGCCCGTTTCCTTCACCCCCGCTCGCTTCTGGAATTCCTTCAGCGCGGCTGCGGTGTTCTTCCCCAGGATGCCATCGACCTTCAGCTCCGGCTTGGGCTTGATGAGCTTGTTCAGCATCTCCTGGATGGGCTTGACCTTGCCCGGCGGCATTTCGGCCATGATGAATTCCTCAAAATCTCTGCGGGCAGTCTATCCGTATCTGTCGATGTTGCGATGGATTCGCGAAGTAGGGAAGCCCCGACCTGCCAGGATTGACCTCCGTGGTCCCGCACCGTAAGGGAGCGCCCACCCTGCGGGAGCTCAGCCGGTCGGGCACGGCAATCGTCCGTGGCGTGCCAACTCCTGAAAGGCGTGTAAGGCCAAAGGGTTAGGCGGGGGGTTGAATTGTTGGCAGGGCCATAGTAGGGCCTAGCCCGAGAAGGATGCCGCTGTAGCTCAGCTGGTAGAGCACGTCATTCGTAATGATGGGGTCGGGGGTTCGAGTCCCTTCAGCGGCACCATCCTTCTCGATCAGAAGATCCATCTTTGCACTTCAGCGCCTGGTTGATCCGGGCAGCGCCTGCGGCAAGCCCGTTCCATCGGGGAACAGGCCATGGCCAGGGCGCATGTGCTGAAATTGGTTGGGCTCCAATGCAGGTGGCGCCAACCCTCTTCCCTGTCGCCGTCTCTCCGGCCACACCTCAATCCGGAAGGTGAGCTCCGTTTCTGTGCCCCGAAGTGAAACGCACGCGCTGCCCCCGGAAAGCCGCGCCGTCACGGAAGTTGCGGCCTGACACCCGCCGGTCTCCGGGCATCCGGAGAACAGGACGCGCGGAAATGCAGGAACCACGCGCGGGGTTCGGCGTCAGGATCGCGACGAGCGGAAGGCGCCAGCGTCTATACTGCTGCGATGTCGCCGGTTGCCGGTTCGAGCGGCCTCGGCGCGCCACGGCCCTGGCCGAGAAACAGCTTCTGCATGTCCACGAACGGCCCGTCGGTCAGCTGTGCCAGGACCGGCTCCCAGGGCGCGAGATTGGCGGCGAACGTGTCGTAGGCCGCACGCGGCAGCACGACCTCCTCCACCGGCGCCTCGGTTGCGCTCTCGATCCAGAGGAAGGGCAGGACGTCGTCGGCCACCCTGAGCAGCCGCATCTCGGTGCCCAGGTCCAGCGGCGCCTCCGGCAGGTTGCGCAGAAGGTCGAGCTTGATCAGCTCGATGATGCGGTCGTCCAGCCCATGCTCGCGCAGGATCAACTTCTCGCGCAACGCCGGCCATCCGAAAGTCAGGCGCACGTCGAGCGTTTCGCCCACGACCCGCGCCGCAGCTGGCGCGCGCCCGCCGTAGGAGGAGGCGAAAAGCTCGCTCACCTCGTCTTCGATGGTCAGGTACTGCGTGACCCGGGGCGCCTGCATCGCCGCGATCCACTGCCGCCGCCCGGCATCGAAGAAGTTGAACTCCGGCTGCAGGCGGAAGCTCTCGCCGCAGGCGCCGCAGGTCGTATCCTGGAACTTGTCGTCGAGGATCGCCTGCCGCAGGTCGGGGCGGCGGTCGGCGTTGACGCTGCCCACCGCGTCCATGGTGATCAGCGCCTGGCAGTTCGGACAGACGAGGTTGACCGGATGGAACAGGGACATCTCGCGCCCTCCCTCAAAGTGCCTTGAGCCAGCCGACAGCCGGATGGGTCGGCTTCAGCTTGCCCGCATGATAGGCGGCGTAAAGCTCGGCGAACCATTCGCCGGGCGCGCGGAACTGGTAGCCGGTCATTCCCTGCTTGCGCGCTGCCAGGGCGTAGCTTGTCCAGCTGTTCGGATAGCTTTCCTGATAGACGACGCCGGCAATGGCCAATTTTGCCGCCGTTGCATTGTTCGACCACGGGTTGTTGCCGACCCCTGCCATGTCCACATAGGCCCGCATCGCCACGCGCCGGCTTTCCCAATCCTCGGGTTGCGTGCCCTTGGGTGGGGGTGGCAGCGCGGCATTGGCGTTGTGAGCGAGGTACTGCGCGCAATAGGTCTCGTCATATTTGAAATGGCCGGCAAGCACTGCGGCAATGGGCTTGATGTTGCGCACATAGTTCGTCCAGCCGCCGTGGTCGGGCCTGGCCTGGTTCTTCTCCATGTAGCCGTGCTTGTCGTCCACCGCATGTCCGACCTCGTGCATCGTGTTCCACGAGAAGAACGAAACCTCGTCCTTGTTGGCCGGCTGGCACTCCGGATCGGCGCCGCCGACCTCGTGTTCCTGGCCGAAACCGTAGGCACCGGATTTCGCTGCGTCGCCTTCGTTCATGACGACATTCTTCTTGGCGCCATCCTCGTAGAAAGACCCGCCGCCCGGCGTGATCTGGAATTCGCGCATGCTGTCGTTGAAGACGACATCCTTGGCCGGCAGGTGCGACATGATGTCGTAGAAACGCTGGATGTTCGGCCCGTCCTTGTTGCCGTCGGGGTTCTCGACCGTACGGGCGGCGTCGGCAAAGTCCCGCAGCTTGACGCCGAAGCGTGCCTCGAAGGCCACCCGCAGGATCGCCCGCTTGGCGTTGGGTTCCAGCCCGTCCATCATCGCGTCGAGCTGCTGCTGCCCGTTCGGCTGCGCCAGGATCGCCTTGATGTCGGCCACCGAAGGCGGCTTGGTCGCGTCGTTCTCGCGCATGTCGGCCATGACGCGGGACGACAGGATCAGGTCCTTGACCTCCTGGCAGAGCTTGAGCGACTCGGCAGGCTTCTTTGCGGCGGACTGGTCGGCTGCGGACTTGAGCTTGGCCCTGATCGTGTCGAGTGCGGGCTTGATCGCGTAGCGCTGCTTGTGCTTGTCCAGTGTCTCGACGGCGGGCTCCACCTCGGGTGAGGCGCGCAGTACCAGATAGGCGGCCTGATCGTCGGCCATCTTCTTCGTGTCGGCGACGGCCTTCATGATCACCTCGACGGCCTTGGTCGCCGCCCCCGCGCCGGCGGGCGCGTTGCCCTGTGCCTCGGCCGCCGTGATGTCGGCCTCGAGTTTGGCGATCTCGGGCGCGATATAGTCCTTCTGCGCATGGCCCTTCAGCGCGTTTACCTGGTCGCGGGCGGCCTTTACCGAGCCGCCGATCATCTTCGCCTGCTGGATCGCCACCTCGGCGCGGGTCAGCGCGTCGGTCGCGCCCTTGAACCGGGACTTGGCAACGTCCGGCGCCAGACCGCCGGCTTCAATCGCGGCGATCTCGGAGGCGACGAAGTCCAGGTCGGGCTTGGCCGCCGCTGCCTGCGGAAGCGTGGCAAGCTTGTCGCGCCGCTTCTTCGCCTCGGCCAGCATGGCCTTGGACGGTCCGGCATTGCCCAGCGCGGCCTGCTGCTTGGCAAAGGCGGCGGAGCTGTCGGCGGTCTTGATCGCCTCGGCGGCCTCGGGAAGGATCGCCTTCATCTCGGCGGCCGGCGGCCCCGCGTCGCCGCCCTCGGCCTGCTTCACGGCAGCATCGAACCGTGCCCGCAGCCGGGTGGTCAGCGGCTCGATGACGGCCTTGTTCTTGTGTGCTTCTGCCGCCTTCAGCTTGGCCTCGGCAGGCTTGCGCGCCTCGGCGAACTTGGCCCAGTCCTTCGCCCTTGCCGGAAGCTTGTCCAGCTTCGGCGGGATCGCCGTCATGATCGTCTGGGCAGGGACATATTTGCGCTCCTTGGCCAGAGCCAGGCCGTCGGCATATTCCTTCTCCACCGCCTTCAGCGGCTCCTCGATCGCCGCGTTGCGCACCTTGGCCACCGCCTTGATCTTCGTATCCGCCGCCTTGCGCGCCGGCTCATAGGTGGCGTTGGCCTTGATCGCGGCATCGGCCTCCTGCACGGCCCAGGACACTTCGCTCAGCATCCTGTTGCCGCCATCGAACATGCCCTGGGCCATCATCGCCTCGGCTTCGGCAAGTTTCTTCCGCGCCTTGGCCAGAGCCGGAGCACCCGCTTCCTTGCCCGGTCCCGCGATCGTGGGGAGCCAGTTGGTGAAGAAGTTCTTGCGCCGAGTGTCGAAGGCGGCGCAGGTGACCACATCGGCGGTCGTCGGCCCCGCCAGCGCCGCGCCCCGCGCAGCCGAGGCGCCGGCGGTCGCAAGGTCGTTCTTCTTCAGCGCCGCATCGACCTCCTTCAGGATTGCATCGAGATCCTTGGTCCGCTTGGCCATGAGCTTGACGACAGGTGCCCCGGCCGCCGTGATCTGACCCTTGACGGCGACGGTCGCCGCCCTGTCAGCCTTCACCTGCGGCCAGGCTGTGGCGTCGGCATCGGCCTTGTCGGCGACCTTCTTGGCATCGGTCAGCTTGACCTCACCGGCCGGGTAGTCGAACTTCGGACCATTCGCGAGCGCCTCGGCTTCCTTGATCCGCTGGTTCACCGTGGCGATCGCGGTCTTGATGATGTTGTCGGCGTTCTTGCCGGGCAGTGCTGTCGCCTGGGTCTTGGCATCCGCGAGGTGGCGCTCGAACGGCCCCTTGCCCAGGATCTTGACCAGCGCGCCTTCGAGAATCTTGATCGCCGCATCGAGCGACTTTCGCGCCCTGGCAAAGTCCGGCTTGGGCTTGCCCTTCTCGTCCTTGGCCTTCTTGGCCTCGGCATCGGCGGATTTCAGCAGCGCGGCGAAGGTGCCCGCCGGGTCCTGTCCGGCGACATTGGCCCGCATGTCGTCATAGACCTTGGTGGCCTTGTCGAAATCGGCGGCCATCCCGTCCAGCGCTGCGGTGTCCTTCAGCTTGCCGAGCCCCTCGGTCGCATCCGCTGCGGTCTTGGCCTCCGCCGCACGTTTCTCCGCCTCGGTGGCATTGGCCAGTGCGCCCTTGAAGTCCTTGTTCAGCGCCTGGGTCGCAGCAGTGGCCAGAAGCGCCTCGGCCTGCTTGAGCGCCGGCGCGGCCCCGGCCTTCGGCTTGAGGTCGGCCACGGTCTTGGCCACCGCGTCGCGCTTGGTGAAATAGGCCAGGCAGGCATCGGCCGTGGCGGTCAGCGTCGGCCAGGTCGGCTTGGAGCGGTTCAGAAGGGCGGCAGCCGTCGAATGGCGGCCCGACGCGGCCTCGGACTTGGCCGAAGCGAGGTCGCGCTCCATCGCCAGGTATTGTTCCTCGATCCCCGGCCGGCCCTTGTGCGCCTTGTAGATCGCCAGCTGAACCTCGAAGGGCGGCAACGCGGTGACATAGGCGCCGGCTGCGGCAAGGCTGGTCTGGAGGAACTGCACGCGGTCCAGCAGGGGTGACAAGAGCCTTGCCGAGACTGCGTAGTCCTTGGTCACGCCGATCTTGGCAGCGGCGTATTCGGTTTTCCACTTGTCGATGTCTGCCTGCATCACCGCGCGGGTGGCGGCGGGAAGTCCGTCGATCGCGGCAATGATCGGGTCGCAATTGGCGATGTAGGTATCGTAGTCCTTCTTCATCTGGTCCAGCCGGGCGATCTTGTCCTCCAGCGGCGGGATCAGGTCGAGCTTCTTGACGGCCTCGGCAAATTTCTCTGCAGCGGCAAGCGCCTGCGCATCGGTGAGCAGTTTCTTCTGCTCGACGATCAGCTTTTCCACTTCGGCCACGGGATGCGGCCCCGGGCCATGTGCATTCACCGTCGCCTGTCGCTGCGCCAGGATGGTGTTGTAGTGCGCCAGGCCGTCGGCCAGCGCCTCGACATCGTCGCAGCGCTTGTAAAGCGGCTTGAGGTCAGCCAGCGCCTCCTTCGGCTTGCCGGCGTTTGCCTTGGCCACCGCCTTGTCGCGGTCGGCCTTGATCGCGTCGATCTTGGGCTTCACCTGCGGCACCGCGCCCGACTGGGCATGGCGCTCGACCGGCACGAGGCGCAGGTTGAAGAGGTCCAGAGCCTTCTTCCATTCGTCGGCGTCCTTGGCGTCGGCCGCCGGGGCCGGGGCCGGGGCCTTGGCCGCGTCGGGCGGTGCCGCCGCCCCGCCGGGCGGTGCCGGCGCCGCAGCGGGCATCGGCGGCTCGGCCGATCCCGCGCCGGCCGCGCCCCCGGCAGGGGCGGCGGAAACGGGCAGGTCCTCGGCCGCCCGTTGCGCGCCGGACTCTGCCGCGACGCCCTTGACCGGTACCGCTTCCGCAGTCGCCTCGCCCTGGCTGCTCTGGATCAGCTTGACCAGCATCGGAATCGACTTGATCGCCGCAGCGAAGTCGGGTTTCGGCCCGGAGGCCTTGCTCTGGGCAAAGGACCAGACCGCCGAGATCTTTCCCGCCGCCGCCGATTTCACCGCCACGGCGGCATCGACCATGGGCTTCAGCTTCGCGGCGGCCTCTTCCCAGCGGGCCTTGTCCTCCTCGGCGAGCTTCACCGCCGCCATCGCGTCCGCGATCTGCTTTTCGATGGCCGGCACCGCCCCGAGCGCGCTTGACGCATCCCCGGCTGCAGCCTTCTCGGCCGCCGCCGTCAGCGCTTCCCGCGCCGCCGTCAGGTCGATGGCGGGCGTTGACGCCGCCTGATCCAGCGCGGCCTGGAGGCGAGCCTTCTCGGCGGCCCATTTCTCGGCGGCCGGATCGACTGCCGCGCCTTCGGGCCCGTCGGTGTCTTCGGGGTCGGCGTCTTCCTCAAGGAGGTTACCCTCCGCATCGAGCAGCTGGATCTTGGATTTGACACCGGCCAGCTTCAGCAGCTCGCGGGTCTTGCGGGCCAGGCCGGCCGGAATGTCGGGATCGACGCAGGAGAGCTTCACGATCTTGCCCTCGACCGCCATCGTACCCCAGGCGAGCTTGTTGGTTTCGCCCGCCTGTTTGGCCTCGCGCTTCATCGCTTCGGCGTTCTTGGTTTTGTGGGTGGCAAGGACCGTGGTCGCGGCTTCCTTGCCGAGGCACAGAGCAAAGGAAAGCTCGCGCTTGCGCGCGTCGGCGATGGCGGACTTGAGCTGATCAACGACGTCCTTGGCGAGTTCCTTTGCCGGCATGGCCGTACCCTCCAGAATGCGCTTTCCAATATGCCGCCGATCCTGACACCCGTGAGACCTGCTCGCAAGGTTGCAATCGCCCCTGCGATCCGGGTTGACGCCTTCGGCGCCGGGGCCGACACTGAAGGCCCGGACCGGGGGACCGATGCGCCACCTTCCTCACATCGCCGCAGCAGCTTTGGCCCTTGGCCTCACGGCGGTTTGGGCCTTGCCCGTGGTTCGGCCACAGCCCGCCGCTCCAACCCCTCTGCTCGTGAACGGAGACCCGATGCCAACGCCGTCGCCCCAGGATCTCTCGGGCCAATGGGAGGTCACCGAACTGGCGGGAGCGTCCCTGCTCCCCGACAGTCCGCCGACGCTGGTGTTCGGGCCCGACGGAGTGTCAGGCTTCGCTGGTTGCAATCAGTTTTCCGCCACGCTGTCCGTTCAGGACGGCAATCTGGTCTTTGGTCCGATGGCGATGACGAAGATGGCCTGCGGAGAGGCCGAGATGGCCGTGGAGATCGCCATGATAAGCGCGCTGGAGCGGATCAATGCCGCGACGCTCGAAGCTGACGGCACGCTGGCGCTGACCGGCTACGGACAGCCGATGATCCGGGCGACGCCTGCGAAGTAAGGATGTGCGCAACATGGCGTAGTCCTGCCCGAAGGCAGGATTGCGCAAGCTGACCGACTCCAAGCTCGCCCGCGCGCTGGCGGGTAAGCATGGATTCGCCGCTGACGCGGGAAAGATCTTCAAGGTCTGCGGTGGTCGGGCGGCGAACCGCCTGCGGGCACCGGTCGGATGGGTGATGCCGGTGTTGCCGACGCCCGTGCCGGCATTGTCTCGAACGATGTCCCGCGCGCATTTCGCGGGTAGCGCCCCGCCTGGGGGAAGGTCGCGGCCGATCGTTCGGATTGTCCCGAATTTTCGCGGCCGGCGGGCAAAGGACCCATTCGGCGCCCTTTCTGGTTAACCACCCGGCAAGCACGATTGCCGAAGTCTCCCCACTGGGCGCGTCTCTCGCCCAGGGCCGCTGCGGCAGAACGGGGATTGGCAATGGACTTCGTGCAAATCGGGCTCGGCCGGCTGCGTGTCGCGGTGCAACGACTGGCCGTCAGCCTGACCCGGTCGCAGAAGCGGGCGGTTCTCCTGCTTCTGGACAGCCAGCTTGCCGTCCTTGTTGCCGGGTGTTCGGCCTTGTCCCTTGGCCTTCCCTTCCCCACCGCCGCCGGACTTGGGCTCGCCGCCATCCTCGGGGCGGTGGCGTCGCATCTGGGTGGCCTGTCCCGGATCAAGCTCGGCGCCTTCGCCCTGCGCGGCCTTGGGCCCTTTGCCTTCGCCGCCGCCGGCACCGGTGCGGCACTGGCCCTGGCCGGCGGCGCGCCCTTGTCCGGCCGGGGAGCTGCGGCGGTGGCGGTGTTTGCCTTCGCCTTCGTCGCGGCGGCCGTGGCGCAGCGGCTCACGCTGCGCGGGCTCCTGCGCTGGGCGGCGCGGCAGGGCCACCGTCGGCCGGTGCTGATCTGGGGCGCCGGCGAAACCGGCGCCCGCCTCGCGGCGGCCCTGCATGCCGATCCTGCGATTGCTGCGGCCGCCTTCATCGATCCCGATCCCGCGCTCCAGGGGCTGCGCGTGGCCGGGCTTGCTGTCCACCCGCCGGAGGGGATCGCCGCGCTGGCCAAAGCGACAGGCGCCGACCGGGTGCTGCTTGCGGTGCCGGAGCAATCGGCCCGGCGACAGGCGGAAATTGCTGCCGGCCTCGCCGCCGCCGGAATCGAGGTGATGGCGGTTCCCAGCTTCGCCCAGATCGCCGGAGAAACTGCGCCGGGGGCAAGCCTTCTGCCGGTCGCCGCCGCGCGGGTGCTGGGGCGCAGCGCCGCCTGCCCCGAGCTTTCAGCCGCCGCGCCGGTCTATCGCGGCGCTGCGGTCATGGTGACGGGTGCCGGCGGCTCGGTCGGCGCGGAACTGTGTCGCCAGCTGATCGGGATGCGCCCCCGGCGGATCGTCCTGTTCGATCTGTCCGAAGCCGCGCTCTACGCCATCGACGCCGAACTTCATGCCCGCGACGACATCGCCGGGATCGAAATTGTCTCCGCCATCGGCAGCGTCACCGACGGGCCGGCCTGCGCGCGCCTGATCCGGCGGCATGGCGTCGGGATCGTGCTGCATGCCGCAGCCTACAAGCATGTGCCGCTGGTGGAGGGCAGTCCGCTCGCCGGGCTGACCACCAACGTGCTGGGCACACGCTGTCTGGCCGAGGTGGCCTTGCAGGGCGGGGTCGAGCGTTTCGTCTTCGTCTCCACCGACAAGGCGGTGCGTCCCGTCGGGGTGATGGGCCTGTCCAAGCGTCTTGCCGAATGCGCCCTCCAGGATCTCGCCCGGGTTCCTTCCGCCGCCGCGCTGGCCATCGTGCGCTTCGGCAATGTGCTCGACAGTTCCGGCTCGGTCGTGCCCAGGTTCCGCCAGCAGATCGCACGCGGCGGTCCGGTGACGCTGACGCACGAGGATGCGACCCGCTATTTCATGACCCTGGCCGAGGCGGCGCGGCTGGTGCTGCTGGCGGGCGCCACGGCCGCTCCGGGAAAGGCGGAGATCTTCGCGCTCGACATGGGTGCGCCGATCCGGATCCGCGACCTGGCAGAACGGATGATCGCCGCCGCAGGCCGTTCCCTTCTGGGCCCGGACAACCCGACAGGGGAGATCGCCATCCGCGTGACCGGCCTTCGCCCCGGCGAAAAGCTGCACGAGGAGCTTTTGATTGCCGGACGGACCGAACCGACCGATCACCCCCGCGTCCTGCGGCTTTGCGAGCCTCCGGCCCTGCCCGCAGCCCTGCCCGGGGTGCTTGCAGCATTGCGCGCTGCGGCGCTGACCGGCGACTCTGCCGCCGCCCTGGGCGCTGCCAGGGCCTGCCTCGCCGGCGAGGCAGGTGCGCCCGCGCCGGGCACGGCGCCTCGGCATCTCGCGACCACACCCGCCCGGCTCAGCGCCTGATCCGCAGGGCGGCTTGCGAAGCAAGACCGCTTCCGGCCGGAGCGTCCGAAGTCGCAGGCGCGAGAGGTGGTCCCGACTGCGGATCGCGGCGATTCCGGTCGCGGGACAGCGCGAACCGGCCTAAGCTCCAGGTCGATCCGGCATCGGCGCGGCAACGGGGAACGGAGCGGGCGCGGCATGGCACCAAGGGGCGGCAGCGGTCCGAAGCATGCGGCGGAAGCGGCCCGGCCGGCACGGCGCGCCCTGTTGCCCGGCGCCCGCTGGCTTTCCTGGTCCTTGCAGGCGCTGGTGCTGCGCGTCCTGCATGTGATCAACCGCATGTCGGACCGCGAGCTCAGCCTGATCGCCGCCGGCGTCGCCTTCTTCGGCTTCCTCGCGGTCTTTCCGGCCATCGCCGCCGTCATCGCGCTTTGGGGCTTCGCCGCCGATCCATCGGCCATCCGCGCCGAGGTTGCGTTGCTGGCCGATGTGCTTCCGGCCGACGCTTTCCGGCTGATCAGCGCCCAGGTGGATGCGCTGCTGGCCGCCAACAACCGCAATTTCGGCTGGACGACGCTGATCTCGACCGTACTCGCGCTCTGGTCTGCCCGGGCAGGGATCGCGGCGCTGATCCAGGGGATCAACGCCATCCACGGCTATCCGCAACGCAACAGCCTCGCGCATACGGCGCTGGCCTTCCTTCTCACCCTGGCACTGATCGGTCTGGTGCTTCTGGCCCTGGCGCTTCTGGTCGTGGTTCCGGTGGCGATCGCCTTCCTGCCGCTCGGCCCTGCCGATGCCTGGGCGCTTGAACTGGCCAATTTCGGCCTCGGCCTGCTGATGGTCACCGGGATCGTCGCCATCCTTTACCACATCGGCCCGAACCGCAGCACCCGGCCGCGCCCGCCGCTGTTGTCACGCGGGCTGCTGATCGCGCTGCTGCTCTGGGCTGCGGTGTCGCGGGGGCTGGTGCTCTACTTCACCAATTTCGCCAGCTACAACCAGGTCTATGGCTCGATCGGTGCGGTGGCGGCACTGCTTCTGTGGTTCTACTTTTCCGCCTATGCCATCCTTCTCGGCGCCGCCGTCGATGCCGAACGCGCCCAGCGTCGCACCCGCCGTCAGTAGTTCTTCTCGATATAGAGGCCGATGCCGCTCTGCCCGCTGCTGTCGAGCGAGCCCTTGGCGGTTATGCCCTTTTTCAGGTCGAGATTGAGGTTGATCCGGCTGTTTCCATCCGGTGCGATCTCAACCTCGGAATAGACCCTGTCGTTGATGTAGCGACCGGCCTTCAGTGTCGCGGCACCGGTCTCGTCGGTCTGGATGTCCAGATCGTCAAGCCCGAAGCCCTTGCGCAGCCGCCCCACGATTCCGTCTCCCCCCCGTCCGGCCAGGGTGGCCACGGCGCTGGCGAGCTGGGCCGCCTGAAAGGCCGAGATCCGGTCCAGTCCCCTGCCGAACAGAAGCCGCGCCAGAACCTCCTCCTCGGGCAGGCCGGCGGAGGAGCGGAAGGCGACCTCGGGGGCGGAGGCCGGGCCCTCGACGATGACCGCCACCTCGCCGCCGTCCACCGAGGTGACCGCAGCCGCGTAAAGCCTGGGATCGAGGTCGCCCTGCAGATCGAGCCGCGCCTCGGTGATCGTCAGCCGCTTGCCCAGCAGGTCGAGCCTGCCGCGCACCAGCTGGAACGCGCCTTCCGGGGCGACTGCGGCCGTCGTCCCGCCCAGCCGCAGGCTGCCGCCCATTTCCATGTCCAGGCCCCTGCCGCGCAGGAAGATGCGGTTCGGCGCCTTGATCTCGACATCGAGCCCATAGACCGGCCCGCCGCTTACCCCGCCGCCTTCGCCGGCTGGGTCCAGCAACCCCGCCTTCCGACGCGTCTCGCGACTGGCGCCCGGCTCGTTGCGATGGCGCAATTCGGGAAGCGTGGCGGAACCGCCGACGCCGCTGTCGGGAATGCGCAGTTCCGTCTCCCCCAGCGCCAGAGCCCCGGAGACGAGCGCGCCGCCGTCCATCGGGCCGGTGATGCGCAGGCTGCCGTCGATCCTTGTGTCGTAGAGCGACGGATCGCGAAGCCGCAACCGCGTGAGGGTCAGTGACAGGTCGGCGGGCCGTGGCTGGCCGAGGCCCACCGAGCCTGAAACCCCCACCTCGCCGCCGCCGGAGGCCACGGCCCGCGCCGTGACCTGGGCGCGGCCCGCCGACAGGTTCGCTGCGGCTTCGATATCGGACAAGGCAAAGGGCAGGTCCGGATCGGAAAGCCGCCCGCCGGAAAGCCCCACCGTTCCCGTCAGCGAGGCCAGCGCCAGCGGACCGGAAAGGCGCAGGTCGAAACGGGTGCCACCCGAGAGCACGCGGGCGCCAAGGAACGGGTTGGCCAGGGCGGCCTGGGCGGAACCAGAAATCGCCAGCGCCGCCTGCTGCCCGTCGCGCGACACATCCCCCGCGATCTTGGCGGCGATCTGGCCCGGGCCGAGGATCCGCAGATCGACACCGAAAGCGGACGGCCCCTCGCGCAGCGATCCCGACAGGGTCAGCGGGCCGGGAAAGGCCGGAACCAGCAGGGCGAGATTGCCCAGCCGCCCTTCGACGGCGACATCGCCTCCGCTGCCCGAGGCCGTGCCGGTCGCGTTGAGGCGCAACTGCGGATTGCTCAGCCGCGCGGCGCGGATCGACAGACCTTCGGGCGTGCGGTGGAATGCGCCGGACAGCGCCGTCGTCCCCGACAGGAGGCGATCGACCTCGGGGATGCCGGTCCCGAGCCGCTCGCCGGTGGCTTCCAGCGCAAGCTCTTCGCTTCCGGCCGGCCCGGTCACGCGGGCCTCGACCTGCGTTCCGCCTCGGAGACCGTTGCCCAAGACGGACAGGTCGGGAAGCGCCGCGACGATCCGCAGGTCGCGCGTCTCTCCAAGCCGTCCGGTGACGGCAATCCGGGCCGATGGCCCCTCCAGCCTTGCGGAATCGAAAACGACGCCGCCGGGATCAAGGCGCGCGGCAAGGTCCAGATTCACCGTGCCGCGCAGCAGGCCATCGACAGAGGGCTGGCCGATGGCGATTTCGGTCGCCGTCCCGTCGAGACGCAGGTGCCCGTCAGCCGGAAGGCCCTGAAACGATGCGCGGGCGGAAATCGCGCCGCGATAGGCCCCGCCAAGCGCAGCCAGATCGGTGAGGTCGAGCGTGGCGGAAAGATCGCTGCCGGCGCCGGCAATCCGCCCCTCGGCCGTGACCTGACCCGTGCCGGCCTTGGCGCTCAACTCGCGCAGAAGAAGCCCCTCGGCGTCCCGCCGGGCAGAGAGCCGAATGGCGGAAGCGCCGCGCAGGAAACGGTCGGTCTCCTCCTGGCCGAGGCGCAGATCCTGCGCCGCAACCTCTGCGGCGAGATCGAAGTCGCCGCCCAGCGGGCTGCCTTCGCCGGAAACCCCGGCCCGCAGGCCGCCAGAGAGTGGCCGGCCCGCCATCCCTGCAAAGCGCGCCAGGTCCGGCACCGTCACCTCGCCCGAACCCGCCAGGCGGAAACCGGTGGACAGACCCCGGACCGTTCCGCTGGCCGCCAGCGCGAAGGCGTCGCCCGAGGCCTCGACAACCCCGAGGCGCAAGAGCCCGCTGCCCTCTGCCCAGGACATGACGGCGCGCGCCGCCAGCCGCTCGCCCAGGGCCGATGCCAGGGCCGGGTCTTCCGGCGCGAGGCCCTGCGCCGACAGCCGCACCGTGCCGCCGACGACCGGACGACCGGCCTGCGGGCGGCCGATGCGGCCCGAGCCGTCAAGTGTCATCTCGCCGATCCGCAACCCCGGCCGGGCGAATCCCTTGACGGAGACGGCGGCGGTCCAGCCTTCGCCGGCGGCGCGGTCATAGGAGATGCGCGCCTTTGCGCTGTCCACCCGCAGGGGCTCCCCATAGGCGGGCAGCAGGACCGGCGCGCCCGACGGATCGGCAAGGACCAGATCAAGGGCCAGCGCTTCGGGAAGCCCGTCGCCGGCCAGCGCAAGCCGTCCGCCGAGCTCCATCGCCCTGGCATTGAGGCTGAGCGAGTCCACGGTCAGCCGCCCGTCCGCCGCCCGTGTCCCGCGCGCCTTCAGGTTCAGCGCGTCACCAAAGAACGCCGCATAGTCCGGCAGGAACAGCGGCGCGATGTCGCCGGCAAGGTCGGCGGAAAATGCGGTCGCGGCATTGGCCGCTGCCTGCAGTCGCAACCCGCCGGCCAGACGCTCGACCCCATCCGTGGCGAGGTTGACCTCGGCAGCGAAATCCGACAGCGGGCCGGAGCCAGCCAGGGCAAGCCGCGTTGCCGGTCGCCCCGGAACCCCGAGCAGACTGGCGGCGATCCCCCCCGCGCCCTCTTCGGCCTTGAGATCGATCAGAAGCTGGCTGCTGGAATTGGCATAGCCTGCCGTCAGCGCGACCCGTCCCGCCGGTCCGGCATCGGTGCGCTCGATCAGCAGCGCCGCCCGGCCTTCGCCGCCGGACAGCGACAGCGAGGCTTCGAGCCTTCCGCTCATCGCAGTGCCGAGAACCTCGGGGCCGAGCACGATGTCCGGCGCCGCAAGCTTGCCGATGCTGACCGAGACCGGCAATTCCGGCAGCGCGAAACCGGAGGCCTCGGGGGCGGGAAGGGCGCTTTCCTCGCCCGCCGGCAGGCGGGCGACCACCACGCGCTTTGCCGTCAGCGCATTGACCTCCAGCGCGCCGGAAAACAGCGCCGAGCGGGTCCAGTCGAGCGTCACGCCCTCCAGCGTCAGCCAGACGCCCCCGCCATCCGCGATGGTCAGCCGGTCGAGGCTTGCCTGCGACGAAAGGGCACCCCGGAACCCCTCGACCCGCACCTCGCGGCCGGCGGAGGAGAGATTGTCCTCAAGAAACGCCTCCAGCACCCCGCGGTCGTCGGCCCGGGCCGGCGCCGCAAACGTGACCGCGAGAACGAGAACAAGGAAGGCGCGCCACCGCATCAGAAAGCCTGCCCGATGCCGACATAGACCTGCACGCCCTTTCCGGTCCGGCCTCCGATCGGTGCGGCGACATCCAGCCGGACGGGGCCGAAGCCGGTGTCGTAGCGCAACCCCACGCCCGCTCCCGCGTGCCAGTCCGAGCTGCCCGCGAGGTCGAGGACCGATATCCGTCCGTAGTCAGCAAAGACCGCGCCACCCCAGCCCTTGGCAAACCGGGCGCGGATCTCGGCCGAAGCGCCGAGGAACAGCGTGCCGCCGATGTCGCTGTCGCCGCGCAGCATCGGGATGCCCAGCGATTGATAGGGCTGCCCGCGCACAGTGCCGCCGCCGCCGGAGAAGAAGAGGAACTCGCGCGGCGTGTCGATCAGCGAGGACCCGGTCACGGCGCCGGCTTGCAGCCTTCCGGCCAGCGTCATCCGGTCGCCGCTGCCGAAACTGCGATAGAGGCGCACATCCGCCGTGGAGCGTATCCCTGATCCGGTCGTGTCGAAGCCGAGGAAGGGGCGGACCTCGGCCTTCAGGTAGCGGCCCTTTCGCGGGTCTAGCCGGTTGTCGCGGTCGTCGTAGGTCAGGCCCAGCGGCAGCGACAGGCTGCGGTAGGTGATCGTGCCGACGTCGTCCGTCACGCGGGCGGTCTGATAGTCCAGCCCGATCGTCCAGGTGGCCCGCTCGGTCACCCAGTTGGTGAAGTGCAGGCCAAGGCTGGTGAAGTCGGACCGATAGTCGCGTTCATCCAGCCGCCCGAAACTCAGGTCGATCGCGGCGGTGGTGTCGGCGCGCAGCGTTGCGGGGCGTTCCAGCGAAACGCCGATCAAATAGTCCGTTCCGCTCGACTGCGCCCCGATCTGCCGCATCTCGCCCGACAGTGTCAGCCGTTCAGCCCCTCCGAACAGGTTGCGATGCATCCACGAGCCGCGCAGCAGCGCGCCGTCGAGGCTGGAGAGCTCGCCGCCGAGGCTGTAGCGGCGCGGCTTCTGTTCGGCGAGCGCGGCGGTGATGCCGATCCGGTCCGGCGGCGTGATCGCCTCGTCCTCCGCAACGCTGACCGAGGCGAAGACTCCGGTGCGCCGCAGTCTGTCGGTCACCCGGGCCAGAACGCGGGGGCTGAACTGCGATCCTTCGGGATAGCCGGCGATGGCGCGGATTCGTTCCTCCCGCATCCGCTGTGCGCCCACGATATGCAGCGGTCCGAAGCGCAGGGCAGGCCCGGGATCGACGGTGACCGCCACGTCCAGCCTGGCGGCGGCGTGATCGGCCACCACATCCTGGGCTACGACCTCGGCCTTGGCGTGAGAACGGTCGCGCCATCCGTCCACCGCAGCCTGGGTCGCCTCCAGGATCACGCCGGAATAGGCCGGCGCGCCCGTCCGGAAAGTCTCGGGAAGGACGGTCTTCGGGGCCAGGGGTGCCACCGACGCCGTGCCAAGCGAAAAACGCGGGCCGGGCTCGACGATGACCTCGACCTGACGAACACTGGCCGGCGATTCCAGCGGCGGAATGTCGGCAACTTCGCGTCCATCCAGGCGGATATGGATGACGCCCGAGTAATGGCCCCCGGCATAAAGCGCCGCGAGAATGCGCGCGTAGTCGGCCCTGGCAGCGGCGAGCACGTCCTGCGCGGCGGGTTTTTTCGCGCCGCGAAGATCGACAAGGGCCGACGCGGCGCGCAGCGCGTCACGCAGTTCGTCCGAGCCGCCGGGAACACGGAACTTGAGACCGTCCCATGCGATGGCAGGAGATGCGGCAGAAAGGGAAAGGGCCAGTGCAAGCACTGCCCAGACCGCCATTCCCCTAGTGTTGATCCAGCCCGCGCCGCCCATTGCGGCAACTATCGCAGGTGGGTCGAGGCTTCACAATCCGGTGGCTCGGGCGGGCGGCGCCCGGTCGCCGAAGCCCGTCACTGCGCCGCCATCTCCCGCGGCTCGCGCGGACCGCCGAGCAGGCGGTCGGTCACGTCCGACAGTGCCAGCGCAGCAGCGCCATGCGCCCAGAGGAGATCGCCCCAGGCATGGATCTCGATCGGCGTTCTCGGGCGGCCGGTGGCGATGACATGGTTCGCCATCTCGGCCAGGGTGTCATCGGCATAGAGATAGTCATAGCGCATCCGCTCGCCGGACAGGATGATCAGCGCCGGGTCGAAGAAATTCACCACATTGGACAGACCGACCGCCAGATACCGCCCTGCGCGGCGAAAGATCGAGCGGGCGGCGGGGTTTCCTGCCTTGGCATGGTCGAACAGGCTTTCCAGCAGCACCTGGATCGGCTGGCCGTCCTTGTTGGTCCAGTTCAGCGCCGTCGTCGCCTCGCGCGCGAGGGCGTAGTCGGCGACATAGGCCTCCAGGCAGCCGCGCTGTCCGCAGCGGCACAGCGCGCCGTCGATCTGCACCTTGGTATGCCCAAGTTCCAGCCCGACGCCCATCGCCCCGCGATAGAGCCGGTGGTTGATCACCAGGCCCATGCCGACGCCATGCTCGATCGTCACCACGGCGAAATCCGACAGCGCCCGCCCGCGCCCGAACCAGAGTTCCGCCATGGCGACGAGATTGGCGTCGTTATCGACGCTGACCGGCAGTCCCAGCCGCGTTGCGGCGGCGGCGGCCAGCGGTACCCCGCGCTCTGTCAGGGTCGAGGACCAGAAGACCACGCCGCCGGCACAATCGACGAACCCCGGCAGGCCAAGACCCACGGCCGCCAGCTCGCTGCGCGCAAGCCCCGCCTTGGCGGTGACATCGGTCACCAGCCGGTCGATGGCGTCGAGCATCTCGGCCAGACTCATCGGTACCGGCCGCCGTGGCACCACATGGTCGGCCAGAAGCCCGCCGGCAAAGTCGAAGACCACCGCCGAATGCTCGCGGTCGCCGAGTTTCAGTCCGACGACCCGCTGCGCCTCGGCCCGAACGCCAAGGGCCACCGCCGGACGCCCGCGCCCGGCGTCGCCCTCGCGACGCGAAGTCACTTCCTCAATCATGCCCCCTTCGATAAGCTCCTGGACGGAGGTGGTGACCGAGGCCGGGCTGACCGCCAGGGTCCGGGCGAGTTGAACCCGCGAGATCGTGCCGGCGGTGCGGATGCTTTCAAAGACCTGCTGGCGAAGGGGACGCTGGCTTTCTGCCAGCGGTGGAATGCGTGGCCCGCAACCCTGACCTTCCGGCCCCTCACTATCGCGGTGGCGTACCGCCATAATTTCTTCGCCCTCCGAACTAAAAAACCGACAAGTGATTCGCACAGTGCCCGAATTCCACCCACGGACACGAAAAACATGCATCCCTGGCGTAGCGGACCCAGTCTGGAACGCAATTTTAAATTTGACAACTGAAATTATTCCGGGCAATCTGTCCGCGTTACGGCACCTGCCGGACCGGCCCTTGGGAGGGGCTGAAAAAACAGGGAGAACTACGCATGCGCACTGCCATTCTGGCCGCCGTCGCCGCGACGGTCGGTTTCTCTTCTGCGGCTCTCGCTGCCGGGCCGACCGTCTGCGTCAGCTGGTCCAACTTCCAGGAAGAGCGTTGGAAAACCGACGAGGCCGCGATCAAGGGCGCGCTGGATGCGGCGGGCGCCGCCTATGCCTCGGCCGACGCGCAGGGCTCGGCCTCCAAGCAGCTCACCGATGTCGAGGCGCTGATCGCCCAGGGCTGCAACGCGCTCATCATCCTCGCGATGGACAAGGACGCCATCGGGCCGGCCGTTGACGCCGCCGCCGCCGAAGGCATCCCGGTCGTCGGCTACGACCGCCTGATCGAGGACTCGCGCGCCTTCTACCTGACCTTCGACAACAAGGGCGTGGGCAGGATCATCGCCGAGACCGTGTTCGCCCAGGTTCCGGAAGGCAACTATGCCATCATCAAGGGCGACCCCGGCGACCCGAACGCCGCCTTCCTGCGTGAAGGCATGGAAGAGGTGATCGGCCAGGCGGTCAAGGACGGCAAGATCACCATCGTCGGCGAGGCCTTCTCCGAAGGCTGGAAGCCCGACAACGCCCAGGCCAACATGGAACAGATCCTGACCTCGGCCAACAACGACGTCGATGCGGTTCTGGCCGAGAACGACGGCATGGCCGGCGGCGCCATCGCGGCGCTCTCCGCCCAGGGCCTGAACATTCCGATCGGCGGCCAGGACGGCGACCTCGCGGCGCTGAACCGCGTGGCCCGCGGCACCCAGACCGTCTCGGTGTGGAAGAACTCGCGTGACCTCGGCAAGGCCGCCGGCGAAATCGCTGTCGCCCTGGCCAGCGGCACGGCGCTGGACGCCATCCCGGGTGCGGTGAAGTGGTCCGGTGGCGAGAAAGGCGTCGAGATGAACGCCATGTTCCTGTCGCCGACCCCGATCACCAAGGACACGCTGAACCTGGCGATCGACGCCGGCCAGATCTCGAAAGAGCAGGCCTGCGAAGGTGCCATGGAAGGCGTGGCCGCCTGCCAGTAAGCTGAGCCTCATCGCGCCGACCCGAACGGGTCGGCGCATCCCGTCTTGCTGCGCCTGACGCGGCACGGCGTCGCATTCCTCAACGCGCCCTTGATCGAGGAGACAGGAATGTCCCAGCAGACAACCAATGTGGACCCCAATGCCGGCGCCGTGTCGCGCTTCCTGCGGGCCACTGAAATCGACACGCGCCTTCTCGGCATGATCGGCGCCATGGTCCTCATCTGGATCGGTTTTCACCTCTACGGTGTGATCGGCAAGGGCGAGGGTAACTTCCTGACCGCCCGCAACCTGTGGAACCTGACGGTGCAGACCTCTTCGGTCGGCATCATGGCCTGCGGGATGGTGCTCGTCATCATCACCCGCCACATCGACCTGTCGGTGGGCTCGGTTCTCGGCTTCACCGCCATGATCATGGGCATGTTCCAGGTCGAGTGGTGGCCGCAGGTCGTGGGCCTCGGCAGCTGGACGATCGTCGTCTTCACCGTGATCCTCGGCCTCGCCCTTGGCACGCTGATCGGCGCCTTCCACGGCTGGCTCGTGGCCTATCGCGGCATTCCGGCCTTCATCGTCACCCTGGGTGGCCTGCTGGTCTGGCGCGGCGCCGCCTTCCTCGTCGCCCGCGGCCGCACCATCTCGCCGGTGGACGACAACTTCGCCCTGCTTGGCGGCGGACCCTACGGCACGATCGGCGCCATGGGTTCATGGATCGCCGGGGCCGTCGGCTGCGCCGCCGTGATCTGGCTGATCTTCGCGGGACGCAGGAACCGCGAGAAGCACGGGTTCCCGCAGCGGCCGATGTGGGCAGAGTACTTCCTCGTCGTCCTTGGCTGCGGCCTCTGCCTCGGCGCGACGCTGGTCGTGAATTCCTACACCTGGCCCAAGGGCATCGTCGATGACTTCGCCAAGGCCAACAACATCACCGTCCCGCCCGAGGGCCTGAGCATCAGCTACGGCTTCGCTATCCCGGTGCTGCTGCTGCTCGCGGTTGTCATCGTCATGACGGTGCTGATGGGGCGTACCCGCTTCGGGCGCTATGTCTATGCCATCGGCGGCAACCCCGATGCGGCGCTTCTGGCCGGTATCAACGTCAAGTGGATGACGGTGAAGATCTTCGCCCTCATGGGCTTCCTCACCGGCCTTTCCGCAGTCGTGGCCTCCGCCCGCCTCAACTCGGCCACCAACGCGCTGGGCGAGCTCGACGAGCTCTATACCATCGCGGCGGCGGTGATCGGCGGCACCTCGCTCGCCGGCGGTGTCGGCACGATCTACGGCGCAGTGCTCGGCGCGCTCGTGATGCAGTCGCTGCGCTCGGGAATGGTGCTCATCGGCTTCGACGCGGCGATCCAGAACATCGTCGTCGGTATTGTCCTGGTGCTCGCCGTCTATGTTGACACGCTCTACCGCAAGAACGTGAAGTGAGGGAGGACGCCATGTCGAAGAACCCCAATTCCGGCACGCCGCTCGTCGAACTGCGCGACATCTCCATCGCCTTCGGGGGTATCCGCGCCGTCGATCACGTCTCGGTCGATCTCTACCCCGGCGAGGTGGTCGGACTTCTCGGCCACAACGGCGCCGGCAAGTCCACGCTGATCAAGTGTCTGTCGGGCGCCTATCGCAAGGACTCGGGCCAGATCCTGATCAACGGCCAGGAGGTGGAGATCAACAACCCGCGCGACGCCCGCGCCCACAACATCGAGACCATCTACCAGACCCTGGCGCTGGCCGACAATCTCGACGCCGCCTCCAACCTCTTCCTCGGGCGCGAGCTCGTCGGATCCGGCGGCTTCGTCGATGACAGCACCCAGGAGGCCGAGACGCGCAAGATCATGGGGCGGCTGAACCCCAACTTCCGCAAGTTCTCGGTCCCGGTCTCGGCGTTGTCCGGCGGGCAGCGGCAGTCGGTCGCCATCGCTCGCGCGGTGTACTTCAACGCCAAGATCCTGATCATGGACGAACCCACCGCCGCCCTCGGCCCGCACGAGACGCAGATGGTGGCGGAGCTGATCCAGGAGCTGAAGTCGCAAGGCCTCGGCATCTTCCTGATCGAGCACGACATCCATGCGGTCATGGACCTCTGCGACCGTGCCGTGGTGATGAAGAACGGTCAGCGCGTGGGTACCGTGAACGTCAAGGACGTCACCGACGAAGACATCCTCGGCATGATCATCCTCGGAAAGAAACCGCCGCAGGCCTACTGATGTACATAGGACTCGACCTCGGCACTTCCGGCCTCAAGGGAGTGCTGATCGACGACGCGCAAGGGGTGGTGGCGGAAGCCACCGCCCCCCTCGCCGTTTCGCGGCCGCACGAGGGATGGAGCGAACAGGCCCCGGCAGCCTGGATCGAGGCGGCCGAGAGCGTCTTCGACGCGCTGTCCGCCCATGGACTCGCGGGAGTGGCCGGCATCGGCCTCTCCGGCCAGATGCACGGCGCGACACTCCTCGATTCGGCCGACGAGGTGCTGCGCCCCTGCATCCTTTGGAACGACACCCGCAGCCACGAGGAGGCCGCCGAGCTTGACGGCGACCCGCAGTTCCGCCGCGTCACCGGCAATATCGTCTTTCCCGGCTTCACGGCGCCCAAGCTGCTCTGGGTCGCACGCCACGAACCGCGCATCCGGGAAAAGGTGGCGCGGGTCCTGTTGCCCAAGGACTACCTGCGCCTCTGGCTGACGGGCGAGCATGTGGCCGAGATGTCCGATGCCGCCGGGACCAGCTGGCTGGATACCGGCGCTCGCGACTGGTCCGAACCCTGTCTGGCCGCCACCGGCCTCAGCCGCGCCAACATGCCGCGCCTGGTCGAGGGATCGGAGGTCTCCGGAATCCTGCGCGACGCGCTGGCCAGACGCTGGGGGCTGGCAAAGGGTGTGGTCGTCGCCGGCGGTGGCGGCGACAACGCGGCCTCCGGCGTCGGCGTCGGTGTGGTGCGCGCGGGGGATGCCTTTGTCTCCCTAGGCACCTCCGGCGTCCTTTTCGCTGCCAATGACGGCTACCGGCCGGACCCGGCCACGGCGGTCCATACCTTCTGCCACGCGTTGCCCGGCACCTGGCACCAGATGGGGGTGATCCTCGCGGCCTCCGACGCGCTGAACTGGTTCGCCGGCATCGCCGGCGCGTCGGCCTCGGCGCTCACTGCCGGTCTCGGTGCGCTCAAAGCGCCTGGCAAGACGTTGTTCCTGCCCTATCTCGGCGGCGAGCGGACGCCGTTGAACGACGCCCGCATCCGCGGCGCCTTCATCGGCCTCGAACATGCCACCGACCGCGACACGGCGACCCGCGCCGTCCTGGAAGGCGTCACCTACGCCATCCGCGACAGCCGCGACGCCCTTGCCGCCACCGGCACACGGCTGGAGCGGCTGCTGGCCGTGGGAGGTGGAACCCGGTCGGACTACTGGCTTTCGGCCATCGCCACGGCGTTGGGCGTGCCGGTCCAGCTGCCGGTCGCCGGCGATTTCGGCGGGGCATTCGGCGCGGCACGGCTGGCCCTGATGGCCGCCACCGGCGCCGGGGCCGAGATCGCCACGCTGCCACCGATCGCCCGCACCATCGACCCCGACCCAGCCCTCGGCGCCGCCTTCGATGCGGGCCATGCCCGCTTCCGCGCCGCCCAAGCCGCCATCAGAGGCCTGACATGACCGAGTTCTTCCGCGACATTCCCCGCATCACCTATCAGGGCAGCGAAACCGATCAGGAATTCGCCTTCCGCCACTACAACCCCGACGAGGTGATCCTCGGCAAGCGGATGGAGGACCACCTGCGCTTTGCCGTGGCCTACTGGCACAGCTTTGCCTGGCCCGGCGGCGACCCTTTCGGCGGCCAGACCTTCGAACGCCCATGGTTCGGCGAAGGCATGGCGCTGGCCAAACTCAAGGCCGATGTCGCTTTCGAGATGTTCGACATCCTCGGCCAGCCGTTCTACTGCCTCCACGATGCCGATGCCCGTCCCGAAGGGACGACATTCGCGGAAAGCCTGAGGAACCTGAACGAGATCGCCGACTACCTCGGCGAGAAGCAGACCCGCCACAAGGCCAGGCTGCTGTGGGGCACCGCCAACCTGTTCAGCCACCGCCGCTGGATGTCCGGCGCCGCGACCAACCCCGACCCGGATGTCTATGCCTATGCTGCGGCGACGGTGAAGGCGAACATGGACGTGACCCAGCGGCTCGGCGGCCAGAATTATGTTCTCTGGGGCGGGCGCGAGGGCTACGAGACGCTGCTGAACACCGACCTCAAGGCCGAGCGCGAGCACGCCGGGCGCTTCCTGCAACAGGTGGTCGAGTACAAGCACAAGATCGGCTTCAAGGGCACCATCCTGATCGAGCCCAAGCCGCAGGAGCCCTCCAAGCACCAGTACGACTATGATGTCGCCACGGTCTATGGCTTCCTGAAGGACTTCGGCCTGGAAAAGGAAGTGAAGACCAATATCGAACAGGGCCATGCCATCCTCGCCGGCCATTCCTTCGAACACGAGATCGCGCTCGCGGCCTCGCTCGGCATCTTCGGCTCCATCGACATGAACCGGAACGACTACCAGTCGGGCTGGGACACCGACCAGTTCCCGAACAACCATGCCGAAAAGGCGCTGGCCTTCTACGAAATCCTGCGCGCCGGCGGCTATACCACCGGCGGCACCAATTTCGACGCCAAGATCCGCCGCCAGTCGCTGGATCCGGCTGACCTGGTCCTCGCCCATGTCGGCGGCATGGACACCTGCGCCCGGGCCCTGAAGGCGGCGGCCCGGATGCTGGAGGACGGCGGGCTGGAAAAGGCGCGCAACGACCGTTACGCGGGCTGGCAATCTCCGGCCGCCCAGGCGATGCTCAGGGGCTCGCTGGAGGCGGCGGCGGCACGGGTGATCGACGAAAAGCTCGAACCCCAGCCGAAGTCGGGCCGGCAGGAGCGACTGGAGAATCTCGTCAACCGGTTCGTCTGATGGCCGAACGAAAGCCAAAGCCCAGGATCATGCCCTATCAGCCCCATCCCGACCGCTACGCGCGGATGACCTACCGGCGCTGCGGTCGTTCGGGGCTGATGCTGCCCGCGATCAGCCTCGGGCTTTGGCATTCCTTCGGCGGCGACACGCCGCACGAGACCAAGCGGGCGCTGATCCGCACCGCCTTCGATCACGGCATCACCCATTTCGACCTTGCCAACAACTACGGTCCGCCGCCGGGTTCGGCCGAGGAAGCCTTCGGCGAGATCCTCGCGACCGACCTCCGGGGCTACCGCGACGAACTGATCATCTCCTCCAAGGCGGGCTACGAGATGTGGTCCGGCCCCTATGGAGAATGGGGAAGCCGCAAGTATCTCATCGCCTCCTGCGACCAGTCACTGAAGCGGCTCGGCCTCGACTATGTCGATGTCTTCTACTCCCACCGTTTCGACCCGGCGACCCCGCTGGAAGAAACCATGGGCGCGCTTGACCAGATCGTCCGCTCCGGCAAGGCCCTCTATGCCGGCATCTCTTCCTACAACTCCGAGCGGACGCGGCAGGCGGCGGCGATGCTCAAGGACCTCGGCACCCCCTGCCTGATCCACCAGCCAAGCTACAACATCCTCAACCGCTGGGTGGAACGCGACGGTCTGAAGGATACGCTGACCGAGCTTGGCATCGGCTCGATCGCCTTCACCCCGCTGGCCCAGGGCATTCTCACCACCAAATACCTGAACGGAGTTCCCGCCGGCAGCCGGGCATCGCAGGGCAAGTCGCTCGATCCCTCGGTCATCACCCCGAAGGCGCTTGGCTCGGTCCGCGCGCTGGACGACATCGCCAGCCGGCGTGGCCAGACGCTGGCGCAGATGGCGCTCGCCTGGGTGCTGCGCGACGGCGGGATCACCACCGCGCTCATCGGCGCCTCGCGGCCGGAACAGATCACCGACTGCATCGGCGCGATCCAGAACCTTTCCTTCTCGGCCGAGGAGCTGGCCGAGATCGACCGGGTGTCGTCGGAGGAGGACGTGAACCTCTGGGCCCGGTCCTCGGAGGGCGTCTGAGCCGTTGCCGCCGGGAGGCGGGCAGGGAACGCCCTGTCGGTACAGGAAACCGACGCAAAGCCGACGCGCGCGGGACGGCTAGCGGACGGGCTTCACCGAGGCGGTGACATAGTTCACCGACAGGTCGCGCGCCGACAGGCTCCAATCCCAGCGGGCGAAGTTGAAGACCATGCCCTTGCGGTCCACCGGGGTCAGCCCGGCGCCGGCAATCAGGGCATAGAGCTCCTCCGGCGTGATGAACTTCTTCCATTCATGGGTGCCCTTCGGCAGCCAGCGCATCACCTGCTCGGCGCCGACGATGGCGTAAAGGTATGATTTCGCGGTGCGATTCAGGGTGGAGCAAATCATGAGCCCGCCAGGACGCAGCAGCGCCCGGCAGGCCGCGAGATAGGCGGCAGGGTCCGCCACATGCTCGACCACCTCCATGTTCAGCACGACATCGA
The DNA here is from genome assembly GCA_964602115.1 of uncultured Rhodobacterales bacterium. Classification (GTDB taxonomy): domain Bacteria; phylum Pseudomonadota; class Alphaproteobacteria; order Rhodobacterales; family Rhodobacteraceae; genus JANOGU01. The sequence continues at coordinate 36,863 of CAZRQN010000009.1, forward strand.
ACTGCTCCCCCGCCGAGGCCAGCGCCTCCGCCGTCGTGTGGCGATAGTCGATCTCCAGCCCCGATTGCGCCGCATGGACGCTGGCCACCGGGATGTTGCGCTCCGCCGCATCGGCGCCCAGGACCGAGGCACCCAGCCGTGCCATCGGCTCGGACAACAGGCCGCCGCCGCAGCCGATGTCGAGAATCCTCAATCCGTTGAAGGGCTTGGCCAGGCGAAGGTCCCGACCGAACTCCGCTGCGATCTGGGCATTGATGTAGTCCAGCCGGCAGGGGTTCATCATGTGCAGCGGCTTGAACTTTCCCTCCGGGTCCCACCACTCGGCCGCCATGGCCTCGAACTTCGCGACTTCGGCGGCATCGACGGTGGCACTCATCGCGCGGGCTCCGGTTTCAGGCGTGGCACGGTCTCTCTGCCACGCTATATAGGACGGGCATGGACCAGAGATCAGGCCGAAAACGCACCTCCGAGCTTCTCTATCCGCCGATCGACCCATTCGATCAGCGGATGCTCGACGTGGGTGACGGCCATCGGCTCTATGTCGAGCAATGCGGCCGGCGTGACGGAACCCCGGTCGTGGTCCTGCATGGCGGGCCGGGTGGCGGCTGCAGCCCTTCGATGCGGCGCTACTTCGACCCCGAGACCTACCGAATCATCCTGTTCGACCAGCGTGGCTGCGGCAGGTCGCGGCCGCATGCCTCGGTCGATGCCAATACCACCTGGCATCTCGTCGCCGATATCGAGGCGATCCGCGATGCGCTGGGGCTTGAGCGGTTCATCATCTTCGGCGGCTCCTGGGGGGCGACGCTGGCGCTTGTCTATGCCATCACCCATCCGCAGCGGGTGGCGCATCTCATCCTGCGCGGCGTCTTCCTGATGACGCGCTCGGAGCTGGACTGGTTCTATGCCGGCGGAGCGGCGGGGTTCTATCCCGATCTCTGGGCCAGGTTCCTGGCGCCGATCCCCCTGGCGGAGCGCGGCGACCTCATCGAAGCCTATTACCGCAGGCTCTTTTCCGGCGACCTCGCGGAGGAGTCGCGGGTGGCGCGCATCTGGACCAACTGGGAAAACGCGCTGGCGTCGATCCATACCGAAACCGGCGGTTCGGAAGGTCCGACGGATTATTCCCGTGCCTTCGCGCGGCTTGAGAATCACTACTTCCGCCATGCCGGATTTCTCGAACACGACGACTGGATCATGGCCAACCGCAGCCGGATCGAGCACATCCCCTGCCATATCGTCCAGGGCCGTTTCGACATGATTTGCCCGCCGAAATCGGCCGCTCGGCTGGCCGAAGGCTGGCCGGGCGCCCGGCTGAGCATCGTCCCCTTGGCCGGGCATGCGCTGAGCGAGGCGGGGATCAGCGAGGAACTGGTGCGCGTGACCGACGCGCTGCGCGGGCTCTGAAACCGGCGCCTATATCATCGCTATAGACGCGGTCCTGTAGCGATGCTATAGACAACCCATGACCGCGCGCGAAAACCTCCTCGCCCATGCCCTTGCCGTGCTGGAAAGCGACGGCCCCGACGGGCTGACGACGCGCGCTGTCTGTTCCCGTGCCGGGGTGACGGCGCCGACGCTCTACCACCATTTCGGCAGCGCCGACGGGCTGGTCAGCGCGGCGGTCGAGGCGGGGCTGCAGGCATTCCTGCGGCGCAAGCGCAACCTGCCGACAAGCGGCGATCCGGGCGCCGACCTGATGTCCGGCTGGGACGATTATGTAAGCTTCGCCGCCGAAAGCCCGCGCCTCTACTGCGCCCTGATGGCGCGGGTCCTGGCCGGCGCCGACCTGCCTGCGGCACGCGCTGCGCGCGAAAACCTCGTCGAGCGGGTGGAACGCACCGATGCCGCCGGCCGGCTCGCGATTCCGGCCGCTGCCGCCGCCGATCTGCTGTGGTCCACCGCCCATGCGGCGGCGCTGCTGCACACCGTTCCGGAACGGCCGCCGGACCGCACCGCCCTGCTTGCCCTGAGGGCCTGCGCCAGCAGGGTCCTCCTCACCACCCCCTCCTGATAGGAACGGCACATGCCTGTGTTCGTCACAGGCGGCACCGGGTTTCTCGGTCGCCGCATCGTCACCGCCTTGCTTCGCGCCGGAAAGCCGGTCATCGCCCTGTCGCGTTCAGCCGCATCCGACCAGATGCTCGCCGCGCTTGGCGCCACGCCCTGGCGAGGCGCGCTCGAAGCCCTGGACCGCGACCTGCCGCCGGTCTCGGCGGTCGTCCATGCCGCCGCACATTTCCGGATGACCGGGCCAGGCTCGGTCTTCGACCGCGTGAACGTGGTCGGGACGGAGCGGCTTCTGGCTGCGGCGCGGCGTGCCGGAGCGGGCGCCTTCATCTATATCGGGGCTGCGGCGGTGGTGATGGACGATGCGGGTTCCGCTGTCGTTGACGCCGACGAAAACGCGCCGACCTTTCCCGACAGCCGTTTTCCCTATGTCGCCAGCAAGGCGCGGGCCGAGGCCGCCGTCCTTGCCGCCACGGCGCCGGACCTGCGCACCGTGGTGCTGCGCCCGCCGGGCATCTGGGGGCCGGGAGACGCCTTCGCGGCAGCGCTGCCGCCGATGCTCCGCCGCCGTCAGTTCGGCTTCATCGGCGGCGGAAGGTTTCCTAGCGTGACCTGCCATGCCGACAATGTGGTCGAGGCGGTCCTCTGCGCCCTGCAGAGCGCGGCGACGGGACGGGCCTACTTTGTGAACGACCGGGAAGCGACGACCTTCCGGGATTTCGTCATCGGCCTGGCCGATGCGCTCGGCCTGGACGCCCGAAGGGCGCCGTCCTTTCCCTACCCTGTCGCCGCCGGCGTGGGTCGGGCGGTGGCGGGTCTCTGGGCGCTGGCGGGCGCCCGCTCCGATCCGCCGATTTCGCCAACCATGGTGCGCCTGATCGGCCGTCCCTTCACGACCGTCGATTCGGCGGCGCGCCGGGACCTCGGCTATGTCGGGCGGACCAGCCGGGCGGAGGGACTGGCGCGCTACCGCGATCTCGGACAAGCCTCCGGCGGCGGGGTCGCCGATCTTTCTCCGGCGAGTTGATTGCCCGCGCCCGGGGCCTTGCACCCACCCTGCGGCCATCCCACATCCGCCTCAAGGCCGCACCCTGCCGCGCCGTTGCGGGCGGAGGGGCGGTGCCAGTGAGAGGAGAGGACCGATGAACCTTGAAAAGTTCACGGAGCGGTCGCGCGGGTTCCTTCAGGCGGCGCAGACCATCGCGATGCGGGAAAGCCACCAGCGCGTGCTGCCCGAGCATCTGCTGAAAGCCCTGATGGATGACGACCAGGGCCTGGCGTCCAACCTGATCCGCCGCGCCGGTGGCTCTCCCGAGCAGGTGCTGAAGGCGGTGGATGCGGCCATCGCCAAGCTGCCCAAGGTTTCCGGCGGCGAAGGCCAGACCTATATCGACCCGTCGCTCGTCCGGGTGCTGGACGAGGCGGAGACGGTGGCCAAGAAGGCCGGCGACAGTTTCGTTCCGGTGGAGCGCCTGCTGACCGCGCTGGCGCTGGTCAACACAAGGGCCAAGGATGCGCTGACCGCCGGGGCGGTGACGGCGCAGAAGATCAACGCCGCGATCAACGACATCCGCAAGGGC
>CAZRQN010000010.1:0-22215 GCA_964602115.1 uncultured Rhodobacterales bacterium
GGGCAGCGCCCCGGGTCTCTCCGCGAGACCGGACCTCAGAGACAGAAGCGCCACATGAGGCGCGCCCGCCAGGGCGCAAGACGGCCGGAGGTGCTGTCCTCTCCGCAGAGGCGCTGCGGGGATGCAAAGGGGGGCCGCTGGCCCCCCTTTGCCTGGTCCCGCGCGGCGCAGCCGCGCGGGAGGGCATCTGGCGACGCTATCTTCTCGGGCCGGGTCCCCAGGTCTTCCAGGCCCAGAGCACGACCATCGCGCCGGCAACGGCGCCGACGAAATAGAGGGTCCAGCCCACCAGGGCGAAGAGGACCCGAAGCGCCACCCAGCCGAGGACCGCGCCGGCGATGCCGACCACCACGGTCGTCGGCACATCCGTTTCCACCTTCATGAAGCGGGTGGCGAGAAAGCCGGCGGCGGCGCCGATGATGGCGACGAAGAGGATCGGATGCATGGACGGCTCCGTGCGAGGACGGCACCAATATGGGGCGGCCGGGCGCCGGGCGGAAGGGTCAGGCGAGCGGGCGGGGAACGAAGCCGCGCAGCATCTCCGTCGCCGGCTGGGCGCGCCTTCCCTCGCGCTGTGCCATGACGATCTCCACCGCGCCCAGGCCGCAAGCGACGCGGGGGCCGGCCAGGGTGCCGGCCGGGCCGTCCGCTGCCGGCGCCAGCCGGCTGCGCAGGAGCTTCAGCCGCTCGCCCCCGGCCAGGGTCCAGGCGCCGGGGAAGGGCGACAGGCCGCGCACCAGCCGGTCCACCTCCACCGCCGGGCGGGTCCAGTCGATCCGCGCCTCCGCCTTGTCGATCTTGGCGGCATAGGTGACGCCCTCGGCCGGCTGGGGCACGGGAGCCAGCGCGTCGAGCCGTTCGAGCGCGTCCAGGATCAGCCGGGCGCCCATGTCCGCCAGCCGGTCATGCAGGTCGCCCGTCGTCTCCTCGGCCCCGATCGGTGTCGCCTCGCGCAGCAGCACCGGCCCGGTATCGAGCCCCGCCTCCATGCGCATGATCGAGATGCCGGTCTCGGCATCGCCGGCCAGGATCGCGCGATGGATCGGCGCCGCGCCGCGCCAGCGCGGCAAGAGCGAGGCATGGATGTTGAGGCAACCGCGCGCCGGCGCATCGAGCACGGCCTGCGGCAGGATCAGCCCATAGGCGACCACCACCGCGACCTCCGCCCGCAGTGCGGCGAAGTCCTTCGCTGCACCTTCGCTGCGCAGCGAAACCGGGCTGCGCACCGCAATCCCGAGCCTTTCCGCCTCCTGCTGCACCGGCGAGGGGCGCGGCGCCTGGCCTCTGCCGGCAGGCCTCGGCGGCTGGGTATAGACGGCGGCGATGTCATGCTGCGCAGCAAGCGCGCGCAGCGGCGGCACGGCGAAATCCGGCGTGCCCATGAACACGATCCGCATCTCAGCCCCGCTTCGCCAGTTTCTCGGCCTTGGCCAGCAGCATCCGCCGCTTCACCGGGCCGAGGCGGTCGAAGAACAGCCGCCCGTTCAGATGGTCGATCTGGTGCTGGACCGAAGTCGCCCAGACCAGGACGAGATCGCGCTCCTCGGTGGCGCCCTCGGGGTTGAGGAAGCGCACCGTCACCGCGCGCGGCCGCTCGATCTCGGCCCAGACGCCGGGAAGGCAGGGGCTGCCCTCGGTATGGGCGCGCAACTGGCCCGAGGCATGCAGGACCTCGGGATTGGCCATGCGGATCGCCTGGCCGCGTTCGTCCGAGGCATCCACCACCGCCAGCCGCAGCGGCACCCCGATCTGCGGCGCGGCGAGGCCGACGCCGGGCACCGCCTCCATCGTGTCGATCATGTCGTCCCAGATGCGGCGGATCTCGTCGGTGATCGCGGCCACCGGGGCCGCCGGGCTGCGCAGCACCGGATGCGGCCAGCGCAGGACCGGGCGGATCACGTCTCGCCTCGCGCCCGTTCCCGTTTCAGCTTCTCCATCTTCCGCGTCACCAGCTGGCGCTTCAGCGGGCCGAGATAGTCGATGAACAGCCGGCCGTTCAGATGGTCGATCTCGTGCTGGACGCAGGTGGCCCAGAGGCCGCTGAACTCCTCCTCCTGTGTCGTGCCGTCCAGCGCCGTCCAGCGCACCCGCACGGCGGCAGGGCGGGAGATGTCGTGGTAGTAGTCGGGCAGCGACAGGCAGCCTTCCTCGTAGGTCGAGAGATCCTCCGAGGACCAGGTGATTTCGGGATTGAACAGCGCCATGGGCCGGGCGGGAAGCGCCGGATCCTTGACGCAGTCCATGACGAGGAGCCGCTTGCCCACGCCGATCTGCGGCGCAGCCAGGCCGATGCCCGGCGCGTTGTACATCGTCTCCAGCATGTCCTCGGCCAGCCTGCCGATCTCGACCGAGATCGCGGCGACGGGATCGGCCACCTTCTTGAGGCGCGGGTCGGGATGGATGAGGATCGGACGGATCATGCGCCCCGAATTAGGACAGGTCCCGCAGGCGCGCAACGGCTTCCCGCCGCCCATCGGGCCGGATAAGTAGCGCTGCCACAGGAGAGCGAGAGATGGACTTCGACGAACCGATCGACCGCAGGGGCACGCATTGCTCGAAATGGGACACTTTGCAGCCCCTCTACGGCCTGTCGCCTGACGACGGCATCGCCATGTGGGTGGCCGACATGGACTTCCGCCCGCCGGCGGAGGTGCAGCAGGCGGTGGAGCGCATGGCGGCGCATGGGGTCTATGGCTATTTCGGCGACGACCGCGCCGCGCGCGAGGCGATCCGCTGGTGGTGGTCCGCCCGCCATGGCTGGGAGATCGACCCGGCCGCGATCTTCACCACCCATGGGCTGGTGAACGGCATCGGCCTTGCCCTCGACGCCTTTACCGCGCCGGGCGACGGGGTGGCGCTGATGACGCCGGTCTATCACGCCTTCGCCCGGGTGGTCCGCGCCTCTGGCCGCGAGGTCCGGGAACTGCCGCTGGCGGTGGAGGACGGACGGCACGCCATGGACTTCGCCCGCTGGGAAGGGCTGATGACCGGGCGGGAGAAGGTTCTGATCCTGTGCTCGCCGCACAATCCCGGCGGGCGGGTGTGGACGGCGGCGGAACTGGCGGCGGTCGCCGACTTCTGCCGGCGCCACGACCTCCTGCTCATCGCGGACGAGATCCACGCCGATCTGGTCTATCCCGGGTCCAAGCACCTGCCGATGGCGGTGGCGGTGCCGGGGATTGCGGACCGCCTCATCATGATGACGGCGACCACCAAGACCTTCAACATCGCCGGGATGCTGACCGGCAATGTCATCATCCACGATCCCGAACTGCGCAAACGCTTCGCGGCGCGGATGATGGCCTTCGGCATCTCGCCCAATGCCTTCGGCATGCATATGGCCACCGCCGCCTGCTCGCCCGGCGGTGCCGCCTGGGTCGATGCGCTGATGGTCTATCTCGACGGCAACCGCCGGCTCTTCGATGCGGCAATGAACGCCATTCCCGGCGTTGCCTCCATGCCCCTGCAGGCCACCTATCTCGCCTGGGTGGATTTCGCCGGCACCGGGATGGCCCAGGCCGAACTCGTCGAGCGGGTGCAGAAGACCGCGCGCATCGCCACCAATCTCGGGCCGACCTTTGGCCCCGGCGGGGAGACCTGCCTGCGCTTCAACCTCGGGACCCAGCGCGCCCGGGTGGCCGAGGCGGTGGAGCGGTTGCAGGCGGCCTTCGCCGACCTTCAGTAACCCATCACTCGCCGCGCAGGGCAAGAAGGACCGAGAGGCTGGCGAAACCGTCCGGCACCTCGCGTTTCGCGCGCTGGAAGGCGCGCACGGCGGCGATGGTGTTGGGGCCGATCCGGCCGTCCACGCCCTGGGTGTCGAAGCCGGCGGCGGTGAGCCGTTCCTGCAACTCCAGCCGCTCGGGCAGGGTCAGCGCCCGCTCCTCGCGCGGCCAGAGGTGGCGGATCGGCGCGCCGCCCTTCAGGCGGTCGGCCAGATGGCCGATGCCGATCACATAGGCGTCGGCGGTGTTATAGGCCTCGATCACCCGGAAGTTGGGGAAGATCAGGAAAGCCGCGCCGCGATGCCCGGCCGGCAGGAGCAGTGCCGCCAGCCCGCCCTCCGGCAGTGGCGCGCCCTCGGCGGTGGCAAGCCCCAGCGCGCGCCAGCTCGCCATGTCCTTCCACACCCGCTCGCCCGAACTGCCGTAGTCATAGCCTTCGGGCAGACGCACCTCGAAGCCCCAGGGCTGGCCCGTGGTCCAGCCCTTGGCCTTGAGATAGGCGGCGGTGGAGGCCAGGGCGTCGGCGGGATCATCGCCCCAGAGGTCGCGCCGCCCGTCGCCGGTGAAATCCACCGCATGGGCGATCACGGCCGAGGGCATGAACTGCGTATGCCCCGAGGCCCCGGCCCAGGAGCCGCGCAATGTGGCGATCCGCGCGTCTCCGGCGGCGAGCAGCCGCAGGGCATCGACAAGCTGGCCCTCGAAATAGGCCCCGCGCCGCCCGTCATAGGCCAGGGTCGTCAGCGCTCCCAGCACCGGGATGTCGCCGCGATAGGTGCCATAGGCGCTCTCCAGCCCCCAGACAGCGGCCACGACCTCCTTCTCCACCCCATAGGCCGCCTCGATGCGGGCGAAGAGATCGGCATGGCGTTGCAGCGCCTCGCGGCCGGCGGCGATGCGGGCCTCGGACACGGCGGTGTCGAGATAGTCCCAGATCGTCTTGGTGAACTCGTTCTGGTTGCGATCCTTGGTGACGATGCCGGGATCGAAGCTGAGCCCCGTCATCGCCCGGTCGAAGACCTCGGCCGGGATGCCGGCGGCCAGCGCCCGGGGCCGGAATCCGGCGATCCAGTCCTGCATCCCCTGATCGGTGCCGGTGATTTCCATCGTTCCGCCCTCCGCCGGCGTCTGCGCCATCGCCGGGACGGCCGCCGCCAGCATCTGCGCCACCACGACCGCCGCCGTCCAGCGGCAGAACCGCGCGGTGCCTGCAAAGACCAGGCGCTTCCCTCCCCCCCGTGGGGAGGGAGAGGGTGGGGGGCTCGCCCGCCGCTGCCGGGTGCCCCCCGCCCCCATCCCCTCCCCACGAGGGGGAGGGGAGGCGCCCGGCGATGCCGGCGCGCCGGCCGTCACCGCCGCCGCCGCACGATCTTGCGGGCGAGCTTGGCCGCCTTGCCCGGCGCCGGGGCCTTGCCGCGCCTCAGGCGCGGACCGGGCAGGCCCTTGTCCTCGATTTCCAGCAATTCCAGCACCAGCCCGCCGGTGACCGGCACCGCCTCGGCCAGCCGTACCGTCACCCGCGCCCCGGCCGCGATCTTCAGCCCGCTTTCCGATCCGGTCAGCGTCTGCGCCTCGCGGTCGTAGAAGAAGAACTCCCGCCCGACCTCGCGGATCGGCACGAGGCCGTCGGCGCCGGTCTCGTCCAGCTTCACGAACAGCCCGAACTTCTGCACGCCCGAGACCCGGCCGGTGAAGGTCGCACCGATCCGGTCGGCAAGATAGGCGGCCAGATAGCGGTCGGTCGTGTCGCGCTCGGCGGCCATCGACCGCCGCTCCGCCTCGGAGATGCGCTGCGCGGTATCCTCCAGCGTCTCGATGTCCCGGGCCGACAGCCCGTCCTTGCCCCAGCCATGCGCCGCGATCAGGGCCCGGTGGACGACCAGATCGGCATAGCGGCGGATGGGCGAGGTGAAATGCGCGTAGTTGCGCAGGGCAAGGCCGAAATGGCCGAAGTTCTGCGGCGCGTAATAGGCCTGCGGCAGCGAGCGCAGCGTGGTGATGTTGATCAGCTCGTCCTGCTCGGTGCCCTCGGCCTGGGCGAGAAGGCGGTTGAGATGCGCGGTCTTCAGCACCTGTCCCTTGGCCAGCGTCAGGCCCGAGGCCTGCGCCACCTCGCGCAGGGCGTCGAGCTTTTCCGGGCTCGGCTCCTCATGGACGCGGAAGAGGAGCGGCGTGCGCTTGGCGATCAGTTCCTCGGCAGCGCAGACATTGGCCAGCACCATGAAGTCCTCGATCAGCCGGTGGGTCGGCAGCCGCTCCTTGAAGGCGACGGACAGGACCTTCCCTTCTTCGGACAGCAGGATCTGCCGCTCCGGCAGGTCGAGGTCGAGGGGCTGGCGCAGGTCGCGCGCCTTCGCCGCCGCCGCATGGGCCGCAGCGAGGGGCCTCAGCACCGCGTCCATCAGCGGCGCCGTCACCGCGTCGGCCCTGCCGTCCAGCGCATCCTGCACCTGGGCATAATGCAGCGAGGCCACCGAGCGGATCAGCACCCGGGCGAAACGGTGGCTGCGCTTGTGTCCGTCGCGGTCCAGCACCATGCGGACGGCGAGGCAGGCCCGGTCCACGCCGGCATGCAGCGAGCAGAGATCGCCCGACAGCGTGTCGGGCAGCATCGGCACCACCCGGTCGGGGAAATAGGTCGAATTCCCGCGCAGCCGCGCCTCGGCATCGAGCGCCGAGCCGGGACGGACGAAGAAGGCGACATCGGCGATGGCGACCCAGACGACATGGCCGCCGGGATTGGCCGGATCGCTGTCCGGCCCGGCCAGAACCGCATCGTCGCGGTCGCGGGCATCCACCGGATCAATGGTGACGAAGGGCAGCGGCCGCAGGTCCTCGCGCCCCTCGGGCCCCGGCTCCCGCGCCGAGGCGGCCTCGGCCAGCGCCGGCTCGGGAAAGTGGTCGGGAATGCCGTGCTGGCGGATGGCGATCAGGCTGACCGCCCTGGGCGCGGAGGGGTCGCCCAGCCGCGCCGTGACCCGCGCCTGCGGCAGGCCGAGCCCACGCGGGCCGGTGGCCTCGGCCTCGACCAGTTCGCCATCCTTCGCCCCCAGCGTGTCGCCCGGCGCGACGCGCCACTCGCGGTCGGCGCCCTTCTCGATCGGATGGATGCGGCCCCCGAGCTTGGCCGTGCGGTAGATGCCGAGGACGCGCGGTGCGGCTTCCGCGATGCGCTTGATCGGGCGCGCCTCCCAGCCATGGCCCTCGCCCTTCGCCGGGGAAAGGCGGCAGAGCACCCGGTCGCCGGGCCCGAGGGCGGGATCGGAACGGCGGGCGAGGATCAGCACCCGCGCCTCCGCCGGCCCCTCGGCCGGACGGCCGTAAAGATCGCCATCGGCATCCGGCCCGATCACCTCGATGATCCCGACCGGCGGCAGGGCGCCGGAGACGCGCAGGCGCTTGCCCTTTCGCGCCAGGGCACCCTCGTCCTCCAGTTCGCGCAGCAGGCGCTTCAGCTCGGCCTTTGGGCCGGCGCCGCGAATGCCGAAGGCGCGGGCGATGTCGCGCTTGGCCGAAAGCTGCGGGTTCTCGGCGAGAAAGGCGGCAAGCGCGGCCTTGTCGGGAAGCTGGTCCATGTCCCGGCGCTAGCACGGGGCGGGATCGGGCAAAATCCTTGAAACAAGGATTTTGCAAAAGTCTTGTTTCAAGACTTTTGCCCCCCGCCCGGCGCGCCGGCGGTCAGAGGCGCAGGTCCATGTCGCGGTGCGGGATGCCGGCATCGTCATAGACCGGCCCGAAGGCCGTGAAGCCCAGCCGCTCGTAGAAGCCCAGCGCATGGGTCTGGGCGCCGAGAAGCGCGCGGCTGAGGCCCGGCCGGCCGCGCGCGATCTCCACCGCCGCGCGGATCAGCGCCGCGCCGAGGCCGGTGCCGCGCGCTTCGGGCAGGACGCAGACGCGGCCGATCTTGGCGGTGTCGCCCTTCCACAGGATGCGCGCCGTCCCCACCGGCCGATCTTCCGCCAACGCCAGGAGATGCGTGGCCCCCTCGTCCTGGCCATCCACCTCGTCGGCCTCGCTGACGCCCTGCTCCTCGATGAAGACCCTGCGGCGCAGGGCCCGGACCAGGGCGATGTCGCGCGTCTCGACGATCATGCGAAATAGTCCCGCAGCACCCGGCCATAGACGGCCTTCAGCCGCTGGATCTGCGTCACTTCCACCCGCTCGTCCACCTCGTGCATGGTCCGGCCGACCAGTCCGAATTCCACCACCGGGCAGTGATCCTTGACGAAGCGCGCGTCCGAGGTGCCGCCGGAGGTGGAATATTCCGGCCGCGTCCCCGTCTCCGCCGCGACCGCCCCGGCGACGAGATCGGTCAGCGGGCCGGGCGGGGTGAGGAAACTCTCGCCGGAGATGCTGACGCTCACCTCGAAGCGCACCCCGGTGTCGGCCGCCACCGCTGCGGCCTCGCGCTCGATCCATCCGGTCAGCGAGGCGCCGGAATGCGCGTCGTTGAAGCGGATGTTCACCGTGGCGCGGCAGGAGGCGGGCACGACATTCGTTGCCGGATTGCCGGTGTCGAAGGTGACGACCTGCACTGTCGAAGGGTCGAAATGCGCCGTGCCCCGGTCGAGCGGCTCGGCCGGCAGCCGGGTCAGCAGCGCCACCATGGCGTGGATCGGGTTCTTGGTCCGGTGCGGGTAGGCCGAATGGCCCTGCACGCCGGTGGCGACGATCCGGACAGTGATCGAGCCGCGCCGGCCGATCTTCATCGCCTGGCCGAAATGATCCGGCGAGGTCGGTTCCCCGACGAGGCAGTCGGTCATCGCCTCACCCTCGCGCCGCATCCAGTCCAGCAGCGCCACCGTGCCATCCGTCGCCTTGTCTTCCTCGTCCCCGGTGATGGCGAGCAGGATCGCCCCGTCCGGCGGTGTGGCGCGGACGAAATCGACCGCCGCCGCGACAAAGGCCGCGACGCCCGATTTCATGTCCACCGCGCCCCGGCCCCAGAGCCAGCCATCGACGATCTCGCCGCCGAACGGGTCGCGCGTCCAGCGGGCGGCATCGCCCACCGGGACGACATCGGTATGGCCGTTGAAACCGAAGGAGCGGTTGGCCCCCTTGCGCCCCCAGCGGGCGAAGAGATTGGAGATGCCGTTGCGGTCCACCCGGGTGCAGGCGAACCCCGCCGGTTCCAGCACCGAGGCCAGAAGCGTCAGCGCCCCGCCCTCCGCCGGCGTGACGCTCGGGCAGCGGACGAGGCGTGCGGTCAGGTCCACGGGATCGACGGGCGTGTTCATCGTTCGTCTCCGTTCGGGCTTCCGCCGGGAAATAGACCGGCGCGGCCGGGGCCGCAATGCGCAGGCCGGCGCGGGAAGGCAGGGTTCCCGGCCCGATGCCGTTCACACAAACTCTTGATGGAATTGCCGGACGGCTCTACCATCGCTGCACAACAACGCTCATGGGCAGAGCGGACGCGGGGCCGAAGGGCCCGCGTGGTCGAGCAGGACCACGACCCGCCATCTCTCGCGCCGGTCTCCGCCGGCGGGACAGGCGCGCGCCGCAGCCCGAAAAAAGGCGGGCAGGGCATGGCAAAGGGCAGCTGGGGCATGACGGATCGACCGGGGTCTCAGCGATGACCGGCTGGATCGCGCTCTCCGACCGCGAGGGCCTGGTGGCGCCGGAGGCCGATGGGGTGCTTCTCGCCTGCGGCAGCTTTTCCCTGGAACTGGCGCTGCCGCTTCCCGAGCGGGCGCTGCTCCTGGACTGGCGGCGGCGCGCCGGCTGGGAACGGAGCTTTTCCGTCGCCAGCGATCCCGTCGATGGCCTGGTCGTCACCCACCGCCAGGGCCCCAGGCTGGCGCGGCATGCGCTGGGCCGGGCGCTGGCGCTGCCGTCGATCGGGCTCTTGCGGCTTACGCTTCTCTGGGACGCGCCGCGCCGCATCTGGCAACTGACCGCCGAGGCGCCCGGTGTTCCCGGCCTTCCCTTCAGCGCCGAGGGCAGCGACCCCCTGCCCTTGCCGGCGGCCGACGCGGCGGCGATCTGCGCGCCGCTGGGCCCGGGACTGCGGCATCCCTCCGTCCTCTGGTACGGGGTGAAGGCCGATCCGGTGCGCGGCAGTTCCGCGCCCTGGGTCGGGCCGCTGACCCCGGTGGCGACGCCCTCCGGCCCGGTACGCGCCGAGGATCTGCGGCCGGGCGACGCGGTGCTGACCGATCGCGGCACCGCCCGGGTCCTGCGCGCCCGCAAGGCGGAGCGGCCCGGACGCGGCAGTCAGGCGCCGATCCTGCTGCGCGCGCCCTATTACGCCGCGACGGCGGATCTCCTCGTCTCCCCCGATACCGGCATCGCGCTGCACGGGCCGGCGGTGGAATATGTTTCGGGCGAGGAATGCGTGCTGGTTCCCGCAAGGCATCTCTGCGACGGGCGTTCGGCGCTGGTCGATGCCCGCCGCCCTGTCGTGACCGGAGTTGCGCTGACGCTCGACCGGCCGGGACTGGTCCTTGCGGCAGGCTGCGCCCTGTCGCCGGCCGGTCCGGCGCATGACCTGCGCAGCGTCGGGGCGGCAGAGGCGGCGCAGATCCTCACCCAGCTCGGCCGCACTGCCGCTGCCTGATCTCAGTCCTCGAAGACGGAGACCTGCGCCACGATCACCGCATTCTCGCTGAGCGCGCGGTCCATCAGCGCCGCCTCCTCCGGGGCGATGACGGTGCCGGCGGCCTCGATCTCCGCCCGGCTGCCGTGGCTTTCCACGGTCAGCACCGCCATGTCGGCCAGTTTCAGCACCGCGACGGCCTCGCGGACCGCCTCTTCCTCGCTGATGCCGCTGGCATAGCACAGCAGTCCCGCCCCCGTGGCAGCGTCTGGCAGGCCGTCGCCCGCCTTGCGCCCCACTTCCACGACGAGGGTGAAGACCTGCGGTGCGCGCTCTGCGGCCTTGTCGTTCCTGTCAGCCATCACTCTCCCCGCCACGATCGGCCTTCACGAAATCGACGAAGCGCCGCAGCCCCTCTGGCATGAGCCGGCGGCTGGGAAAATAGAGGAAGGGGCCTGGAAAGCGTTCCGACCAGTCGGGCAGCACCTCTTCCAACCGCCCGGCGCCGAGCGCCGGCCGCAGGAACCCTTCGAACGTATGCACGACGCCAAGCCCGGCCTCGGCCGCCGCGATCAGGATGCTGTTGGTGCTGGCGACCATGGCCGGCTCGCCATCGACGCGGCGCGCCTCCGGCCCCCGCGCGAACTCCCAGACCTGCACCACGCCGCTGGCGAACCGGAAACGCAGCAGGCGGTGGCTGGCGAGGTCTTCGGGCCGGACGGGCCGCCCCCGGGCGTCGAGATAGGCGGGCGCGGCCGCCGTCACCATCCGCTGCACGCGCGGCCCGATGGGGACGGCGATCATGTCGCGGTCCACGCTCTCGCCATAGCGGATGCCGGCGTCGAAGCCCTCGGCCAGAACATCGCGGAAGGTGTTGTCGGCGACGACCTCCACCGCGATCTCGGGATGCGCGGCGGCAAAGCGGGCCATGAGGCCGGGCAGGATCAGCTCCGCCGCCACTCCCGGCACATTGAGCCGCAGCCGGGCCGCAACGCCCGAGGCCTCGTCCAGCGCGGCGGCGATGTCGTCCAGCGCCGGGCGCAGCCGGTCGAACAGACGCTTCCCGGCCTCGGTCGGCGTCACGCTGCGCGTCGTGCGGTTCAGCAGACGCAGGCCGATCCGCGCCTCGGCCCGCCGCACCGCCTCGCTCAGCGCCGAAGGCGACACGCCGCGCAGCGCCGCCGCCCGGCGAAAGCTGCGCGCCTCGGCAACGGCGATGACGGCGGCGAGATCGGAGAGGTCGGGGGCAGGCATTGTGCGGATTTCCGGATGACCCATGCGGGCATGCTCGGATTATCACACAATGCCAAAGGGTGCATATCCCCTCCATCACGCCATCAAGGGGAGCGCGACAATGGAAACCCGCCAACTCGGCCGCACCGGCCCCCGCACCGGCATGCTGGGCCTCGGCGCCATGGGCATGTCCGACTTCTACGGCCCGGCCGACCGCACCGAGAGCATCGCCACCATCCATGCCGCGCTCGATGCCGGCATGACGCTGATCGACACCGGCGACTTCTACGGCATGGGCCACAACGAGATGCTGATCGCCGAGGCCCTGCGCGGCCGCGGCCGCGCCTCGGTGCAGCTCTCGGTCAAGTTCGGTGCCATGCGCGATCCGGCCAACAACTGGCTCGGCGGCGACGCCCGGCCGGCGGCGGTCAAGAACGCGCTGGCCTATACGCTGCGGCGGCTCGGCACCGACTATGTGGACATCTACCGCCCGGCGCGGCTCGATCCGGCCGTCCCCATCGAGGACACGGTGGGCGCCATCGCCGAGATGGTGCAGGCCGGCTACGTCCGCCACATCGGCCTGTCCGAAGTGGGGGTGGACACGATCCGCCGCGCCGCCGCCGTCCACCCGATTGCCGACCTCCAGATCGAGTACTCGCTGGTCTCGCGCGGGGTGGAAAGGACGATCCTGCCGGTCCTGCGCGAGCTTGGGATCGGCGTCACCGCCTATGGTGTCCTGTCGCGCGGGCTGATCAGCGGTCACTGGCAGGCGGGCCAGACCGGCCCGGACGACTTCCGCACCCGCAGCCCCCGGTTCCAGCAGGGCAATGTCGAGCAGAACCTGTCGCTGGTGGACGTGCTGCGCCGCCTCGCCGCAGCGCGCGGGGTCACGGTGGCGCAGCTTGCCGTCGCCTGGGTGGCGGCGCAGGGCGCCGACATCCTGCCGCTCGTCGGCGCCCGCCGCCGCGACCGGCTGGACGAAGCGCTCGGGGCGGTGGCCATCACCCTCACGCCGGAGGACAGCGCCGCCATCGCCGCAGCGCTGCCGCCGGAGGCCGTCGCCGGCACCCGCTACGCCGCAGCGATGATGGGCAACCTCGACAGCGAGCGGTGAGGCGCCGGGAAAGACCGGGGCGCCGCCTGGCGCCCTCAGTCCCGCAGCAGCTCGTTGATCGAGGTCTTCGACCGGGTCTGGGCATCCACCTTCTTCACGATCACCGCGCAATAGAGGTTGATCCCCCCCTTGCCCGGCATCGAGCCGGCGACGACGACCGAGCCCGGCGGCACCTCGCCGTACATCACTTCCCCGGTCTCGCGATCGACGATCTTGGTCGATTTGCCGATGAACACACCCATGCCGAGGACGGAGCCCTCGCGCACGATGCAGCCCTCCACCACTTCCGAGCGGGCACCGATGAAGCAATCGTCCTCGATGATGGTCGGGCCGGCCTGCATCGGCTCCAGCACCCCGCCGATGCCGACGCCGCCGGAGAGATGGACGTTCTTGCCGATCTGGGCGCAGGAGCCGACCGTGGCCCAGCCATCGACCATCGAGCCCTCATCGACATAGGCGCCGATGTTGACGAAGGACGGCATCAGGACGACGCCCTTGGCGATATAGGCCGAGCGGCGGACGATCGAGCCTGGCACGGCGCGGAACCCTGCGGCGCGCCACTGGTTCTCGCCCCAGCCCTGCCACTTGGACGGAACCTTGTCCCACCAGTGGCCACCGCCGTTCGAGCCCTCGATCAGGCCCATGTCGTTGAGGCGGAAGGACAGGAGCACCGCCTTCTTCGCCCACTGGTTCACATGCCACTGGCCATCGGCCCGGCGCTCCGCCACGCGGAGCCGGCCGCTGTCCAGCGCCTCCAGCACCGCCTCCACCGCCTCGCGCGTTTCCCCCTTGGTGGACAGACCGAGCGTGTCGCGCGCCTCCCAGGCGGCTTCGATGGCGGCTTCAAGGGCGGCATGGGACATGGGGTGCGGGCTCCGGGCAGAGGTTGACCGGGGCGCTTCTATGGAAGAGCGTGGCCTGCGGCAATCCCGCGCCGCCAAGGGCCCCCCGATGTCCCCGACCTTTCTCCTGACGCTGGCCGTAGTGGTGGCCGCCGGTTGCGGCATCGCCACCCAGGCGCCGATCAACGCGGCTCTGGGCCGCGAGATCGGCAGCACGCTGGCCGCCGCCTGCGTTTCCTTCGTGGTCGGACTGGCCGTCCTGGTCGGCCTGACACTCAGCCTGAACGGCACCCAGCCGTTCCAGCGCCTGGCCACGGCCTCGCCCGGGCTGTTGACCGGCGGATTTCTCGGGGCCTTCTTCGTCTGGGCCATGATCTGGTCGGTGCCCATCCTCGGCGCGCTGACCGCCTTTGCGGCGCTGGTCCTCGGCCAGCTTCTCACCGCGCTCCTGCTCGACCGGATCGGCGCCTTCGGCCTGCCGGTCCAGGAGATCACCCCGCCGCGCCTGGTTGCGCTGGCGCTGGTGGCGGGCGGGCTGGTCCTGTCGCGGCTCTGACTGGCGCGGGCCGCGCCTGGCCGCTACACCCGGAGCCCCGAAGGAGGTGCCCCATGTCCGACGACCGTGCCCATGTCTTCCGCGATTCGACCGAGGACCTGGAAGTCGCCCACCGCACCCCCGACACCGCCCAAACCCGGGCACCGGCCTATCGCCTTGCCTTCGCCGATCCCGAGTTCCTGACCCGGGAGGAGCTGCGCCCGGTGCGGTTGCAGCTCGAACTTCTCAAGCCGCAGATGGTGATGGACGAACGCGGCATCGCCTCGACCGTGGTGATGTTCGGCGGGGCCCGCATCCCGGCCCCGGGCACGCCCGCCCGCCATCCTGGCCTGGCGGCGCTTGCACCCTTCTACGACGAGGCGCGGCGCTTTGCCGCGCTGATCACCGCGCGCAGCCTGGAAAGCTACGGCCGCGACTGGGTGATCATCACCGGCGGCGGCCCGGGGGTGATGGAAGCCGGCAACCGCGGCGCCGACGAGGCGGGCGGGCAGTCCATCGGGCTCAGCATCGTCCTGCCGCACGAACAGGCGCCGAACGCCTGGGTGACGCCGGAGCTTTGCTTCAACTTCCACTACTTCGCCATCCGCAAGATGCATTTCCTCATGCGCGCCCGGGCGATCTGCGTCTTTCCCGGCGGCTTCGGCACGCTGGACGAGATGTTCGAGAGCCTGACGCTGATCCAGACCGGACGGATGCGGAAGGTGCCCTATATCCTGTTCGGCCGGGCGTTCTGGGAAAAGCTTCTCAACTGGGAGGCCCTGGCCGAGGCCGGCGTCATCGGGCGCGAGGATCTCGACCTCTTCCGCTATGCCGAAACCGCTGAGGAGGCGATGGCGCTGATCGACGCCTGGGAAGGCAGCGGCGAAAAGCGCAGCCACATTCCCGGACGCTGAGAGAAGACAACCGGCCGGACGCGGGTCCTGTTGCCCCGGATCAGGTCCGGGGCGCGGCGTTCTGCGGCGCCGGCGCGCGCAGCCAGTCGGGGCCGAATTCCACCCTCTCGCAGCCGGCAAAGCGCGCCAGCCGTTCCAGCTCGGCCTCCAGCCGCGCCTGCCGCCCCTTGCCGAAACGCAGCCCCGCCTCCGGCCAGAAGGCACGGACCCTCAGCACCCCTTGGTCACGCCAGGCCTTGGCATCCAGCCTGCCGATGAGCCGGTCGCCTTCGAGCACCGGAAAGACATAGTAGCCGAACGTCCGCTTCGGTTCCGGCACGAAGACCTCGATCCGGTAGAAAAAGCCGAACAGCGCCTCCGCCCGGTCGCGGTCGCGCAGGGCCGGATCGAAGGGCGACAGGATGCGCAGCCGCTCGGGCGGCGCCGGCGCCGCTGCCGCCGCCCCGAACACATCGGGCCTGCCGACGGCCTTCCGGCGCTTGCCGTCAGCCCCTTCCACCTCCAGCCCGATCACCACGCCGCGCGCCAGCGCGTCGCGGGTCCAGAGCTTTGCCTCCTCCGGGGTGACGAGCTTCCAGAACGCCGCCAGCTCGCCCGAAGTGGCAAAGCCCAGCCGGTCCAGCGCCGCGCTGCAGGCCCAGTCCACCACCGCCTCGGGCTCCGGACAGGCGCGGCGATGGGCCTCGGGGATCACCCGCTCGGTGAGGTCATAGACCTTGCGGAAGCCCTCGCGCCGGCTGATCGCCAGCCGCCCGGTGTGCCAGAGCCATTCCAGCGCCGTCTTGGAGGGATGCCAGTCCCACCAGCCGGCGCTCTTGCCGCGTTCCTCCCCCTCGCCGACCTCCGCCGCCGTCACCGGCCCGTCGCGGGCGATGCGGTCCAGGATCGTGTCGAACTGCGCCTCCCAGCCGTCGCGGAACCACTTGCGCCAGTTCTCGGCCAGCCGCGCGCCGGAGCGGGCGAAACGGTGCTGCCAGAGGGACCAGAGCCCGACCGGCAGGATCGAGGCGTCATGCGTCCAGTGCTCCCACAGCGTCCGGTGGTGCTCCAGCCCCCGCGCCAGCGCCTCCGGCCGGTAACCCTGGCGCCGCGACCACAGGATCAGGTCGTGGGCGCGGGCGACGGTGTTGATCGAATCAACCTGCACAAAGCCCAGGCGGCCGATCAGCGCATCAAGCGCCGGGCCCTTGCAGGGGCCGGCGGGCGGATCGGCCAGCGCATGGCGCTGGAGGAACAGCCGACGGGCGAGGGGGTTGGACAGGACGGGAAGCGCCATGGCCTTGGCGTGGCACGCGACCGCCGGCTCATCAAGCCCTTGCGGGCTTTCCTCGCCCAGGGCGCGACGACGGCGAGGAAAGCCCGCAAGGGCTTGATGAGCCGGCCTCAGCCGCGCCGCTGCGGCATCGCAAGCCCGTGCCGCACCACCACATGCCCGTGCCCGTGGCCGGGAAACGGCCGCCCGAACCGCCCGGTCAGCCGCGCGTGGCTATGGCCGAGGTCGGAGGCCTTGCAGACCTTCCGCCCCGCGAGGTCGGCCAGCACCAGCCCCGGGCCGCATTCGGCCAGGCGGTAACCCCTGCGCGCCAGCCGTCGGGCAAGGTCTTCCCAGCCTTCCGCATAGGCGAAATCGTCGGCAAGAAGCGCCCGCAGCGGCGCGACGACCGCCTCGTCCGGCGGCCCTCCGCCGGTGGACCGCAGGCGGCGGTGCATCTCACGTTCCACCGCCTCGCGCAGGATCTGCCCGACCGTCACGTCATCGCGCCGGGCGAGATCGCCGAGCAGCGACCAGACGGCCGGAGGCAGGCGGACAGGGCGTTCCATCGCCCGACCCTGCCGCGCCTGTGGTAAATGGCCGGTTAATCCGCCCCGGCCACGCGCTGCGCCGACTTGCGCTGCTTTTCCGTGGCGCTCTTCAGCTGGCCGCAGGCCGCCATGATGTCCTCGCCGCGCGGGGTGCGGATGGGCGAGGCATAGCCGGCCTTGTAGATGATGTCGGCAAAGGCCTCGATCCGCTCCCAGTCCGAGCGCTCATAGGGCGCGCCGGGCCATTCGTTGAAGGGGATGAGGTTGATCTTGGCCGGGATGCCGGCAATCAGCTTCACCAGCCGGCGGGCATCGGCATCGCTGTCGTTGACGCCCTTGAGCATCACATATTCGAAGGTGATCCGCTCCGAATTCGACAGCCGCGGATAGTCGCGCAGCGCGGCCAGAAGCGCGGCGATGTTCCACTTCTTGTTGATCGGCACCAGCCGGTCGCGGACCTCGTCCGTGGTGGCATGGAAGCTGATCGCCAGCAGGCAGCCGATCTCTTCCGCCGTGCGCGCGATCTCCGGCACCACGCCGGACGTGGAAAGCGTGATCCGCCGGCGCGACAGGGCGATGCCCTCGCCGTCCATGGCGACCCTCATCGCGTCGCGCACCGCCTCGAAGTTGTAGAGCGGCTCGCCCATGCCCATCAGCACGGTGTTGGAGACCAGCCGCTCCTCGCGTTTGGGCCGGCCGGGCAGGTTCCAGTCGCCGAGATCGTCGCGGGCCAGCATGATCTGGCCCACGATCTCGCCGGCGGTCAGGTTGCGGACCAGCTTCTGCGTGCCGGTATGGCAGAAGGAACAGGTCAGCGTGCAGCCGACCTGGCTGGAAATGCACAGCGTGCCGCGCCCCTCCTCGGGGATATAGACCACTTCCACCTCGTGCCCGCCGGCGATGCGGACAAGATACTTGCGGGTGCCGTCGGCACTTACCTGCCGGGTGACGACTTCCGGCAGGTCAACGGTGAAACGCTCGGCGAGGAAGTCGCGGAAACCCTTGGAAAGGTTGGTCATCGCGCCGAAGTCGCGCACGCCCCAGTGGTAGATCCACTGCCAGAGCTGCGCGACGCGCATCTTGACCTGCCCCGCCGGGACGCCGACCTCCTCCAGAAGCGCCCGCAGCCCGTCGCGGGTCAGCCCGACCAGGTTGCGCGGCCCGCCTTCGGCAGGCTTGCGCGGTACGGTCAGGACATCCTGGGTGATGGGCGCAGAAGGCGCGGTCATGACGGGGGGGCCTCGCGGGTCAGGCGAGAGCATATAGGGCAGAAAGGGCGGAAACGGAACCGTTCCCCGCCGTTTACTTGCAGCGGCTCTCGGCCTCAGTCAGCGCGGCGGTGAAGCCCTGCAGGCTGAACGTGTCCTGGGTCTGGGTGCCGCGGCCGGAGCGGGCGGTCAGCACCGCATTGGCCCCGCCCTTCATCGCCGCCAGAACGCCGGCATCGGCCGCCGCGTCCTTGGACCAGGCCCATTCGCCATCGGCGATGAAATCGAAGGTCTGGCCGTCGATCTCCACCCCGACCGTCGAGCCCGGGGCAAAGGGATAGCCGCCGGTGAAGCTCACCTCACCCTGGGTGCCACCGGCGCGATAGGTCACGAAAAGAAGGATGTCGCCGCGCCGCACGCTGACGGTGCGTCCGTCGCGCGTGTTCACCGTCTCGCGCGGCTTGGCCACCGCCCAGCATTCCTTGGGGCTTTCCCAGACGCAGACCGACCAGGCGGTATCGGCCGAGACGCATTGCGCCTCGCCGCCGCCGGCCTCCTGGGCCAGCGCCATGCCGCCCCACAGCGACAGGCCTGCGCCGACAAGCGCCCCGATCATCCGTTGGGTCATCGAACCTTGCCTCCGTATCCAGACCGGCCCGCCTGCTCTGCGGTTGCATGGCGCCGCCCTATGGGATGGCGCCTGCCGGTTCTCCGCGCTATCCCTCTAGCGCAGCGCCGGCGCGCAGCGAAAGCCCCACGGGCGGAAAATCGCGCAGCTGTGACGCTTTTGGGGTCGGAACCGGAGGGGAGACGAGGATGGCCGGACCTGTGCCGATGGTGGAACTGATCCGTGGCGACCTCCGGGAAAGCCTGCATCTCGGCCATGCGGTGATCTGCGGCCCGGGGGGCGAGATCGTCGCCGCCTGGGGCGATCCGCAGGCGGTGATCTATCCGCGCTCGTCCTGCAAGATGATCCAGGCCCTGCCCCTGGTGGAAAGCGGCCGCGCCGATGATCTGAGCGAGCGCCACATCGCGCTGGCCTGCGCCAGCCACAACGGCGCCGCGATCCATACCGAGCTGGCCGGCCGCTGGATCGCCGATCTCGGTCTGACCGAAGCCGACCTGCGCTGCGGCCCGCAGGAACCTGACGACCGGGCGGAGCGCGACAGGCTGATCACCGCCGGCGAAGCGCCCTGCCAGCTTCACAACAACTGCTCGGGCAAGCACGCGGGCTTCCTGCACCTCAACAAGGCGATGGCGGGCGGGCCGGAATACACCGAACCCGATCACCCGTTACAGCGGATCGTGCGGACGAGCTTCGAGGAAGTGACGGTTGAGGCTTCGCCCGGCTACGGCATCGACGGCTGCTCGGCGCCCAATTTTGCCACCAGCGTGGCCGGTCTGGCCCGTGCGATGGCGGCCTTTGCCGCCCCGGCGGCGGACCGGCGCGGCCGGGCGATGGAGCGGCTCGCGACCGCGATGGTGACCCACCCCGAACTGGTGGCCGGCGAGGGCCAGGCCTGCACCGAACTGATGCGCGCCATGGAGGGCAGGGTCGCAGTTAAGACCGGCGCCGAGGGCGTCTATGTCGCCATCCTGCGCGGGCGCGGCATCGGCCTCGCTCTCAAGATCGCCGACGGCGCCACCCGTGCCTCCGAAGCCGCCCTCACCGCGCTGCTTGTCCACCTCGGGGTGCTCGACCGCAACCATCCCGCAGCACGGCGGCGGCTGGACACCAACGTGACGAGCCGGCGCGGCCTTCATGCCGGCACGGTCACGACAGTGGCCGGGTTTCCCTGAGGCGTCTTGAAACGAACCCCCCGCCCCGGGGAAGCCATCCGGAGCGGGGGGCGAGAACGCGGCGCCGGTCGAACCGGCGACCCGGGCTGGGCGGGGGCGTAGTGCCGGGCCGCCTGAGGGAACCATTTACGCCACCCTGCCACATTCCCTGCCCACCATGTCGCCCTGTGGGCGGAGGCGGGGGGAAAGCGGGGTCTTTTCGGGGCATGGCCGCCACATCCTAGACAAGCCCCGCCCCGTCCCGGCACGCTTGATTTGGCCGGCCTTGCAGGTCACACTCCCGGCCATGTCGGTTCTTCCTCCCGTCATCCCCTTTGCCCCCCATCTCCCCGATGCCGTGAGCTTCGACCGCCACGAGCTGCAGGCGATTCTGTCGGTCTATGGCCGGATGGTGGCGCTGGGCGAATGGCGGGACTATGCGATCACCTCGCTGAAGGATGTCGCGGTCTTCTCGATCTTCCGGCGCACGGCGGAACATCCGCTCTACCGGGTGGAGAAACGCCCCCGCCTGCGCGGCCGTCAGGGCATCTATTCGGTCGTCGGCATGGACGGCGCCATCCTGCGGCGCGGCCACGAGATCGAGCCGGTGCTCAAGGTGCTCGAACACCGCACCATCCGCGCGGTGGAATGAACCCCGCATGATGCATCCCGGCCCGCGCAACCTGATCACGGATGTCGCGGGCCTGCGGGTCGGCAATGCCGCCGATCCCCGCCTGAAATCCGGGGTCACGGTGCTGACCGCCGACCGGCCCTTCACCGCCGCCGTCCATATCATGGGCGGCGCGCCCGGGACGCGGGAGACCGACCTGCTTTCCCCCGACCGGCTGGTGGCCGAGGTGGATGCGCTGGTGCTGTCGGGCGGTTCCGCCTTCGGGCTGGCGGCCTGCGACGGGGTGATGGCCGGCCTGCACGCCGCCGGGCGCGGCTTTGCCGTCGGCCCGGCGCGGGTGCCGATCGTGCCCGGAGCGATCGTCTTCGACCTCCTGAACGGCGGGGCCAAGGACTGGGGACAGAACCCCTATCCCGCCCTCGGCCGCGCCGCCCTGGATGCCGCTTCGGCCGATTTCGCCCTCGGCACCGCCGGCGCCGGCACCGGGGCGCAGACGGCGCAGTGGAAGGGTGGGCTCGGCTCGGCCTCCGCCGTGCTCGCCTCCGGCCACAGCGTCGGCGCGCTGGTCGTGGTCAACGCCCTCGGTTCGGCCACGGTGGGGGACGGCCCGTGGTTCTGGGCCGCGCCCTTCGAGCTTGGCGCCGAATTCGGCGGTCTCGGCCCGGCGTCCGCCTTCCCGGCCGGCGAAGAGCCCGTGCCGCGCAAGCGGCTGGGCGAGGCCACGACCATCGCCATCGTCGCCACCGACGCGGGGCTGACCAAGGCGCAGGCCCAGCGCATGGCGGTCGCGGCGCATGACGGGCTCGCCCGGGCGCTGGTCCCCTCCCACACGCCGCTCGACGGCGATCTCGTCTTCGCCGTCTCCACCGGCGCCCGGCCGCTGGCCGATCCGGTGGCCGAAGGCTTCGCGCTCGGCCATGCCGCCGCCTGCGTCCTCGCCCGCGCCATCGCCCGCGCGGTCTTTCTCGCCGCTCCGCAACCCGGAGACTTGCAACCGGCCTGGGCCAGCCGCCACGCCCCCTGAAGCGCGGGCAGGAGGCCGGGACCGCTCCGCCGCCGGCAATGCGGAACCCGCCCCGGGCTCGACCCGGGGCCTCGCGTCCCCGCCAGAGCATCGCCCCCCGGGGGTGGGGGGAGGCCCCGGGTCAAGCCCGGGGCGGGGTTTCTCTCCTTCGAAGCACGCGAAATGGCCCGATGGGGAGCGCTTCCCTCCCCCTTGTGGGGAGGGAGAGGGTGGGGGGCGCCGCTGCGACCGTGAGACCCCCCACCCCCATCTCCTCCCCACCAGGACGAGGGGAGGCGCCCCGGTCTGCCGGTCTCTCCCAAAACCTGCCGGTACCACGAGCATCCTGTCCGACCTCCCCGCCTTTCCCGCGGATGGCGTGACCCTGGCCGGGGCAAGCCCGGCACGGGGTTTCTCTCCTCTGAGACACGCGGCGTGGCCCCGTAGGGAGCGCTTCCCTCCCCCTTGTGGGGAGGGAGAGGGTGGGGCGCGCCGCAGCGACCGTGAGACCCACCACCCCCATCCCCTCCCCACGAGGGGGAGGGGAGGCGCCCCGGTCTGCTGGGCTTTCCCCAGACCTGCCGGCACTGCGAGCATCCTTTCCGTCGTCCTCGCCTTTCCCGCCGATGGCGTGACCCTGGCTGGGGCAAGCCCGGGGCGGGGTTTCTCTCCTTCGCAGCGCGCGGCAAGGCCCGATGGGGAGCGCTTCCCTCCCCCTTGTGGGGAGGGAGAGGGTGGGGGGCGCCGCTGCGACCGTGAGACCCCCCACCCCCATCTCCTCCCCACCAGGACGAGGGGAGGCGCCCCGGTCTGCCGGTCTCTCCCAAAACCTGCCGGTACCACGAGCATCCTGTCCGACCTCCCCGCCTTTCCCGCGGATGGCGTGACCCTGG
>CAZRQN010000010.1:22315-40102 GCA_964602115.1 uncultured Rhodobacterales bacterium
GACCCTGGCTGGGGCAAGCCCGGGGCGGGGTTTCTCTCCTTCGCAGCGCGCGGCATGGCCCGATGGGGAGCGCTTCCCTCCCCCTCGTGGGGAGGGGAGAGGGTGGTGGCCGCACCGACCGTGAGACCCCCCCATCTCCTCCCCACGAGGGGGAGGGGAGGCGCCCCGGTCCGCCACCGCTGGCGGGCACCCGCCCCGGACTGCCGGGCTCTCCCAAAACCTGCCGGTGCCACGAGCATCCTGTCCGGTTTCCCCGCCTTTCCCGCCGATGGCGTGACCCTGGCCGGGGCAAGCCCGGGACGGGGTGTCTCTCTTCAGAAACACGCGGCGTGGCCCCGTAGGGAGCGCTTCCCTCCCCCTCGTGGGGAGGGAGAGGGTGGGGGGCTGCGCGGTCAGGCGGGTCCCCCCGCCCCCATCCCCTCCCCACCAGGGGGAGGGGAGGCGCCCCGATCCGTGGCCGCTGGTATCTCCCCGCGCGGGCCTGCTAGGCTTGCCGCGATCCTTCCGGCTCCGCGAGCATCTTGTCCGATCTTCCCGCCCTTCCCGCCGATGCCCAGACCATTGTCCTGCTCGCGGCCATCGCCTTTGTGGCGAGCCTGGCGCGCGGATTCTCCGGCTTCGGCGCGGCGCTGATCTTCATGCCGCTGGCCAGCGCGCTGCTCGGCCCCAGGGTCGCCGCGCCGCTTCTCCTGGTGGCCGATGGCGTCATGACCGCCGGCATGGTCCCCGGCGCCGTCAGGATCGCCGACCGGCGCGGCGTGCTGACGATGGCCATTGGTGCGCTGGCCGGCGTGCCGGCGGGTGCCTGGCTCCTGTCCACGCTCGATCCGCAAAGCCTGCGCTGGGCGATCTTCGCGCTCGCGCTGGCGATGCTCGTCCTGCTGGCCTCGGGCTGGCGCTACCGGAACCGCCCCAGGGCGCCGCTCACCGTGCTCGTAGGCCTCATGTCGGGTCTCTTCTCCGGCGCGGCGCAGATCGGCGGGCCGCCCGTCGTCGCCTACTGGCTGGGCGCCCCGATCACCGCCGCCACCGTGCGCGCCAATATCGTCGCCTTCTTTGCCGTCTCCACCTGCATCGCGGCGGTCGGCTATCTCTGGCGCGGGCTTTTCACCCCCGAGGTCCTGATCCTCGCGGTGGTCATCGCGCCCATCTACGGCTTCGGCGCCTGGGCGGGCAGCCGGATGTTCGGCCTGGCCAGCGAACAGACCTTCCGCCGCATCTGCCTGGCGATGATCGCCGGCGCGGCCCTGGTCAGCATGCCGGCGCTCGACGGCTGGCTGCGCGGCGGCTGAGCGCGCCCGGCGCTGCCACGCGGCGGCTGTGCAAGCCCGGCGCGGCGTGCCACAACGACAGGGGCAGTGCCGCAACGGCCGGGGACGATGCAGACAGACGACTGGGCAGACCTGCTGCGCGCGGCCAATGCCGGGGATGCCAAGGCCTATGCCGGCTTTCTCCGCGCCATCACGCCGGTCCTGCGCGGCATCGTCCGTGCCCGGGGCCATGGCCTGGGCGAGGCCGCCTGCGAGGACATTCTGCAGGACGTTCTCCTCGCCATCCACCTCAAGCGCCACACCTGGGACGAAAGCCTGCCGGTCCGTCCCTGGCTCTATGCCATCACCCGCCACAAGGTGACCGACGCCTTCCGCGCCCGGGGCAGCCGGGTCGAGCTGGCGGTGGAGGATTTCGCCGAGGTGCTGCCCGCCCCCGCCGGACCCGACCCGACCGAGGCGCGCGATGTCGAGAAGATGATCGGGATGCTGGAGCCGCGCGCCGCCGCCATCGTGCGCGGCATCGGGCTGGACGGGGCCAGCATCGCCGAGACCGGCGCCCGCCACGGGCTCTCCGAAGGCGCCGTCCGAGTTGCTTTGCATCGCGCCTTGAAACAACTTGCCGCGCTGCGCGAAAGGCATGTGCGATGAGAACCGATGACCTGATCCGCACCCTCTCTGCCGATGCCGCCCCCCGGCGGCCGCTGACCGCCACGCTGGCGGCCGGGCTGCTGCCGGCCGCCGCCTTTGCGGTGGCTGCCGTCGGGGCGGTGCTCGGCTACCGGCCCGATCTCGCCGCCGCGATGCGCGACCCGATCTCGGTCCAGCGGGTGATCGTGCCGCTTCTGCTGCTCGCCCTGGCGCTACCCGGGGTCCTGCGGCTGGCGCGGCCGGACGGGCAGGCCCGCCTCTCGCCGCTGCTCCTGCCCGCCGCCATCGCCGCCGGCCTCGTCGCGATGACGCTTGTCACCACGCCGGCCGAAGGATGGGCCGCCGCCTGGATCGGCAGCACCATGCTCTGGTGCCTGGGCTCGATCCCGCTCCTGTCGATCGCGCCGGTCGCCGCGATCTTCCTCGTCCTGCGGCGCGGCGCCCCCACGGCGCCGGCCCGGGCCGGGATGCTGGCCGGACTGGCGGGAAGCGGCGTCGCGGCGGCGGCCTATGCGCTGCATTGCGACGAGGACAATCCGCTTTTCTACGTCTCCTGGTACGGGCTGGCGATCCTCGCCGTCACCCTGATCTCCGCCTGGCTCGGCCCGCGCCTCCTGCGCTGGTAGGCGGGGCCGAGCGGCCGGTCTGCGGACTATTGCGGCAGGATCACCCGGTAGAAGGGCGCCTGCGCCGCGCTGGCCTCGCCCACCGGGTCGAGGCGATCGACGGCCACCGGCGGCATCGAGGCGAGATAGGCCGTCAACGCCAGCATGTCGTCCTCGCGCAGCGCCGCATAGGACGGCCAGGGCATCGCCGGGGCCAGCACCCGCCCGTCGGGGCGGACGCCGGTGCGCAGCGCCGTGGCGATGTCGGCCTGGCTCCAGCCGCCCAGCCCGGAGGGATCGGGCGTCAGGTTCGGCGGCCAGAAGATGCCCAGCCCCGGGATCTCGAAGCCGACGGTGCCGCCGGACAGCCCGGCCTCTTCCACCGGCGCGCCCCGGGCATCGCGCGGCATGTGGCAGCCCGCGCAATCCATCACCCGGGCGAGATAGGCGCCCCGTTCGATCAGGCTCTCCTCGGCCAGACCCGGCCCCGCCAGAGCGGGAAGGCAGAGGCTGGCCGCCAGACTTGCGGTTCTCATCGCATGCTCCTTTCGGTTGGGGGTCAGGCGGCAGCGGCCAGGGTTTCGGGGACCGGCCGCAGGAACATGCCCTTCGGGTCATGCACCGCCTGCAGCGCCCGCAGCCGCCCGAGCGCGGCGGGGCTGTGACAGCCGTTGCGCCGCTCGGGCCGCTCCAGATCGGCCTCGCCGACATAGTGGCCGGTCACGAAGGGCTCGACACGGTCCGCAGTGCGGCGCAGCCAGTCGAGGTTCGCCGCGTCGTCCCCGGCCTTTTCCCAGACGGTGTAGAGGCAGCCCCAGACTGCGCCATGCCGGGTGAAAGCCGCGTCGGGCGGCACCGGCCGGCCCGGCGGCATCACCACCGCCAGCGCGAAGGTCTCGGCCGAAGGCGCCACGGCGATGCCTTCGGCAAGGCCCGCGACATAGGCGGCCGCGCCCTCGTCGGACCAGGCGGAATCCACCGCATAGCGATGCCCGACCGGGAAGAAGCGCCCGATGATCTCGTAAAGCACCGCGAAGGGCGTGGCCATTTCCGGCTCGACGCCCAGCGCGCCCCCGGGCGCCATGGCGGCGATCTCGGCATGCAGCGCCGTGGCTTCCGCCGGGTCGTCGGCAAAGACCGTGGCGATGGCCAGCGCCACCTTGACCGCCCCGCCCGAACCCGGGGCGCTGGTCATGGCGGTGGTGAACTCGACATGTTCGGGCAGACGCGCCATCGCGGCGACTTTCCAGTCGAACACCTGCGGCGCGGCGGCCAGCGGATAGATGCGCACCACCGTGGTGATGGCGCGCGGCAACGTCTTCAGCCGCAGCCGGTAGCCCACCACGGCGCCGAAGAACTCCGGCCCGCCGCCGCGCGCGGCCCAGAAGATCTCCGGGTCTTCCGTCTCGCTCACCCGGCGCAGGACGCCGTCGGCCAGAACCACGTCGATGCTTTCGACATTGGCAAAGCCGAAGCCCCAGGCGCCGGAGTTCCAGCCGACGCCGCCGCCGAGCAGATAGCCCGACATCGGCACGGTCGCGCAATGGCCGACCGGGAAGGCCAGGCCCTTGGCCTCCAGCGCGGCGGCCAGTTCGGCATTGGTGACGCCCGGGCCGACCTCGGCCATCCGCGCCTCCGCGTCGATCCAGACGCGGTTCAGCCCGGAGAGATCGAGGACGATCCCGCCCTGCTGGGCGATGCCGGAGAAGTTGTGCCCGCCGCCCCTGGGCGCCACCCGCAGCCCGTGCTCGGCGGCAAAGCGGATGGTGGCGATCACGTCGGGCACGCAGGCGGCCTTGACGATCAGCCGGGGCACGCGGCCCTGCTTGCGCCCGTTCCACAGGATGGCGTCCTGCGCCGTGGCAAAGTCCGCCTCGTCCCGCGCGATGACGGTGCCCCGCAGGTTGGCTCTCAATGCATTGATGTTCATGTCTTTCTCTCCTGATCCGCCAGGCCGCGAACCCGGCAGGGGGACGCGCCTGCGCCTCTGCCCGTTTCGGTCCGCCCTGCGGTGTTTCGGTGAGAGAAGGACTAGCCCGGCCCGGTCCGGACCGCCTGCTAAGTGTTCCGGCAAAGAATGCTAAGCTTTTGCTAAACGGCTCGCGGCCAGCCCGTCGCCCGCCGATTCCAGCGTGACCGGCCCGGCCAGACACAGCCGCAGCCGCCCGCGCCCGCTCCGCTCCAGACGGATCGGCGCCTCCCTCTCGCTCAGGCGGTTGCGCAGCAGCACCAGCCGGGCATCGAGGTTCTCGGCGAATTCCGGCAGGCGCAGCGAGGCATCGAGCCGCAGCTCGCGGGTGTTGAACTCCGACCGCCCGGTCGCGGCATGCTCGCGCAGCAGGCGCCACAGGATCGCGCCGGCCACGCCCTTGATCAGATAGTCATGGCCGAGGAAGACGCTGTCGTCCCGGGCGAAGTGGCGCACCGTCAGCGCCTGGGCCGGCGCCGGCGCGACGGGTCCGGGGGCCTCGTCCTCGCTCTCCGCCTCGCAGTCCGACAGGAGCGGAATGCAGGCGCCGATCACCTCGGCCAGCAGCGCCAGCGCGTCCTCGTCATCGTGCCAGAAGCGCATCGGCCGCGCGCTCTCGACGAAAAGCACGCCGAAGGTCTCGCCGCGCACCAGGATCGGCAGGGCGAGCTGGCTGGCCGGCGACTCCAGCCCCGGAAAGGGAATCTCGGTCGCCGCCTGCCATTCCACGCCGGAGCGGATGATCGATTCGCGGATGGCCGCGCCATAGCGGTAGTCGGCGGTCATGTGGTTGATGCGGATCGGGACGCGCTCGCGGGCGGCGACACCGATGATGCCCTCGCCCAGCAGGATTTCCGAACCGACGCCCGAGGCGGGATAGCCGCGCGACTGCAGCGTGTAGAAACGCTCCGCCGCCGGGTCGAGCAGCAGGATCATGCCGTGTTCATAGCCGAAGGGCCCGGTCAGGCTGTCGAGAACGCAGGTGAACAGGGCGTTGAGGTCCCGGCAGGCGCGCAGCTTCGCCGCCGCCATCCGCGCCAGCCCCAGGAGATCGCGCGGCCGCGCGGCCTCGGCCACCTGCCGGCAGCGCAGCGCCTCGATCGACAGCACCTCGAAGATATCGGCGCCCAGAAGCTTGAAGACGCCCTCCATGCCGGTATGCGAGGCGATCCCCGCCAGCTTGGCCCGCATCGCCTCGAAGATCGGGCCGGAGTTCTGGGTGTCGAGATAGGCCAGCTGCAGCCGATGCTGGGCGTTGGTGATCGGATCGGCCACCTCCACCGAGGCGATGCGGGTCTCCAGCAGGTTGCGGCGGGTCTTGTTGAAGAACTGGTAGGACAGGGCCACATGCCGGTCATCGACGTAATGGACCTGCGAGATCATCGAGATGTTCGGCGTGCCCGCCGCATCACGCGTCGCCATGATCGGGGCGACGATCCCCTCCAGCGAGCGGCGCAGCGGCGCCAGCGAAATGTCGCCGCCGCCGGTCATGGCGTCAGCGCGGCCCCGGCGCCGGGGCCGGGCGTCTGGACAAAGGCGCTTTGCGGCAGGAACTCGATGACGGTCAACTCCTCGGCCCAGAAGCCGGCATAGGCTTCGGAAAAGGCGCGCTCGAACAGAAAGGTCGCCAGGTCATTGGCGAAATTGGCCGACTGCCGGCCGGCCGCCGCGACATCGGCCGCCGTCGCCGGAACCACCCGCGCGCCGGCGGCCTTGAGCTGCATGGACCGGTGATCCTCGGGGCGGGTGAAAGTCGCCGCCACCGGCTGGCCGAGCGCCACCGCATCGAGGAACCGCGCGGCCGAGACCGTGCCCACCGTGACCCGCACCCGGCCCGTGGGATCGACCAGGCAGCCATGCGCCATCCGCGGAACCGGAAAGCCGTCGGCGCCGACGCTCCCGACGATGATGCTGATCCCGCTCTGCATGAATTCGGCCAGATCCGCCGTCAGCGGGCTTGTGCCGGACGGTCCCGGCAGGCGGTCCGTCGCGATGGCAGGGCTGGTTTCGGAAGGCATTCGTCACCCGGAAACGGCGTCCGCCAGACAATACAGCCCGGCGCAGCCGCGATCCATCGCCTTTGCCGCCCCGTTGCGCCCGGTCCTCTTGCCGTCAGGCCAGGCTCCGCGCGCGCCGTCAGGAATTGGAAATCCGTTACCTGAACCTTTACGACTCAGGGTAACGCCTTGAAACCAAACAGGGAAAAAGCGCCCCACCGTGTGACGCTTCCTCACCAGCGCCCCAATGCCGCCTCGTCGGTCTCTTTCGCCGCCACCCAAACCGCGCCGTCCGGTCCGATTTCCTTCTTCCAGAACGGGGCGCGGGACTTCAGCCAGTCCATCAGGAACTCCGCCGCCGCGAAGGCATCCCCCCGGTGGGGCGCGGCGGTGGCCACCATCATGATCGCCTCGCCCGGAACCAGCCGCCCGAAGCGGTGGATCACCAGCACGTCGGTCAGGCGGAAGCGCCCGCCCGCCTCGCCGGCAAAGGCCGTCACGGCAGCCTCGGTCATGCCCGGATAATGCTCGATCTCCATCGCGGCGATCCCGCCATCCCCGCGCACCAGCCCGGTGAAGGTCACCACCGCCCCCGCCCCCGCGACCCCAGCCGCGAAACGCGCCGTCTCCGCGCCGAGGTCGAAGGCGGCGGACTGGACGGAGATGCGCATCTCAGCCCCCGGTCATCGGCGGGAAGAAGGCCACCTCGCGGGCACCGGCAAGCGGCGCCTCCCAATCCACCAGCACCTGATCCACCGCCACCCGCAGCGCCTTGCGGTCGGCGAAGGCCAGGGCATAGCGCTCCTCGCGTGCCGAAAGCTCGTCGGCCAGTGCGGCGGGGGTCGGCGCAGCGGTCTGGACCCTTTCGCGCGGCAGCCCGATCCGCTCGCGCACCCAGGCGAAGTAGAGAACCTCGATCACGGCCCGTCCTTCAGATGCGGCCGGGCCTTGGTGTAGTAGTCCCAGCCCGTCAGCGCCGTCAGCGCCGCCGCGATCCAGATCAGCACCAGCCCCAGATCGCCCGCAACGGAGGCGCAGTCGCGCTTGCCGCAGGCGCGGATCGGGTCGGCGAGACCCTTGGAGACGGCATCGGCATAGGCCTCGGGGGTCATGCCCTGCATCGCCACGCCGTTGAGGTATTCAAGACCGGTGCCGAGAAACAGCACCGCGATCGCCACCATCTGGGCGGTGGTCTTGAGCTTGGCGATCTTCGTCACCTTCAGCGTTCCCGCCTTGGCGCCGAGATATTCCCGCAGGCCGGAGACGAAGACCTCGCGGAACAGGATCACCGTGGCCGGCAGGATCAGCCAGGCGTTCATGCCGTTGTAACCGGTCAGGACCATGATCGCGATCACCACCATCGCCTTGTCGGCGATCGGGTCCAGCATGGCGCCGAACTTCGACTCCTGCTTCCACAGCCGGGCGAGGTAGCCGTCGAACCAGTCGGTGACGGCCGCCCCGATGAACAGCGCCAGCGCGAACCAGTCGGCCCAGGGCCGGTGGAAGTAGAGGAACATCACCGCCACGCCCGGGGCTGCGAGCAGCCGCAGGAAGGTGAGCGTGTTGGGGATCGTCCAGACCATGGCGCGCTTCTACTCCATCCAGCTTCCGCCGGAAACCATCCGCTCAGAAGGCATTCAGCACCACGAAGATCGCCGACTTGATCAGCGCATAGCCAAGCGCCAACACCCAGACGGCCGCTCCGGCGGCCGCGACCAGGCCGGCGATCACCCAGAGACCGTCGCGCTCCAGCACGCCGAGCCCGATCACGCAGATGGCCACCGAAGGAGCCATATTGGCGAAAGGAACCGGCAGCATCAGCAGAAGCGACAGCACCAGGACGATCGCGCCAAGCACCTGCTGCATCGGCCCCCAGGTGAGAAAGGCCAGCCGGTGGCGCAGCATCCTTTCGGCCCGGGCGACGATCGGCGCGGCGCGGGTGAAGATCGCCGCCAGCGTCTCGCGCGGCAGCGAGCGGCGGGCGATGAAGCCGGGCAGCCAGGGCGCGCGCCCGGTCGCCATCTGGGCGGAGAGGAAGACCAGCGGCAGGCCGAGAATGCCCGCCAGGCCGGGCGGCGAGGGCAGGATATTGGGAAAGGCGAAGATCAGCATCAGCGCCCCGAAGGCCCTGCCCTCCAGCGCCGCCAGAAGGTCGGCGAGCGAGATCCGCTCCCGGCTCGAATCGCCGGCCAGATCGAGCAGGATTTCGGACAGTTTGCGCGCCGGCGGCAACCTTGCGCCGCGCAAGTCGCCGGCTTCTGCCCCTGCGTCAGGGGGCGCGGGGAGGGGAGCCTGATCGGACGCGGCGTTCATGGCCCCAATCTAGGCCGGCGCCCTGCGCA
Organism: uncultured Rhodobacterales bacterium; assembly: GCA_964602115.1. Lineage (GTDB taxonomy): Bacteria > Pseudomonadota > Alphaproteobacteria > Rhodobacterales > Rhodobacteraceae > JANOGU01. The sequence goes on from CAZRQN010000010.1 coordinate 31,148, forward strand.
GACAAGGCCCGGTCTCCCGGGCGCCGCCCTTCGCCGCAGGCGGGGCCGGTTCTCGGCGCCATTCCGCCCGCGCTGCCGATGCCGCTGTCCGGCCGGGCCGGAGCAGCCTATCCTGGCGGCATGAGCATGCCCCCAGACCCTTCCCCGCAACGCTATTCGCGCAGCGAGCGCCTGTCGGATGCCGCGATCCATGTCACCGGGCTGGTGCTGGCGATCTGCGCGGTGCCGGTGCTGATCGTGCTGGCGGCGCTCCAGCGCGGCGATGCGGCGGCGGTTGCGGGGGCCTCGGTCTATGGCGCCACGGTCCTGCTGATGCTCGGCTGTTCGGCGGCCTGGAACATGATCGACCGGCCGGACTGGTCCTGGCTGCTGCGCCGGCTGGACCATGCGGCGATCTACCTCAAGATCGCCGGAACCTATACCGCCTTTGCCCTGCTGGCCGGTGCCGGCGGAATGGTGCTCGCCCTGGTCTGGGCGGGGGCGGCGCTGGGGGTGACGCTGAAGCTGATCTCGCCCACCCGCTTTCGCTGGGCCGGGATCGCGCTTTATCTCGGCATCGGCTGGGCCGGCGTTCTCGCCGGCGGCGACCTGATGGCGGCGCTGCCGCTGGCGGTGATCGTGCTGATGCTGGTGGGCGGCGGCCTTTATACGCTCGGCGTGCCCTTCTACCTCTGGGAGCGCCTGCGCTTTCACAACACGATCTGGCACGGCTTCGTGCTGGTCGCGAGCCTGGTCTTCTACGCCGCCGTCACGGTGCAGGTGGTCGCCGGCGCGTAGCGCGTAGGGTGGGTGGAACCCACCACCGCCCCTCAGATCCCCGCGTACCAGTCATAGCCCCGGTCGGCCCAGTAGCTGCCATGCCCCTGGCCGAAGCTGTCGAGCGCCGAGACCACCTCGATGCCCCGCAGGTACTTGGCCATCTTGTAGCCGAGCTGGCGCTCCACCCGCAGCCGCAGGGGCGCGCAGTTGGCCACCGGCAGGGAGGCGTCGTTGCAGGCATGGGCGAGGATGGTCTGGGGATGCATGGCATCTGCGAAGTCGATGGACTCGTAGTACTTCACCAGCCCGGACAGGCTGCGTTCCACCGTGTCCATGCAGTGGAAGACCACGAACCGCGCCCCCGCTTTCGGCCGTGCGGCGTTCAGGATCGCCGCCAGCGGCACCCCCGTCCACTTGGCGATGCAGGACCAGCCCTCGACGCAGTTGTGCATGGTGATCTGCGTCCGTTGCGGCATGGCGCGCAGCTCGGCCAGGCTGTAGCGCGCCGGCCGCTCGACCGCGCCCGTCACCTCCAGCCGCCAGTCGGCGAAGCCATCGGCGGCCAGCGCCTGATAATCGGTGTCGGCAGGGTTCACCGTGCCGTTGGGATGCATCCCCTGGCGGATGTCGCCCGGACCGTATTCCGGCGCCAGCGCGTCGCCCATCAGCAGGCGCTGGGTCCGCAGGGTCAGGCCATTGGCCGCCTCCATCAGGTTGCGCAGCCCGGCGTCGTAGTTGGCGAGGCTGTCCAGCGCGGTGCAGCCCGACAGGGCGCCCGCCCCGATCAGCAGGCCCCGGCGTGTCATGCGCGCGTTCATTGCTTTTCCTCCGGGTCGATGCGGTACCAGCCGGTGATGATCGAACGCAGCTCGTTCAGCGGGCCGGCGGCGAGGATCATCAGCATGTGGATGGCGAAGAAGCCGACGAGCGCCAGCATCGCCGCGAAATGCAGCGTCCGCGCCGTCTGCCGCCCGCCGAAGATGTCAAGCAGCCAGGGCGCGGCGGCGTTGAAGCCCGGGCTCATGCACAGGCCGGTGAGGATCATCACCGGCAGAAGGACGAAGAGCACCCCGGCATAGGCGAGCTTCTGCAGCACGTTGTAGCGCCGCGTGTGGTGGAAACGCAGGCGCGCATGGTCGGCGATGTCGCGCGGCAGGGCGCGCAGGTCGGCGGGGCCTGGGAGCAGTTCTCGCAGATGGCCGTTCACCAGGCTCGCCAGCGCCCAGACCGTCAGCGTGGCCACGAGGATCCAGGCAAAGAAGAAATGGATCACCCGCCCGGTGGCAAGCGAGGTGCCGGAGGGCACGGTCAAGGCGGCGGGAAAGGCCCGGGCCTCGCCGCCGGAAAAGCCGAGAAAGCCGGTGGCCGGGATTTCGGCGCTGCCAAGTCGCGCGAAGCCTCTCGGGCCGTCTGCGGTCTCAGCGGCGCCGATCTCAAGCACGGCATTGTCAAAGTCGAAGCCGGACTGGGCCCCGAGATAGAGCGCCGGATGGGCGTTGAAGATCTGCAACCCGCTGAGCAGGAGGAAGAACAGGCTCACCGCCCAGACCCAATGGGTCAGGCGCGTGATCCGCCGCTGGCGATAGACCAGGGGCCCCTTCGCTGCATGTCCGTCCATCCGCGCCTCCCCGCCTTGCTGGAGGGGAAACGCGGGTGCGCGGCGAAAGTTTCAGCGGCCCGTGCCGTAGCGGGCGAGAAACATCTCCACCGCCCCGTTCACGGTGCGGCGGATGTCGGGGGCGGGGCCGCCGCGTCCGATGCCGAAGATCACCCGGTTGTGCAGGTCGGCCTTGCACAGTTCATGGAACTGCTCGGCGGCCAGCGACAGATCGTCGATGGCAAGCTCGCCCCGGGCGATGGCGAGCCGGAAATAGTGCATCAGCTTGTCGCGGATCACGGTCGGACCCGAGGCGTAGAACTGGGCCCCCAGCTCGGGAAAGCGCTCGCATTCGGCGACGCAGACGCGGAAGACCTGCTTGCCGAAGTCGGAGAGCATGAACGCCGCCATGCGCATTCCCGCTTCGGTCAGCACCTCGCGGACCGGGCGGTCCATGTTGACCGCCGCCGCCCCTTCCTCGGCCTGGCGCAGGCATTCGGCCCGGGCGAATTCGTGGAACAGGAGCTGCTTGTCGGGGAAATAGGCATAGAGCGTCGCCTTGGAGACGCCTGCGGCACGGGCGATGTCATCGACGCTGGCGCCTTCGAAACCGTCACGCAGAAAGATCTCCCGCGCCCCGGCCATGACCTGGTCGAACTTCCGTCCGCGCCGGATGTCCTCGGCGACTGCGCCCATCGGTTTGTCTCCCCGGACGCAGCATAGACTTGTGCTTGTCGCCGTCACAACCGGGATCAACGGCCCGAGGACGATCCGGCCTGCGATTGCGCAGGCGGGAAGAGCAGATGCGGCAGGTCGAAGCTCATGGCCGAGGCGGGCAGCGCCGCGACCAGAAGGGCAGGGATCAAGGCGGCAAGTGCGAGTTTGCGCAGCATCGGAGGTCCTTTCTGAACCGAACGGTTTAGATATGAGTTATCTGAACTGATTCGTTCAGATTGTAAAGCCCATTTTGAACCGATCAGTTCAGTCTTGTCGTTCTCCCCGCCGCAGTCTAACCTGGAATCATTCTAATCTTCGGAACCCCAGCCATGATCCCGGGCTTCGCCCAGCGCCGCCGTTTCGCCGATCTCTCCGAACAGGAGATCCTCGCCCTCGCCATCTCCTCGGAGGAGGACGACGCCCGCATCTACCGCAGCTATGCCGAAAGGCTGCGCGCCGACTATCCGGGTTCCGCCGCCGTCTTCGAGGGCATGGCGGCCGAGGAGGATACGCACCGCCAGCGGCTGATCGACCTGCACGTCGCCCGCTTCGGCCAGACCATCCCGCTGATCCGCCGCGAGCATGTCGCCGGCTTCTATGCCCGCCGCCCGGTGTGGCTGAACGAGGCGCTCGGCCTCGAACGCATCCGCGCCGAGGCGCGCGCCATGGAAGAGGGCGCGCAGCGTTTCTACGAGGCGGCGGCGGCGCGGACGCAGGATGCCGCCACCCGCAGGCTGCTCGGCGATCTCGCCGCCGCCGAGGCCGGCCACCAGACCGCCGCCGGCCAGCTGGAAGCGCAACACCTGCCGGAGGAGGCGCGCAGCGAAGAGGACGCGGCACAGCATCGCCAGTTCGTGCTGACCTGGGTGCAGCCGGGGCTTGCCGGGCTGATGGACGGCTCGGTCTCCACCCTCGCGCCGATCTTCGCCGCCGCCTTCGCGACGCAGGACACCTACAAGACCCTGCTCGTCGGCCTCGCGGCTTCGGTCGGCGCCGGCATCTCGATGGGCTTCACCGAGGCCGCGCATGACGACGGGGTGATCTCCGGCCGCGGATCGCCGCTCAAGCGCGGCCTGGCCTCGGGGATCATGACGGCGGTCGGGGGGCTCGGCCACGCGCTGCCCTATCTGATCCCGGACTTCTGGACCGCCACGGTCCTCGCCATGGCGGTGGTCTTCGTCGAATTGTGGGCGATTGCCTGGATCCAGAACCGCTACATGCAGACGCCCTTCCTCCGCGCCACCTTGCAGGTCGTGGTCGGCGGTGCTCTGGTCTTTGCCGCAGGGGCCTTGATCGGGAGCGGGTGATGTATCGCAAGGGCGAGGTCCGCTACGAACCGCTGCCCCTGCCCGATCGCGTGCAGATGCCGGAGGCCGAGGCACTGGCGGCGGCCGGGGCGCATCTCGCCTTCATGCGCAAGCGCCATTCGGTGCGCGCCTTTGCGCCCGATCCGGTGCCGCAGGCGCTGATCGAGTCCTGCATCGCCGCCGCCGGCACCGCGCCTTCGGGCGCCAACCACCAGCCCTGGCATTTCGCCGCCATCGCCGATCCGGCACTCAAGGCGCGCATCCGGGCGGCGGCAGAGGAGGAGGAGCGCGCCTTCTACGCCGGCGGCGGCGGAGACGAATGGCTTTCGGCGCTGGAGCCCATCGGCACCGGCGCCGCCAAGCCGCATCTGACCGAGGCCCCTTGGCTGATCGTCGTCTTCGCCCAGCGCTGGGGGGTGACCGAGGACGGCGCGCGCTACAAGAACTACTACGTCCCCGAGAGCGTGGGCATCGCCACAGGTTTCCTGATCTCCGCCCTGCACCATGCCGGGCTCGTCTGCCTCGAGCACACGCCCAATCCGATGAAGTTCCTCAATGGACTCCTCGGACGGCCCGAGAGCGAAAAGCCCGTGATGATCCTTCCCGCTGGCTATCCGGCGGCAGATGCCACAGTGCCGGCGGTGGCCAAGCGCAAGAAGCCGCTGTCCGCGATCCTGTCGGTCTTTCCCTGACCGGCGGCAGCAAATTCCTTGAAACAAGGAATTTGCAAAAGCCTTGCTTCAAGGCTTTTGCCCGCCTGACGCGGCGTCCGGGATGACAGGCGCCGCGCTGCGCGGCAGGGTCGGTGCGACGGAGGCACCGATGTCCTATCCCCACCTGTTCACCCCGCTCAGGCTCGCCCATCTGACCCTTCCCAACCGGGTGCTGATGGGCTCGATGCATACGGGTCTGGAAGAATACGGCGACTGGAACCGCGTCGCCACCTTCTATGAGGAACGGGCGGCCGGCGGCGTGGGGCTGATCGTCACCGGCGGCATGGCCCCCAACCGCGAGGGCGGCGTCTATCCCGGCGCGGCGGGGCTCTTCACGCCGAAGGACATCGCCAACCACCGCATCGTCACTTCCCGCGTCCATGATGCCGGCGGGCGGATCGCGATGCAGATCCTGCATGCCGGCCGCTATGCCTATGGCAAGGACTGCGTGGCGCCCTCGGCGATCAGGTCGCCGATCTCGCCCTTTCCGCCGCGCGAACTCGACGAAGCCGGGATCGAGGCGCAGATCGCCGACATCGTCACCGCCGCCGTCCGGGCGCAGGAGGCGGGCTATGACGGGGTCGAGGTCATGGGGTCGGAGGGCTATTTCCTCAACGAATTCCTCGTCCGCCACACCAACCGGCGCAGCGACGGCTGGGGCGGCACCTATGACAACCGCATGCGCCTGCCGGTGGAGGTGGTCCGCCGGGTGCGGGCGGCGGTGGGGCCGGATTTCGCCCTCATCTACCGCATCTCGCTGATCGATCTCGTCTCCGACGGCTCCACCTGGCCGGAGGTGGTGCAGCTCGCAAAGGCGGTCGAAGCGGCCGGCGCCTCCTGCCTCAACACCGGCATCGGCTGGCACGAGGCGCGCATCCCCACCATCGCCACCTCGGTCCCCCGCGCCGCCTTCACTTGGCTGACCGCGCGGCTGCGGCCGGAGGTGACGATCCCGGTCATCGCCTCCAACCGCATCAACACGCCGGAGGTCGCCGAGGCGGTCCTGGCGCGGGGCGAGGCCGACATGGTCTCCATGGCCCGCCCCTTCCTCGCCGATCCCGCCTTCGTGCGGAAATCGCGCGAGGGCAGGGCGGAGGCCATCGCGCCCTGCATCGCCTGCAACCAGGCCTGCCTGGACCACACCTTCTCCGGCAAGCTCACCTCCTGCCTGGTCAATCCCCGCGCCTGCCACGAGACGGAACTGACCTATTCCCCCGCCACCGCGCCGAAGCGGGTCGCCGTGGTCGGCGCCGGCGCCGGGGGGATGATGGCCGCCATCGTCGCGGCCGAGCGCGGACACAGGGTGACGCTGTTCGAGAAGGCGGCGGAGGTCGGGGGCCAGCTCAACCTCGCCAGGCAGGTGCCGGGAAAGGAAGAGTTCCACGGCCTCGTCGCCTGGTTCGCCGGAAGGATCGCGGCGGCGGGCATCGAGCTGCGGCTGGACAGCGCCCCCGGTCCGGACGAGTTGCGCGGTTTCGACGAGGTGATCCTGGCCACCGGCGTCATCCCCCGCGATCCCGGCATCCCGGGGCAGGAGCGGGCGCTGGGCTACGCCGAGGTTCTGCGCGGGGCAACGGTAGGGCGGCGGGTGGCGGTGATCGGCGCCGGCGGCATCGGCTTCGACGTGGCCGAATTCCTCGTCCAGGGCGGAGAGAGCCCGACCGGGGACGGAGAACTCTGGCGCCGCGAATGGGGGGTCGGCGATCCGGCGGAAACCCCGGGCGGCCTTGCGCCCGAGGGGCCGCGCCCGGAAGCTCCGGCGCGCGAGGTCCATCTTCTGCAGCGCAAGGCCGAAAAGCCCGGCCGCCATCTCGGCAAGACCACCGGCTGGATTCACCGGGCGGCGCTGGCGATGAAGCGTGTAGCGATGCGCGGCGGCGTCGCCTACGAGGCGATCACCGCCGAGGGACTTGTCCTCTCCACTGCGGAAGGCCGCGAGACCCTTGCCGTGGATACGGTGGTGCTCTGCGCAGGCCAGGTGCCGGAGCGCCGCCTCTCCGAGGCGCTGACGGCGGCCGGCATTGCCCATCACCTGATCGGCGGGGCGGATGTGGCGGCCGAGCTTGATGCCAAACGCGCCATCGATCAGGGCGCAAGGCTGGCCGCGCGGCTGTGAAAGCCGCGCGGCCTCGCAGGTGCAACCCGGACCCGGCGAAGTGGGGGATCTTCCCCGCGCCCGGGCGCACCATCAGATGTCGGGGGTGATGACACCGGCGGCGATGGCTGCCGCCAGTTCGTCGGGGTCGATCGACCCATCCGCATCCGTGTCGATCGAGGCAAAGACCTCGGCCGTCAGCCCGGGGACCGAGACCTGCAGCTCCTCCATCGACCAGGCCCCGTCGCCATTGGCGTCGGGCAGGTCCTGCCCTGCCGCAGCGAAGGGCAGGGCGGCGAGTAGAATCGTCGCGGCTGTCTTGCGCATCTCCGGAACCTCCTCCCGTGCAACAGCGCCCCTCCGCGCGGACACTGTTTCGTCACACGGGACGGACCTAGGCTTCCGCCGCCCGCCGCGCCAGCGTGCCCCAGACCCGCCGACCCTGCTCCGCCGATGGGGAGCGCCGGGGTTGACGGGATCCCGCCGCCGGAATTTCCGCGCCCTTCCTTCGCCGATGGCCACCGCCCATAGTGGCGGAAGTCTGCCGACCCCCTATTCCTGCACCTGCCACTTTATTTCCCGGAGGATGGCGGAACCTGCACAGGAATTCCCCCGAACTGTCGTCGCGCTGCCCCGATCCTGCCTTGATCCTCTTCCATCACTGTTTCCGTTCGGTGGGGGCCGGCACTTGGGGACGATGATGGACCGACTGACGGAAATGGAAGCCTTTGCCATGGTCGTGGACCAGGGGGGCTTCACCGACGCTGCCAAGAAGATGGGCATTTCCAAGTCCGCCGTGTCCAAGCATGTCTCCGCGCTGGAGGCCCGGCTGGGTGCGCGACTGCTCAACCGCACCACGCGAAGGGTCTCGCCCACCGAAATCGGCCTGGCCTATTACGACCGCGCCCGCAGGGTGCTGAACGATGCCGGCGAGGCCGATGCCCTGGTCACCTCGATGCAGTCCGCCCCCTCCGGTCTCCTGCGCATCTCGGTGGCCACCGACTTCGGGGTGAACCTGTTGTCGCCGATCCTCGGGGATTTCCTGCTCGAATACCCCGACATCACGGTCAACATGGTGCTCAACAACCGCTATGTGGAGCTGATCTCCGAAGGCTTCGATCTCGCCATCCGGGTGGGCGAACTGGAGGACAGCTCGCTGCGCGCCCGCAAGCTGACCGAAACGGCCAAGCGGATGATCGGCTCGCCCAGTTACTTCCAGCGCTACGGGCGGCCGATGAAGGTCGATGACCTCAACGAGCACAAGCTTCTGCACTACTCCAACCAGGCCAATGGCAATGTCTGGCGGGTGCCGGCCCCCTCCGGCGAGAAGCGCCAGATCCGCAGCGCCGGCTGGCTGACGGTGAATGACGGCCAGTCGCTGCTGAACGCCGCCATCGCCGGGCTCGGCATCGCCTATCTGCCGTCCTTTCTCTATGCCGATGCGATGCGCCAGGGCATGGTCGAGGAAGCGATCCCCAACCTGCCGGTCGAGATCCTCGGCATCTACGCGGTCTATCCCCCGGGCCGCTTCACCCAGCCCAAGGTCCGCGCCTTCATCGACTTCATGGCCCGCCGCTTCGCCGACAAGGGCCCGGACAACTGGTGAGCCCTTCCCCCACTGCGCGGCATTGATCCGCAGCTGCGCCACAGGCCGGCCCCCGCTCGCGGAAGGGGAAATGGCCTAAGCGATGTCGGGCGGGCCGGACACGCCGCGCCATCCGGTCAGCCGAAGGACCCGGCGCCTCGATCCCGACCGACCCGTCCTAG
>CAZRQN010000011.1:0-38357 GCA_964602115.1 uncultured Rhodobacterales bacterium
GAACCCGCGACCTCCGGCGTGACAGGCCGGCACTCTAACCGACTGAGCTACAACCCCGCGGGACCCCCACGAGGCGCCGCCCCGGATGTGGGGGCGAGATATGACAGGCCGCAGGCAGGGTCAAGCAGGTTCCGGAACTTCGGCGCAGCATCGCGACGAAGCGCTACAATCCACCCCTTGTCCGGTCGAGACTGGCCAGCGCCTTGCTCCAGTTCTTCAGCATCGCCGCCAGCTCCTTTCGGTCCGCGTCGTCGAGCTTGGTGTTCGGCGAGCGATGCACGTCGATGGCCTTCTGCATGATGCTGCCCAGTTCGTCGATTTCCTTCTTAAGCTTGTCGAGCGTGCCGCGCAGATCCTGGGCGATCATGGCTGCGGCATAGTATCTGGAACTTATTCCCTCCGCCGCGCGCTGCAGGGAACTGTCCAGCTTGCGCGCCTGCTTGTCGGGAATCACGCTGAAGGGGGTTGCGGCCATGCCCATGGACAATCCTTTCGTGCCAGCGGGAAAAGCTGAGCGACTGCCGACCGTTCGCGGCAGTCACGCTAGATTGGGCCGTTGCGTGGGGCAAGCGCCCCGTCAGAGGCCCATCACAATCCCGTCTGGCGCTCCAGCTTGTCGGGATAGCGCCCGCCCTCGACCGGGATGGCAGCGACGGCGGCTTCGATGGCGGCGATGTCCTCGGCCGTCAGGACGATGTCGGCGGCGGTGGCGTTCTCGGCGATGCGGGACAGTCGCGTGCTGCCCGGGATCGGCACGATGAAGGGTGCCTTGGCCAGGCACCAGGCCAGCGCCACCTGCGCCGGGCTGGCGCCCATCCCTGTGGCGATATTGCGCAAGGCCTCGACAAGTGGCGCGTTGGCGGCCCGCGCTTCCGGCGAGAACCGGGGAAGGCTGGCGCGGAAATCGGTCGGCGCAAGGGCGGTGGCGGCATCGACCGCGCCCGAGAGAAACCCCCGGCCGAGCGGAGAGAAGGGCACGAAGCCGATGCCAAGCTCTTGCAGCAAGGGCAGGATCTCCGCCTCCGGCCCGCGCGTCCACAGCGAATATTCCGACTGGAGCGCGGTGACGGGCGTGACGGCATGCGCGCGGCGGATGGTCTGCGGGCCGGCCTCGGACAGGCCGAAATGCAGCACCTTGCCCTCGGTGATCAGCGCCCCGACCGTGCCGGCCACGTCCTCGATCGGCACTTTCGGGTCCACCCGGTGCTGATAGAGCAGATCGATGCGGTCGGTGCGCAGCCGTTTCAGCGAAGCCTCGACCACGGCGCGGATATGGGCGGGGCGGCTGTCCATCCCGTCGTTGAGCGAGGTGCGGACGGCGCTGGTCTCGTCGCCCGGAAAGGTGAAGCCGAACTTGGTGGCGATCACCACCCGGTCGCGCACCGGCGCCAGCGCCTCGCCCAGCAGCATCTCGTTGGTGAAGGGGCCGTAGATCTCGGCGGTGTCGAAAAGGGTGACGCCAAGCTCCACCGCGCCGCGCAGGACCGGGACCATTTCGGCCGGGTCGGGGATGGTGCCATAGGAGGCCGACATGCCCATGCAGCCGAGACCGATGGCCGAAACCTCCGGTCCGCGCGCGCCCAGTCTGCGTCTCTGCATCGCCCTGCCCTTTCGGCGTCCCCGCCCAGTCAACTATGCCGGAGCCCGGCAGAAAAGCCGGGGCGGCGGCACCGTCAATGGTCGGGGGCCGGGATCCATTCGTGATCGTCCCCCGGCGGCAGGCGGAAGCGGCCATGCGCCCAGTCGCCGGCGCGCCAGGCCTCCTTGGCGGCGGTGATCCGCTCCTTCGACGAGGCGACGAAGTTCCACCAGATATGGCGGGGGCCATCGGCCACCTCGCCGCCGAGCAGCATCAGCCGCGCGCCCTGCGGTCCGGCGGTCAGGGCGAGCCGGTCGCCCTCGCGGAAGACCAGCATCCGGTCGGCGCCGAAGGTCTGCCCGCCGACCGAGACCTCTCCGGAAAGGACATAGGCCCCCCGGTCTTCGTGCCCGTCCGGCAGCGGAAGGCTGGCGCCGGGGCCCAGGCGCGCATCGGCATAGAAGACGTCGAAGGGCATCGCCACCGGGGAAGCCTCGCCCCAGGCATTGCCGAGGATGAGCCGCACCTGCTTGCCCTCGCCATCCAGCACCGGCAGCCTTTCCTTCGGCACATGGACGAAGGCGGCTGGGTCGTCCTCATGCGCCCTTGGCAGGGCCAGCCAGGTCTGCAGGCCGAACATCACATGCGGGGCATGGCGGGCCGGGCCGTCCACCCGTTCGGAATGGGTGATCCCCTGCCCCGCCAGCATCCAGTTGACCGCGCCCTCCTCGATCCAGCCGTCGCTGCCCAGCGAATCGCGGTGATGGATGCGCCCCTTCATCAGATAGGTGACCGTGCCGAGGCCGATATGCGGATGCGGCCGCACGTCCATGCCCTGGCCGGTGAGAAACTCCGCCGGGCCGAACTGGTCGAAGAGGATGAAGGGCCCGACCATCTGCCGGGCCACGGTCGGCAGGGCGCGGCGGACCTCGAAACCGCCGAGGTCGCGGGCACGGGGGACGATCACGGTGGCGATGGCATCCACCGCATCGCCGATGGGGATCTCGGGATCCAGGGCGGGGTTCCAGCTCATCTTCGGCCTCCGGGGTTGCACGGGAAGATAGGTACTCCGGAGGCGGCTGTCGCCCTCCCCGGCTGCACGACGTCTGTGCGCCAGGGCTGGCGACGCCGGACGGTTGATCGGCCGTCGCCCTTGGGGCATCTTCCCACGGGGTTTCGGGGGCGGCGGCGGATGACGACGGAAGAGGCCTGGGCGAGGGTCGGAACCGAGTTCCGCGCACTGGTGGCGCAGAAATTCACCGATGCCGGATCGCTCTACACGCCCCTGGTGCTGTCGGTCACGCTGGCGATCTGTCTGGCGATCTGGCTTCGCCGTCGTCCTGGTCTGGGGTTTTTCGCCTGGCTGTTTCCGCGCCGCATCTACCGCTCGCAAGGCTTCCTGCTCGATGTGCAGGTCTATGTCGTCTCGGTGATCCTGCTAATGTATTTCAGCGTCGGCGCCCCGGCGGTCGCGGCACTGGCGATGAAGGGAATCGGGAGATTGTTCGTCCTTCCGCCGCCACCGCAAGGCGCATGGCCGTTCCTTGCCGCGCTAGTGACCTTCCTCATCGCAGACGCTTTCAACTACGCTTGGCACCGCTGGCACCACGACAGCCGCATTCTCTGGCCGATCCACGCGCTGCATCATGCGGCCGAGGACCTGAACCCGCTGACGGCGGCACGCCATCATCCGGTCTATATGCTCGCTGGAGGCGCGTTGTTCGCGGTGATGCTGGGCTTCCTGCAGGCCCTCGCCCTGATCTTCGTCACCGGATCGCTGGACACCATGACGGCGCTGGGGACGAATATCTTCTATGCCGTCTTCAACCTTGCCGCCGCCAACCTGCGGCACAGCCATGTCTGGCTGCGCTACCCGGCCTGGCTGGAGCATGTCCTGATCTCGCCCGCCCTCCACCAGGTGCACCATTCGATCGACCCCCGCCACCGCGACCGGAATTTCGGCGAGGTTCTGGCCGTCTGGGACTGGATGTGCGGCACGCTTTATATCCCCGCGCCGGAGGAGACTTCGGTGGAATTCGGCCTGTCCGACGCCGAAGGGCAAAGAGTGCCGCAGCCCTACGGCAGCTTCCTCGCGGCCATGGTTCGTCCGGTCGCCGAGGCCTGGCAGGCTTTTCGCGCAAGATTGCATCGCAGGATGTGACGAATTTGCAGCGAATGCCGGCAAACCTGCCGCCCCATGCGCAATTCGCTTTGGCCGACTCGCTTGCGGGATTTCACATGGTTAGGAGTCATTGCGAAGGAGATCGCCTTGAAACGTCTTGCAATCTCGGCCGTGCTGTTTGCGGCCATCTCGGGTCCCGCCCTTGCCGGCGGCATGGCTGAGCCGGTGATGGCGCCCGAAGTGGTGGAAGCGGCGACGAGCAGTTCGTCGGCCGGCATCATCGTGCCGATCCTTCTTCTGCTTCTCGTCGCTGCGGCTGCATCGGGTGGGTCTGACGGCGGCAGGAACCCTGGCTGATAGCCCTGTCTTTTTTGAGAAGGAAGCGAAGATGAAGAAACTTATCGCTGCGGCCAGCCTTGCCGCGATGATGGCGGGCGTTGCCAACGCCGGCGGCATGGCCGAGCCGGTCATGGAGGCCGAGGTTGTCGAGGCCGCGACCAGCTCCTCAAGCGCCGGCATCATCGTGCCGATCCTGCTTCTGCTGCTGGTGGCTGCGGCCGCGTCGGGCGGATCGGATTGCAGCGGTCGCGGCTGCCTGTGAAGGCAGTTCAGGGAGAGGGTCGGGACATGAAGTCAGTGATCTTTGCGGCGGCCATGACGGCGGCTTTCGGGGATTCTGCCTTCGCGGGTGGCATGGCCGAACCCGCGATGGAGCCGGAAGTCGTCGAGGCGGCCTCCAGTTCCTCATCGGCGGGAATCATCGTGCCGATCCTTCTTCTTCTGCTGATTGCCGCAGCGGCGTCCGGCAGTTCTGACAACGGATCCAACGTCATCGTTGATGGCGATAGTTAAGCTAGATCGACAAAGGAGGTCGTGATGAAGAAAATTGCAGTGGCGGCGGTGATTGCCGCGATGGTCGGCGGGATCGCCTATGCCGGCGGCATGGCCGAACCGGTGATGGAAGAAGAAGTGGTGGATGATGCCAGCAGCAGTTCCTCGGCCGGGATCATCGTGCCGATCCTGCTTCTGCTTCTGATCGCGGCGGCGGCATCGGGTGGCAGCAACTCGCCCAGCGAGAACGTCATTCAGGAACCCTGACCGGTTGGTGGGTGGTGAGAGGTTCGAACTCCCGACCCGCTCGGTGTAAACGAGCCGCTCTACCGCTGAGCTAACCACCCCCGGGTGATGCGATAGCGAACACGGCCCGCCCCGGCAACCCCGGGCGGGCCGTTGCGTTCTTCGGGGGCCGCCGCTAGCTTCCGCGCGTCTTCGGGAGGGGTCATGCGGGTACTGGTCATCGGCGCGGGCTCGATCGGCAGGCGCCATGCGGGCAATCTGGCCAGCCTGGGCGCCGAGGTGGAACACCTGCCCTTCCGCGCCACCTCGCCGGACGATCTTGCCGCCCGCGCCCGGTCCGGCCGCTATGCGGCGGCGGTGGTGGCCACGGCGACCGACCAGCGCCTGGCGGTGATCGCGCCCCTCGCGGCGGCTGGCCTGCCGCTGTACATCGAGAAGCCGCTGGCCTTCCGCAGCGCCGAGCTTGCGGCGATCCTTGCCGCCACGGCGCCGGTGGCCAGCCGTTCGATGCTGGGCCTGATGATGCGTTATCATCGCGGCTTTGCCGCGCTTGCCGGCGAAATGCGGCAGCCGTTCCGCTTTGCCTTCACCATCGGCCATGACGTGACCCAGTGGCGCCCCGGCTGGCGGTTCTCGGAGAGTTACGCGGCCAGGGCCGAGGGCGGCGGCGTGCTGCTCGACCTCTGCCACGAGATCGACATGGCCGCCTGCCTGTTTCCCGGCCTGATGCTGGAGCAGGTGGACAGCCTTGGCCATGCGGCCTATCCGGGCGTCGATATGTCCAGCCGGATCACGCTCTCCGCGCCCGGCGTGCAGGGCGTGGTGGCGATGGACTATCTCTGCCCCCGGCTGGTGCGCGAGGCGCGGATCGACGGACTGGCAGCCTCGGTCACGGTGGATTTCGCCGCCGGCACCGGCCGGCGCATCGGGCATGAGGCAGAGGCCCCGCTGGAACTGGCCCAGGACCGCAACGCCATGTTCCTTGCCGCGATGGCGGATTTCCTGGCGCTGGTCTCCGGGCGGGCGACCTCCGGCAATCCGCACCTTCCGCGCCTTGACCTCTGCCGCGAGAGCGCGTCCCTCACCGTCGCCGCCTGGGAGGCGCGGACCTTTCGCGGCAGGGTGGAGAAGGAGTTGCCATGATCCTCGGCCATATCGGCGCCCGCAAGGGATCGAAGGGCGTGCCCGGCAAGAACACGCGGGCCATCGCCAGCAAACCGCTGATCGACTGGTCGCTGGATCAGCTTCTGGCCCATCCGAGGGTGGGGGCGGTGGTGGTTTCCACCGATGACGAGGCGCTCTATGCCCATGCGCTGGCCAAGGGCTGCCTGGCCATCGGGCTCCGCCCGGCACATCTGGCCACCGATACGGCGGGCAAATGGGGGGTCTGGCAACATGCGCTGCAGGCTTCCGAGGCGCTGGCGGGGCCGGTGACGGCCTTTCTCGACCTCGACTGCACTTCGCCGCTGCGCCTGGCTTCGGACATCGACGGGGCGCTGGACCTCTTCGCGCGCGAAGCGCCGGACATGGTGATGTCCTGCTGCGAGGCGCGCAAGAACCCCTATTTCAACCTGGTGGAACCCGATGCCAGCGGCGCGCTGCATGTCTCCAAGCCGCTGCCCGGCGGGGTGGTGGCGCGCCAGCAGGCGCCGGTGGTCTATGAACACGCCGCTTCCACCTACGTGGTGGCGCCGGATTACCTGAGGCGGTCCAGGGGCTTGTGGGAGGGGCGCGTCATCCCCTACCTGATGCCGGCCGAGCGCTGTCTCGACATCGACACGCCTTTCGACTTCGATCTGGTCGAATGGCTTCTGACGAGGGCCAAATGAGCGACCTTTCGACGCGGACGATCTTCATCACCGGCTCCGGCGGGGTGCTGGGCCGCGCCTATGTGCGCCGGATGCTGGCGGCCGGGGCGCGGGTGATCGCCTCCGACCTGCCCGGCGCCCGGGCCGAGGCGCTGGTGGCAGACTTCGGACCGAATGAGAATTTCCGTTTCTATCCGCTTGATGTGGCAAGCGAAGACGAGATCAACGGCATCTTCTCCCGTATCGTTTCGGATGGATGGGAGCCGAATGTCGTGCTCAACAACGCCGCGATCACCGGCGAGCTGTTGATGGGCGCCGGCAAGCCCTTTCCCTCCTTCGCCGACACGTCGCTGTCGGACTGGGAGCGGACGCTGCGCACCAACCTGACCGGGGCCTTCCTGATCGCCCGGCAGATGGACCGCGACATCGTCGGCAAATGGCCCTGCACGCTCATCAACGTCGCCTCGATGTACGCGCTGAACGGCCCGCATCATCCGATCTACGAAGGCATGCCCTTCAAGTCCTTCTCGGCCTATTCGACCACCAAGGCGGGGATCCACGGCCTGACGCTGTGGCTCGCCGGCTACTGGGCGCCGCGCGGGGCCACGGTGAACACGATCGCGCCGGGCGCGGTGTTCAACGGCCATTCGGAGGAGTTCCAGCGCCGGGTCGGCGGGCTGATCATGGCCGGGCGGATGGCGCAGCCGGACGAGATCGCCGATGCGATGCTGTTCCTCTGCTCGCCGCAGGCCGGCTACATGACGGGCCAGCTCGTCAATGTCGATGGCGGGTTCAGCGCCTGGTGAGGCGGTCGAAGGCGGCGAGCGTCCGGGCGACCGCGCCGGCGTGATCGCCAAAGAACCGTTCCATCGCAGCCGGTTGCGGGTCAAAGCTCATCATCGCCTCGGCCAGGGCCGGCGCATCGGTGACCGACAGCGCCACCCCGGCGGCGCGCGCCTCCTCGAACGGGTATTCGATCGGCCAGGTCTGCGGCCCGGTGATGACCGGGCGGGCCAGGGCCAGCGGCTCGATGATGTTGTGCGCACCCGCCGGGGTGAAGCCACCGCCCACCACCACCCGGTCGGCGGCGGCAAGATAGGCGTACATCTCGCCCAGGGAATCGCCGAGAAGGATGTCGATCTCCGGCGGCGGACCTTTCGCGGCAAAGGCGGTGTCGAGCAGGTCGCTGCGGCGGGCAAGGCGGAAGCCGGCCGCGACAAGTGTGGCCGCGACCTCGGCAAAGCGCTCCGGCCGGCGGGGGATATAGAGGACGAGCGGCGGGCGTCCGCCGGCATGAAGGGCGCGGAGCGCCGCGACATAGGTCGCGTCCTCGCCCTCGACCGCCGAGGCGATGGCGACCACGGGGCGCGACGGGGCCAGCCAGGCGCGCAGAGCGTGGCCGGCGGCGAGGAGGTGATCCGGGACCGGCTGGTCAAAGCGGGTTTCGCCGGTGACATGGACCTCGGTGAGGCCACAGGCACGGAAGCGTCCGGCCTGAAGCTCCGACTTCACCAGCGCGCCGGCGTAAAGGCCGATCAGTTCGCGGCGAAGGCTGCCGGGGCGGTCCTTGGTGAAGCTGCGCAGCGGATACTGGGCGTTGCAGGGAAAGAGCGGCACGCCCCGCACCCGTGCGGCGGCGATCATGCGCGGCCAGTGCTCGACCTCCATCACCAGGCCGGCACGCGGGCGAAAGGCCTTGAAGAACCCCGCGTAAGCCCATGAGGTTTCGACAGGAAGCCAGACGGAGGCAAGGTTTCCCGCTTCGATCTCGGCGGCAAAGACGCGCGTGGCTTCGCGCCGGCCGGCGGGGGTGAGATGGGTCATCACCACCCGCTCGCCGCGTCCGAGCAGCGCCTGCACCAGCGGCACGGCGGAGCGCACCTCGCCCAGCGAGACGGCATGGACCCAGACCGGGCCCGCCATCCGCTGCCGGTAGCGGCCGAGGCGCTCGCCCGGATGCGCCCGGTAGGCGGGATCGCGCCGGCCCCGCCACAGGAGATAGGCGAGGACGAGCGGCAGGCCGAGCGTCCAAAGAAGGTCCCACAGGATCAGGAACAGGCGCAGCCGCAGGCTCATGGCAGGAGCCTCAGCAGCGCCTCGGCAAGCCGTTCGGTACCCTCGCGGGCAGCCGCGACCAGGCCCGCCGCCCTTGTGGCCATCGCCGGAAGATCGGGGGAAGCCAGCGCCGCCAGAAGGTCCTCGGCATCCTCCACCTCCCGCGCGGCGCCCGCCTCGTGCAGCGCGCCGTAGTCGGGGGCGAAATTGGCCGGGCCGGGACCGTGGAGTACCGCGCAGCCGAGGCTTGCCGCCTCCCAGGGGCTGTGGCCGCCAATGGCCCGTCCGCCGATCAGCGCCACCGGGCAAAGGCGGTACCAAAGCCCCATCTCGCCGATGGTGTCGGCAATCCAGACCTGCGCCTCCGGCCCCTGCCCCAGGCTGCGCCGTGTTGCGGTGAGGCCGAGCGCCAGGGCGGCCTCGGCCAGCGCAGCGCCGCGCGACGGGTCCCGGGGGGCGAGGATCAGGAGCCTGGCGGGAAGATGCACCGCCGCCGTCAGGGCCACCGCCTCGTCATCGGCATGGGTGGAGGCGGCAAGCCAGGGCGCGCGCTCTGCCAGCAGCGGGGTCAGCCGGGCGAGTTCGGCCGGGTCGCAACCGAGCGCCCCTGCCCCGGGCTTGAGCGAACCCGTCACCGCGACCCCCTCCGCCCCGAGCGCCGCCATGTGCGCGGCCGTGGCGGCGTCCTGCGCCGCAAGCAGCGAAAACCGGGCGTAGAGGTCGCGGAAAAGCCCGCGCCAGTGCCTGCGCCGGGCATGGGCGGCACCGTCCATCCTTGCATTGACCAGCGCCAGCGGGATGCCGCGCCGGGCGGTTTCCACCACCAGACCGGGCCAGAGGTCCTGCTCGGCCCAGACCGAAAGCGCCGGGCGCCAGTGGTCGAGAAAGCGCCGCGTCGGGCGCGGCAGGTCAAGCGGCAGGAACTGGTGGCAGGTCCGGGGCGGGACCTGACCGGCGAAGGCGCGGGCGGAGGTGCGGGCGCTGGAGGTGACGAGGAAGGACATATCCCCCCGCCGCGCCCCCATCTCCGCGATCAGTCCGCGCAGCGCCAGAACCTCGCCAAGACCGACGGCATGGAACCAGACGAGCGGCCCCTGCGGACGCGCCACCGTGGCCTCGCCCAGTTTCTCCCGCCAGCGCCCGGGCTCTTCCTTGCCGCGCGCCAGGCGGCGGCGGAGGAGCGCCGGGGCGAAGGGCGCGAGGAACCAGCGCAGTGCCAGCGCCAGGCGCAGCGCCGGGCCTGCCGGCTGGCTCGGCCGGCGCGGCGCGAGGTCAGGCAAGGTCACGGAAGGCCTTCTGCAGGTCGCGCGCCCAGAACTCCGGCCGGGCCAGCACCTCGGCGAAGCGCGCCGCCGCGCCGCCGGTGCCAAAGCCCTGGTGGGTGGCGTGGCGCCGGCCCCATTCCCCGCTCAGAAAGCGCAGGATCGTGGCGCGGTCGGTGGCGGCGGTCGCCGTGATCGAGGCGGCATCGGAGCGGTTGGTCTGCCGCGTGCCGATGTCCAGCGACGGCAGGCCGAGGAAGGGCGCCTCGCGCACCCCGGCCGAGGAATTGCCGACCATGCAGGCGGCATGGCGCATCAGCTCGGAGAAATGGGCGAAGCGCATCGAGGGCAGCAGGCGGAAGCGCTCCTCCGGAAGCCGCCCCAGGACGTGGAAAATCGCCTCCGAACCGGGATCGTTGTTGGGCGCGATGACGACGAAGGACCGCCCGCTCTCGGCAAGCGCCGCGAACAGCGCCTCGGCCTGCGCCCCCATCGTCGCCGCCTCGGAGGTGACGGGATGGAAGACGGCGATGCCGAAATCGGCAAAGGGGATGGCATAGCGTTCCCTGACCTCGGCCAGCGTCACCCCGGAGGGCCCGGCGTGGAAGTCGAGCTCAGGCGAGCCGATGACATGGATCGTCTCTTCCGGCTCCCCCAGCGCCCGCACCCGGGCGGCGGCGGCTTCGGAGGAGACGAAATGTGCCGAGGCGAGCTTGGTGTTGCAGTGCCGGAAGACCTCGTCGATCGTGCCCGAGACCTCGCCGCCCTCCACATGGGCAGAACGGATGTAGTTCGTCGCCGCCACCAGCGTGCAGGCCAGGGCCTCGATCCGGTCGCCATGGGTGACGATCAGGTCGGGCCGCTGCTCGGTGACGTAGTCGGAAAAGCCGGTCACGGTCTTGGCCAGCACGATGTCCTGCCCGTCGCCCGGGCGCTGGTTGAGGAACTCGTGCACCGCCACGCCGGGCATGCGCTGCACCTCCATCTTGGTCAGCCCGTAGCGGTCGAGCATGTGCATGCCGGTGACGAAGAAGGTCACCCGGTGCCCGGCGTCCCGCGCGGCGGCGGCAAGCGGTTCCAGCTTGCCGAAATCGGCACGGGTGCCGGTGAGGAAGAGGAGATGGCGGGTCATCGCGGCTCGGTCTCGGGTCCTGCTGGCTTAGTCGCTCGGGGGTTCGCCGGCAACTGGCGGCTGCCCGGGCAGGACGATTGCCGCCGGTCCGGCCTGCGGTTACATCGGGCCGTCCGGCCCTGGCCGGCAGGAACGGGGCGCATGACGACGATCACCGGCATCTGCCTGAAATACGGCACCGCCTATGGGGCGCGGGATGTGAACCGGCTTTTCGCCGGGCTGCGGCGCAACTGCGCCGGCCACGCGCTGCGGTTCCTGTGCATGACCGAGGATGCGAGCGGCATCGACGCCGGCGTGGAGATCCTGCCCCTGCCGGAGGAGCCCTTCGCGTCGCGGATGGAGCGGGCGATGGCGACGGCACCCAAACGCGGGCGGCTGAAGAAGATCAGCCTCTTTCGCCCCGGGCTGGTGCCGGGCCACGACGGGCCGCTGCTGGTCTTCGACCTCGACGTCGCGATCACCGGGCCGGTCGCCGATCTCTGGACCTTCGCGCCCGGCAAATTGTGCATGCGGCGGGAATGGCGTTCCTCCTCGCGGGCGCCGTCGCTGGGGCATGGTTCGGTGGAAAGGATCGACCCGCAGCGGCATGCCTACCTCTACCGCCTGATGGCCGAGGCCCCGGAGGAAGCGGTGGCGCTGGGGGGGGGGGCGGAGCAGACCTATACTTCGGCCTCGGCGCATCGGGCGGGCGATCTCGCTTTCTTTCCAGATGCCTGGATTGCGTCCTTCAAGTACGATTGCCGCCCCATGCGTCCGTTCAACCTGATCCTGCCGCCGAAGCGGCCGCCCGAGGCGCGGGTCGTCTGCTTCCACGGCAGGCCGAAGCCGGAAGAGGCGGTGGCGGGCTATCGCGCCGGCCTGTCCTCCACCCGCCCCTGTGCCTGGCTGCGCGAAATCTGGAGCGAGGGTGCGGCATGAGCGATCCGCTGGCGGGCCTGCCGATCTATCTCATCAACCTGCCCCGGGCGACGGGGCGCCGCGCCGCCATGGAGGCGCGGCTTGCGGCGGTCGGGCTGGCCTATGAGCTGGTGCCGGGTGTCGATGGCAAGGCCGAGGAGAAGCGGCTGCTGGCCACCGTCGATATCCCGGCCTTCCGCCGCAACATGGGGCGCGAGGTGCTGATCGGCGGCATCGGCTGCTACCACTCGCATCTCAGGGTCTGGGAGCGCTTCCTCGCCTCCGGCGCGCCCCATGCGCTGGTGCTGGAGGATGACGCGACTTTCGGCCCCGATTTCCGCGAGGCGCTCGAACTCGCCCTGCGCGGCGCGGCGCACTGGGACCTGCTGAAGCTCAACCGCATCCGCGCCAAGCTGCCGGTGGCGCAGGGGCGGCTGGGGCGCTGGTCGCTCAACGCCTATCTCGGGCCAAATACCGGAACCGGCGCCTATCTGATCAACCGCGCCACGGCGGCCAAGCTGTTGCCGGCCATGGCCCGCGTGACGCGGGCCACCGACCACGAGATCAACCGCTTCTTCGTCCATGGCTTCCGTCTGCGCGGGATGGAACCATGGCCCTGCGGCCTGGACGAGGCGCAGGAGAGCCTGATCACCGGGCCGGGCGGTTATGGCGGGGTGCGCAAGTTTCCCTGGTACCTGCGGCTGCCGAATTACTGGCTGAGAGCGGGGAACTACCTGCGGCGGCTCTGGTGGATGCTGCGGAAAGGCGAGGTGCCCGGGCGTTCGGTCAAACTGCCATCGGTAGAGCACCCGTGACGGCAAGGCCGCTGGAGGCGGACGAGAAGCCCACCAATCCAAGTGCTGGCTTGCAACCGAAGGCGGGCCAGGCGCGGCCCGCCGGCGCGATGCTGGCCGGGGCACCGACCTTCGACCGGAGTTGCAGCCGCTCGGAGGCGCAACGGCTCCGCCGCCAGACGCGCGGGGTTACGACCTGCGGCCATGTCGAAGACTTGCCGCCTGGGACCAAGAGGCATTGCGGAAAAGCCGCAGTGCCTGTCGGCCTTGAGGTCCGGCCGCGCTTGCGAGGGGCGCTGTAGCTCTGATAGGCGGGCCGGGCGAAGCGAGAGGGAGCGGCGGGATGCCGATCTACCGGATCGGGACGACAAAGGTCCTGTTCATCCATATTCCCAAGACCGCCGGCATGGCGGTAGGCGAGCACCTCGGCGCCGCTGGCACCGCCGTCTTCGACACGCGGATCAAGCTGCGCCACGGCGAATTCGGCCCGCGCCACCAGCCGGCGGAAGTGCTGACGCGGTTCTTCCTGCCCGAGATGATCGACTATGCCTTCATGGTGGTGCGCCACCCGGTGGCGCGGCTGGTTTCCGAATACCGCTACCAGCGGCGCGGCCCCGGCCCGCATCTGTCGCGGCTGCGGTTCATGGGCTTCGACATCTGGCTGCGCCACGCCCTGTGGCGGGTGGCGCGCGACCCGACCTGGCGGGGAGGTCATTTCCGCAAGCAGGTGGAGTTCGAATGCTTCGGCGCCGAGGCTTTCCGCTATGAGGACGGGCTCGACGCGGTGATGCGGCGGCTGACCGAGGTGACCGGCGTCGAGGTGCCGCACACCACCGCGCCGCGCAATGTCTCGCCGCCACGCCCGGTTTCGGTTTCGGCCGAAAGCCTGGCCCGGATCGCGGCTTTCTACGGCCCTGATTTCGAACGCTTCGGCTATTCGGTGGAAGTGCCTAAGATGAAAGGCGTGATCGGACCGGTGTGACCCCGTGCACTCAGTGCCGATCGGTCCGGTTCAGGTGCTTCCAGCGTCCCGGGTCGAGGGCGAAGTCGCCCGCCAGGAAACCAGTCAAGGTTTCGATGTCATCGCTTGCCAGGTCGAAGGTGAGGAACCGCTGCGATCCTGCAAAGTGCCCGGCCACCTCCGCTTCGAACGCCTCGCGCTCCGAACGCCAAAGCTCCGGAACCTCGGCCTCCGAGACCCCGCGCGCGGCGGCGTGCTGGGCCAGCAGCCGACCGGCGTGGTGCTTTCGGCGCGACTGGATCCAAGCCTCCATCGGGCGCGTATTCAGCACGAAGTATGCCTCCGGATGAGCACGATGCAGCTCGCGGAAATAGGCGTTTCCTTCAACAACCCGCTTGTTGTTGGCATAGCTCACGCCCGAAAACACTCGGTAGAACCCCATCCCGCGCAGCGGATCGGCGCCTGTGGCCACGTTCTTCGCCCAATGCTGCGCGATGTTGCGCCGCCGAAACGTCGGCCAGACCCGGGCGCTGGAATGGGCCGAGAGGTAGCCGTTGGCCTTGAAGAACTTGTGGAAAGACGTCGTTCCGCACTTGTTGAAGCCGATGAAGAAGACCTTCGGGGAGGGCGACAGCATCCGCAGAAACTGAAGTTCCGGCCTCATGCCAGATCCCCCCACCTGAGCTGGGTATTGCGCGTCACGGCCCGGGTGAGGCGCTTGCCCAGCACCTTGTCGAAGTCATAGGCGGCGATCTCGCCCGAGCCGGGGCGGCGGGCCCATATGTCCTGCTCGCGGATCACATGGCCCTCGGGCAGATCGGCATCGGCGACGACCGAACCCCGGGCGAAGCGATAGACGTCCTCCTCCGGCGCCGAACGCTGCTTGGGGTTGTTGGCGGCGATCCAGATCTCGCGCGAGCGGTCGATCAGGAAGCGCAGTTCCGCCGGATCCATCGAATTGATGATGTCCGGCCCCTTGCGATAGCGCGAGTCGGTATAGTGCCGTTCGAGGATGCAGGCGCCGAGCGCCACCGAGGCCAGCGCCATTTCCGGGCCGATGGAATGGTCGGAAAAGCCGACGACCGCCTTGGGAAAGGCCTGGCGCAGCTCCGTCACCCCGCGCAGCGACACGATCTCCGCCGGGCTGGGGTAGAGGTTGGTGCATTCGAGAAGCGCATAGTCGATCCCCGCCGCATCGAGGATGGCGACCGAGGCGCGGATGGTCTCGATGGTCTGCATGCCGGTGGACAGGATCACCGGCTTGCCCTTCCGCGCGATGTGGCGGATCAGCGGCAGGTTGTCGGCTTCGCCCGAGCCGATCTTGTAGGCCGGCACGTCGAGGCTTTCGAGGAAATCCGCCGCCGCCCGGCTGAAGGGCGTCGAGATCCAGATCATCCCCAGGCTCTCGGTATAGCGCTTCAGCTCCGCCTCGTCGGCCAGCGACAGCGCGCAGCGCTCCATCACATGCCAGATCGAGACATCGGCATTCGGCGGGAAGATGCTCTTCGCCTCCTCGGTCATCTCGTCTTCGATGATATGGGTCTGGTGCTTGATCATCTCGCAGCCCGCCCCGGCGGCGAGGCGCACCATTTCCTTGGCCACGGCAAGGTCGCCGCCGTGGTTGATGCCGATCTCGGCGATGACCAGCGGCGGCTGGCCGGGGCCGATCTTCCTGCCCGCGATCTCCATCATGCCCCCTTGAGCCCGGCCGCAAAGCGCGCCGCCTGTTTCTGGTAATGCAGCGCCGAGGTCATCAGCCGCGCCTGCGCCGCCTCGTCGAGAAGGCGCACCACCTTGCCCGGCGATCCCATGACCAGCGAGAAATCGGGGATCTCCTTGCCCTCGGTGACCAGCGCGCAGGCGCCGATCAGGCAGAAGCGCCCGATCCGCGCCCCGTTCAGGACCGTGGCCCCCATGCCGATCAGGGAGGTATCGCCGATGGTGCAGCCATGCAGCATCGCCTTGTGGCCGATGGTGCAATTGGCGCCGATGGTGAGCGGGAAGCCGGCATCGGTGTGCAGGACGCTGTTTTCCTGGATATTCGTCCCCTCGCCCACCGTGATCGGCTCGGTATCCCCGCGCAGTACCGCGCCGAACCAGACCGAGGCGCGGGCGCCGAGGGTGACGGTGCCGATCACGTCGGCGGAGGGAGCGACCCAGGCCGTGGGGTCGATCGCGGGGGTCAGGCCGTCGAGGCTCCAGATCATCGGTTGTCGAACTCCCGGTTCAGGCCGCGCACGAAGTCGTTGAGCCAGGGCTGGCGGTCGCGCCGCTGCCGCTCGGCCTCAAGAATCCCGCGCAAGGCGTTGAAGGTGCTGTCGATATCGTCATTGACCAGCACATAGTCATATTCGGCCCAATGGCTGATCTCGTCGCGGCTTTTCGCCATCCGCCCGGCGATCACCGCATCGCTGTCCTGGGCGCGGGTCCTGAGCCGCGCCTCCAGCGCCGCGATCGAGGGCGGCAGGATGAAGACCGAGACCGTGTCGCGCCCGAGGCCGGAGTTGCGGATCTGCTGCCCGCCCTGCCAGTCGATGTCGAAGACGGTATCGCGCCCCTCGGCCATCGCCGCCTCCACCGGGGCGCGGGGAGAGCCGTAGAGATTGCCGAAGACCTCGGCATGCTCCAGCATCTCGCCCCCGTCCACCATGGCCAGAAAGGCCGCCCGCGAACGGAAGAAGTACTCACGCCCGTCCTCTTCCCCGGGCCGAGGGGGGCGGGTGGTGGCCGAGACCGAGAATCGCATCGTCGGGTCCCAGGCCATCAGCATCCGCGCCAGCGTCGATTTTCCGGCGCCGGAGGGAGAGGAGAGGATGAGGAGGAGGCCGCGCCGGATCATTCGATATTCGCCGCCTGTTCGCGCATCTGGTCCACCACCACCTTGAGGTCGAGCCCGATGCGGGTCAGCCCGGCGGCCTGGGCCTTGGAACAGAGCGTATTGGCCTCGCGCATGAATTCCTGGGTGAGAAAGTCGAACTTGCGCCCCACCGGGCCGGAATCGGCCAGCAGCGTCCGGGCCGCCGCGATATGGGCGGTGAGGCGGTCGATCTCCTCGGTCACGTCCTGCTTGACGGCAAGCAGCGCCAGTTCCTGCGCCACCCGCGCCGCATCGACGCCTTCGGCCAGGACCCGGGCCACCGCCTCGCGCAGGGTGCGGGTCTGCGTCTCGCGCCGCACCTCGGCCTCGGCCTTCGCTTCGGCGATCAACGCCTCGATCCGGTCGATCTGGCCGGCGATGGCCTGGCCGAGGGCCGCGCCCTCGGCGGCGCGGGCACGGTTCAGATCGGCGAGCAGCGCCGGCAGGTCGGCGAGAATCTCCATCCGCAACGGGCCGCTGTCCTGCTCGCCGCCGGCGCTTTCCAGCACGCCGCGCAGGGCAAGAAGATCGGCTCCGGTGGCAGGTGCCAGGGTGACGCCGGCCGCCATGGCCTGGGTCTCCGCTTCGGCCAGGGCGGCGATTGCGGTCGCCAGGGCCGCCGGGTTCAGCCGCAGCGGCGCGCCGGTGACATCCCGCTCCAGCTTCAGCGTCAGGCTGACGTTGCCCCGCACAAGCGCCCTGGCCAGCTCGGCACGCAGCGCCGCCTCCAGCCCGTCGATCCCTTCGGGCAGGCGAAGGCGCAGGTCGAGCCCCTTGCCGTTCACCGAACGGACCTCCCAGACCCAGGCGGCGCCCGCCCCCTGACCCCTGCGGGTGGCAAAACCGGTCATGGAGACGGTCATCGGCAGCAGCCCCGGGTCTTTACCATTTGTGTAGATTCCTGCCCGGCCGGGCGCTCGGAGGTGTATGTTGAAGGCGTGCCGAGGGGCTGCGCCCGGGCCGGCAGGCCAGGGCCGAGCGATACCAGAGGCGCCGGGGCCGGGCAACGCCGCCGCGTCCGTGGCGGGGAAAGGTGGGACCAGATGTTCGGATCGATCTTCGGCGGGAACAACGCGCCGCTCGCCACTGCCCCGCTCGGCGAATTGCGGGCCTATTGGGAGGGGCTGCGGGTGGATGGCGCCATCCCCCAGCGTGCCGCCGTCGATCCGCGCGGCATCGCCGGGGCGCTGGAATGCGCCTTTCTTCTCGAACGCATCGCTCCCGGCCAGGCGCGGTTCCGCCTTGGCGGCATGCATCTGGCCGAGCTGATGGGCATGGAAGTACGCGGCATGCCGGTGATGAGCCTGATCGCACCGCAGGACCGCGCCGCCTTTGCCACGGCGCTGGAACAGGTCTTCTCCGGGCCGGCCATGGTGGAGATGTGGCTTGAGGGCGAGCGCGGGCCGGGCCGGCCGGCGCTGGAGGGGCGGCTGCTGATCCTGCCGCTGGCCGACGAGGCGGGTGCGGCGACGCGGGCCGTGGGCGTGCTGGTCACCGCCGGCAGCATCGGCCGGCACGGGCGGCGCTTTGCCCTCGCCCGCCGGACGGTGACGCGGGTGATCGTGCCTGCCCAGGCGCCGGTCTTTGCCGAGGTGCCCGTCGCCTATGCCCCGCCGCCGCGCGCCGCGCCCGGGCGGGCGCATCTGCGGCTGGTCGCGTCCGACTGAGGCGGTTCTCAGCGCCGGACCGGCGGCGGCAGCTCGATCGGCGCCGGCCCGAGCAGGGGCGCGGATCCCCCCGGTGCCACCGTCCGCAGAGGAGCGATCAGCGTGGCCTCGGACGGCGTTTCCGCACGCGCGGCTGTCGCGGCTGTCGCGGCGGGCGCGGATGCGGCGACCGGTGGCGGGGGCCCGGCCGGTTTTTCCGCAGCGGGCGCGCGGGAGAAGAAGCCGCGGGGCTTGGCTGGTGCGGCCTCGGCCAGGGCAAGCGGCCGGCGGAAGACCAGCATGTGATGGAAATGGGTTGCAGTGCCGGTCAGCCCACTGCGTTCATCGCAAGGCAGGGTCTCGGCGCGCAGATATTCCCAGCCTTCGCGCGCCATCTCGTTCATCGCATGCGCCAGCGCCACGCCGAACCTTTCGCCGACCGACTTCGCGCCCCGCGCCTTCTCGCCCCGGCGCGGGGCCGGAATCACCTTGTATTCATGCGTCTGGGTCATTCCGGCCCTCGGTGCGGTTCGGGCGGGAAGCTACAATGGCCAGCGGCGCATGGCCAGCGGCCCATGTCCGCCGCGCGTCCTCAGAACTAGCGGTCCGGCGGCAGCAGGCCGAGACCGCGCAGATAGATGCCGATCCCGGCCTCCAGCAGATCCTCGGGCGGAAAGGGACTGCGCGATCCGGGGGCGCCCCGGGCGAAAAGCTCGACAATCCCATGGCTCAGCGCCCAGATATGGGCGGAGAACATGCTCGCCGGCGGCCGGCGGCCGGGGGGCAGGTGCTCGGACAGTTTCGACGCCGCCTTCTCCATCACCGCCCTCGCCTTTTCGGCAACGTGATGCAGGTCAGGATGGGCGGTGAGGTTGAGCCCGGCCTCGAACATCGCCTTGTAGTGGCCGGGATATTTGCGCGCGAAGGCCAGGTAGGCCCGTCCCGTTGCCTCGAAGGCAGCCAGCGCCGTGGGCCTGCCGTCGTCGAACGCATATTCCAGCAACGCCGCGAAGATGTCGTAGCCCTGGCGGGCGACCTCGGCCAGCAGCTCGTCGCGGCCGGCGAAATGGCGATAGACCGCCGCCGGCGTCACATCCGCCGCCTTGGCGGCCTCGGTGAGGGTGAAGCCCTGCGGGCCCTGGGCGTCGATCAGCTTCAGCGCCGCCTCGACCAGGGCCTGGCGCAGGTTGCCATGGTGGTAGCCGCGCTTGCCCTCGATCATGCCGCACCGCCCGCCGAGGCCAGCGCCTCCCTCCCCCCCGCGTGGGGGGGGAATGGGGTGGGGGGGCGACGGGGGTCGTCCCGGTGGGCCGGAGCCTCAGTCATGCGCGGCCTTGCGCCACAGCTTGGTGCCGCCGCAGATCTTTCCGTCGATCTTTCCGATCAGTTCGCTGTCCTTGCCGGCAAAGTCCATCGCCTCCAGCACGCACTGGATCGCCGCGATGCGGGAGCGGAACTTGTCGTCAGAGCGGATCACCGTCCAGGGCGCGTGCTTGAAATCGCTCTCTGCCAGGGTCTCGTCGATGGCGGCGGTATATTCGTCCCACTTCGGCAGACCGTCGATGTCGATCTGGCTGAGCTTCCACTGTTTCAGCGGATCCTGCTCGCGGTCCAGGAAGCGGCGGAGCTGCTCGGCGCGGCCGACATCGAGCCAGAGCTTGAGAAGCGTGATTCCCTCTCCCACGATCATCCGTTCGAATTCAGGGAGTTGCCGGAAGAACTTCTTGCGCTCCTCCGGCTTGCAGAAGCCGAAGACATGTTCGACGATGCCCCGGTTGTACCAGGAGCGGTCGAAGATCGCGATCTCGCCCCGGGCCGGCAGCCAGTCGATGTAGCGCTGGAAATACCATTGCGCGGCCTCGCGGTCGGAGGGTTTTGACAACGCCACCACATTGGCGACGCGCGGGTTGAGGTTCTCGCGCAGCGCGTTGATCGTGCCGCCCTTGCCGGCCGCGTCGCGGCCCTCGAAGACCACGATCAGGCGCTTGCCGGTGGCCTTCACATCGGCCTGCAGCCGGACGACCTGGCGCTGGAGCCCCTCCATCGCCGCCTCGAAGTCCTTGCGCTTCATCTCCTCGCGATAGGGATAATCGGGCTTGAGGATGTCATCCTTGCCCGCACCCTCCACCGCCTTGCGCACCGCCTTGGGCGCCCCCTCGCGGAAATAGCGGCTGATCGCGCCGTCGAAGGGCAGGTCCATGGGCGGCTCCTCTGGTTCTGCCGCCAGTATGGCGTTGCAGGCTCAGCCCGCAAGCCGGGCAATGGCGGCAAGGATCGGTTCGGGATGGGCATGATGCGGCATGTGGCCCGCGCCCTCGATCATCGTCACCCGGCAGCGCGGCAGGAGGCGGCTCATCGGCCCGGGATGGACCTCCGGGTCCACCACGCTGTCATCCGTCCCGTGCAGCGCCTCGACCGGAAGATCCAGCCCGGGGTAGAGCGCCGACATTTCGCCGAGCTGCGCCTTCAGCGCCATGACCTGCCGCCCGTTCTCGCGCAGGGTCGCCCGGCGCAAGGCCAGGCCGATCCCGATCCCGTCGAGATAGCCGGCCGGGACCGGATCGGGCGCGAAGGTGGCGGTCAACGACGCGAGCGCCTGGTCCTGGCCGGCAAAGGCGGAGATCAGCGGCACCGCCGTGGCCCCGCCAAGCGCCGAGCCGGTCACGCGATACCAACGGTCGAGGGGACCGGGCCAGGGCATGGTCGGCGAGGAAACGGTCGCCAGCCCCGCAAGGCTGCCGCGCCGGGCGAGCGCCCAACCCAAGGCCACCGCCCCGCCATAGGACTGGCCGAGCACCACCGGGCGATTCAGCCCCAGAACATCCGCCGCAGCGGCAAGATGGGCGCCCTGCACGCGCGGGTCTTCCGCCCCCGGGATCGCCTCGGACCAGCCGAGACCGGGGCGGTCGAAGGCCGTCACCCGGAAATGCCGGACCAGCGCCGGCATCAGCGACAGGGTGAAGTCGCGGATATTGCCGCCGGAACCGTGGATGAGGACGACATCCGGCCCCTGCCCTTCGGTCAGCGCATGGACCCGGCGGCCCGCCACCTCGATGAATCGCCCCAGTGGCGGATAGTCGGTCTCCGCCTGAACCTCCCGCGCCCGGGCGCGCGCCCCGATGGCAAATCCAGACGCCCCGGCGGCGGCCAGGAGGCTAAGTACCGATCTGCGCGAGGTCATAGGGCGTGGACTGGTAGATCTCGTTGATCCAGTTGCCGTAGAGCAGATGCGCATGGCTGCGCCAGCGGTTCAGCGGCGGGCGCGAGGGGTCGTCATCGGGGTAGTAGTTCGCCGGCACGTTGATCGGCGTGCCGTTCGCCACGTCGCGGTCGTACTCCTGCTTCAGCGTGTCGCTGTCATATTCGAGATGATTGATCAGGTAGAACGCCCGTCGGCCAGCGTCCTCGACCAGACAGGGCCCGGTGACGGTCGAGGTCAGCAGCGTCGTCAGCCCCGCCGCCGCGATGTCATCCTGCCGCATCTCGGTCCAGCGGCTGACCGGCATCACGAAATCGTCCGAGAAGCCGCGCAGGAGCGGATTGGTCGGCGCAAGGTTCTGGTGACGGAAACAGCCGAAGGCCTTTGCCGTGAGCTCATGCTTCGGCACCCGGTGGAAATGCCATGCCATGGCCATGCCGCCCCAGCAGACACCCATGGTCGAATGCACATGGCTCTGCGTCCAGTCCATCACCTTGCAGAGTTCGTCCCAGTAGGTGACCTCCTCGAAGGGCAAATGCTCGATCGGCGCGCCGGTGATGATCAGCCCGTCGAACCGCTCACCCGAAGCCGCCACCTCGGCAAAGGGGCGGTAGAAGGTCTCCATATGTGCGGCGGCCGTGGTCTTCGTCTGGTGCTCGCTCATGCGGATCAGCTGGAAGTCGATCTGCAGGGGCGTCGCGCCGATCAGCCGGGCGAACTGGTTCTCGGTCTGGATCTTCTTCGGCATCAGGTTCAGAAGCCCGATGCGCAAGGGCCGGATGTCCTGATGCGCCGCCCGGTCCGGCGACATCACCATCACGCCCTCGCGCCGCAGCACGTCATAGGCGGGAAGGGTCTCGGGCAGGGTGATGGGCATTTCGGTCCGAAGATGTCAGAGGGCAGAGAGGTCGAGTTAGGCCGTCATCGCCCGGCGCTCAAGGGCGCGAGCGATCAGATCCTCGAAATCCGCCATCGAGCCGATGGCGGCCACTTCCCCGGCCGAGACCGTGACCCCGCGCCGCGCCATGGCGGCATAGCGCGGCTGGCGCCGGGCCAGCGCCCGGGCATAGGTCCAGCGCACGAAAGCGTCCGGGTCGCAATCTTCCTCGCTGACGCCATGGACGGAGCGATATTCCGCCCAGGCCGACTGGAGAAAGGCCGGCTGGTAATACATCGGCTTCGGCGCGCGGTCGAAGCGGCGGACAAGTTCCTCGGTATGCGCCTCGGACCCTTCGATCCACACCATCAGCATGCTGTCGGCCAGCGCCTCCAGCACCGGATCGGCGGGGTTCTCGGGATCCACGACCTCGCAGATCGAGCCGGAGGTGTCGCAGACGAAATGCCGGTAGCCATAGAGGTCGCGCGCCCGGTCGATGAAACGGCGGGCGTCGAGCATGGCGGCGATCTCGGCCTCGCGGTGCTGCGCCTGGCGCTTGAGGTATTCAGGGAAAGGCAGCCCGCCCCTGGCCGGATCGCCGGGCTTGCCAAGATAGGTCGAAAGCGGCGCGAGGTTGGAGAAGGTGATGTTGGAGGCGATATAGACCGAATCCGACAGCAACAGCTCGCGCAGGAGCGGAACCTTCATCGCCTCGCGCTTGAAGTTGTCGGCGATATGCTCGCCCATGTAGCGGGTGCCGATCCGGTAATCGACCGAGTAGTGGAACCAGCCGCCCCAGTCGCGCAGGCGTGCGGCGAGATGGGTCTTGCCCAGCCCCGACATGCCGAAGAGAAGCACCCGCTTCTCCTCCGCCTTCCGCCATGCCTCTGCCGACCGGTAGATCATCGCGCCGTCCTAGCCGCAGCATCCAGCCCCATCAAGAGCAAAGGCCCCGCCGGTCGGGCGGGGCCTTTGTCATGCCTCTCCGGGCGGATCAGAAGCGGATGCCGACGGTCAGACCGAAGCCGAGCGCGCTGTTGTCGGTGAAGCGGACATTGGTGGAATCCACCGCATCGCCGACCTTCACATACTCGATGCCGCCCGTGATCTTGATGTTGTCCTTGGTATAGGTGCCGCCGATGCCGAAGCTGCGCATCCCGTCGGTGGGCGACAGGCGCGACGCCACACCGCCGGTGGCCTTTTCATAGCCGAGGCGCGCGAAGACCGAGAAATTCTCGTTCAGGCGGCGGCCGATGCCAAGCTGCCAGGTCGTCACGTCGTTGTCGAAGCCGGTGATTTCGTCATGGGCGACGCTGTCATAGCCCGGCGGACGGACATGCCACTTCGACCATTCCGCCCAGCGGATCGAACCGAAGAGCAGCGTGTCCTTGGCGATGCCGGTCTGGAAATCGAGCGCAATCGACTGCGGCATGGTGATCGCGGTGGTGCTGGAGACGTCCCCGCCAAGGAAGAACCAGTTCTCGGAGGTCGGGAAGCGGTGGTCGATGGCGCTTTCGTAGGTCAGGGCCACGCGCAGCGCGATCTCGGGCTTTTCGTAAGCCGCGCCGACGATATAGCCGACGTCTGCGGTCTTCCCGCTGGCGGTATAGGGCGCCGTCACCAGCGTGGCCGGGATTTCGATTTCGGCTTCCGAACTGACATAGCGCAGACCGCCATAGACCGAGACCGCAGGCGTCACCTCGTAGCGCAGGACCCCGGCGATCTGCCGGCTGTCCCAGGTCGCGTTGAGCCCGGTATAGGGGCCGGCCGGATAGGAGGCATTGGCCCCGTAGGGCTGGTTCACGAAAAGGCCGAAATGCAGCCGGTCAGTGAACTGGTGCTTGTAGGCGAAGGACATCGACGTGTAGTCGCCCGCCATATTGCCGGTAGAAGTGCCGTTGAACGGTCCGAACAGGGGGGAATAGGTCCCGCTGACCTCCGGAGAGACATGGGAAATGCCGAATTCGAGGTAGTCGCCTTCCTCGTACATGATGCCGTAGCTCAGGCGCGAGCGGTCGATCCCGCCGGCCTGGGCCATGCCGGCCACCAAGATCCCCGCACATGCGATTGCCCCGACGCCGCGCATGAAGTCCTCCCCGACTGGTCCCCTGGCCCGGATGTCCTCCGAGCGGTCACCGATAGCTAGCGCATGGGGGTGGAATCGGGTCAATCGGTAACGCCACGTCACGGAAACTTGACAGGGTCGCTGTTGCCGGAAGCACGCCGCGCGGGCCGCAGGATGACCAGGATCGCCAGAAGGATCACCGCCGCGCCGACGGCCACCTGCCATTCCAGCACCTCGCCATAAACCGCCCAGCCCACCACGGCGATCACCGGCAGGCGGGCGAAGTCGATCGGCATCACCACCGAAGCCGGCGCCAGGGACAGGGCCTTGGTGACGCAGAGATGCGCCCCGACGCCGGAGAGGCCGAGCAAAGCCAGCCAGGGCAGCGTTTCAGCGGTCGGCCAGGCAGTCGTGCCGTCATGGAAAACCGCGAACAGGCTGAAGACAGTCTGGAACAGGGTCAGCCAGAAGAGGATCGAGATGATCCCTTCCACCCGGGTCAGCGCCTTGGTGATGACCGAGGTTCCGGCAAAACAGATCGCCGAGGTAGCGGCGGCCAAGACGCCGATCTCCGGCCGGCTGATCTCCGGATGTGCGACGATCAGCACGCCGGCGAAGCCGAGGCAGGCGGCCAGGAGTTTGCGCCGCGTCAGCCGTTCGCCCAGGAACAGCGCGGCAAAGAGGATCACCCAGATCGGCGTGGTGAATTCCAGCGCGAAGACCTGGGCGAGCGGGATCAGCGGCAGGGCGAAGAACCACAGGTTCTGGCCGGTGTAGTGCACGAGGTTGCGGCCCAGATGCGCGCCAAGTCTCTCGGTGCGGATCTCGCCGAGCCGCCCGAGCGCTGCCCCCGTGCCGGCGACGAGGAGAAAGCCGATGGCCGAACGCCACAGCATGATCTCGAACGTGTCGTGCACCGCATGGACTGCACGTCCGGCGACCGCCATGGCGGAAAACGCGGCGATGCAGCCCGACATCCAGACTGCGGCGGCCAGCGGACGGGACAGGTTGGCTGGCGCGGGCTTCAGCGGAACAGGACCAGCGCTCCGGGGCTCCAGGCGACGCGGGCCCGGGCGCCCATGTCGAGAACCGGGCGGCCGAAGACGTTGCGCATCGAGATGCGGACCTCTTCCTTCGATCCGTCCAGGATCACATCGTAATAGGTCATGTCGCCGTAGTAGATGACCTCGTCCACCGTCGCCATGCTCTCGCGGTCGGCGGCCTGCTGGCCGTCGAAGAGGATGGTCAGCGTCTCCGGCCGGAAGCCGATGGTGGTGGTGCCGGAGGAGGCGGCGCCCATGCACTGGTCCTGATCGAGCAGGAAGCGGCCGAAGCCTTCGCAATCCACCTCGACCTTGCCGCCCTGCTCGGACAGGATCTTCGCCGGCAGGAAGTTCATCGTTCCGATGAAATCGGCGACCTTCTTGCTGTTCGGGCGGCGGTAGAGCGTTTCGGGATCGGCAAGCTGGGCGATCTCGCCCTCGAACATCACCGCGATGCGGTCGGACATGACCAGCGCCTCTTCCTGGTCATGGGTGACGAGGATGAAGGTGATCCCCACCTGCCGCTGCAGGCGGATCAGCTCGACCTGCATCTGCTCGCGCATCTTCTTGTCGAGCGCCGACAGCGGCTCGTCCAGCAGCAGCACCTGCGGCTTGAGGATCAGCGCCCGGGCCAGCGCCACGCGCTGGCGCTGGCCGCCGGACAGGGCATGCGCCGCGCGCTTGCCGAAGCCCTTGAGATTGACCATCTCCAGCGCCTGCTCGACCGCCTGCGCCTTCTCCGCCTTGGAGCGCGGATCGCGGCGCAGACCGAAGCCCACGTTCTGCTCCACGGTCAGATGCGGGAAGATGGCATAGGACTGGAAGACCATGTTCGTCGGCCGCACGTTGGCCGGCACGCCCGCCATGTCCTTGCCGTCGATCATGATCACGCCCGAGGATATGTCCTCGAAGCCGGCGATGGTGCGCAGGAGCGTGGTCTTGCCGCAGCCCGAGGGGCCGAGGAGCGAGAAGAACTCGCCGGCACGGATCGTCGCGGTGATCCCGCGCAGTGCGTGGTAGTCGCCATAGTATTTGTGGACGTCCTGGAACGCGATCATGGTCGGTTTGTCGGTCACAGGAAGCCTCCGGAAGCCTTGCCGCCGGTGCGGGCGATGCCGCGGCGACGGGTGTATTCGGCGATCGCCAGAAGGCAGACCGACAGCATGACAAGGATGGTCCCCAGCGCCATGACCTTGGGCACGTTCGCCGGGAAGCGGAACTGTCCGTAGATATAGGCCGACAGCATCGTGTCGGTGCCGGACAGGAAATAGGCGATGATGAACTCGTCGAGCGAGACGGTGAAGCAGATCAGGAAGGACGAGACGATCCCGGGCATCACCAGCGGCAGGATGATCAGCCGGAAGGTGGATTCCGGCGTTTCGCCCAGATCGCAGGCGGCTTCCTCCAGCGAACGGTCCAGCGACTGGAAGGCCGAGGACAGGATCGCCACCGCGAGCGGCGTGGTGAAGACGACATGGCCGATGATCACGGTCAGGATCGACATGTTCACGCCAAAGGCGAGGAACACGACAAGCAGCGACATCGACAGGATCATCTCTGGCAGCACCAGCGGCAGCATGATCAGGCCGAGCAGCCCGCCCTTGCCGGGGAAGCTGAACCGCGTTGTCGCCCGCGCGGCGAGAAGGCCGAGCAGCGTGGCGAAAGCCGCCGTGGCCAGCGCCACCGTCAGCGAGTTCTTCAACGCCTTCCAAAGCTGCTGGTCCTCCCACATCACTCCGAACCAGCGGGCGGTGAAACCACCCAGCGGGAAGGAGAGGATCACGGAGTCATTGAAGGCGAAGACCGGCAGCAGCAGGATCGGTGCGTAAAGGAAGATCAGATAGGCGACCGCATAGATCGGCAGGATCGGCGACTTGGCTTCCAGGGTCTTCATCGCGACGTCGCCTTCAGGAACCGGCGGTTGAAGAGCAGGAAGATCAGCGTCACCGCCGCCACGATCGCCATGGTCGAGACCGCCAGCGCCGAGCCGAGCGCTTGGTGGCGCAGTTTCAGCATCTGGATCTCCATCGCATTGGCGATCATCGGATATTTTCCGCCGCCCATCAGGTCGGGCGTCACATAGTCCCCCACGGTGGGGATGAAGACGATCATCGCCGCCGCGATCACGCCGGGCATCGACAGCGGCAGCGTCACCCGCAGGAAGGTGGTCCACTTCGTCTCGCCCAGATCCTGTCCGGCTTCGAGATAGGCGCGGTCGATCTTCTCCAGCGCCACGAAGATCGGCAGGATGGCGAAGGGCGCATAGGCATGGGCGAGCGTGATGGTGATCGCCACGGCGCCATTGGTCAGGAAACTCATCGGTTCGGCGGCAAGCCCGGTCTCGGTCAGCAGCGAGGAGAAGACGCCGTTGAAGCCGAGCACCACTTTCCACAGAAAGACGCGGATGATGTAGCTGGTCCAGAACGGGATGGTGATCAGGAACAGCCACAGGGATTTCTTGGACGGCGCGACATAGAAGCTGACGTAATAGGCGATCGGATAGGCCAGCACGACCGTGGCCAGCGTCACCGACAGCGAGATGCCGAGTGAGCGCAGCAGGAGCGCGCGGTAGATCGGATTGGTCCAGACCTCGGCATAATTGTCCAGCGTGAGGATCGGCAGGACCGCCTTGACCCCGGCCTCGTTGGTGCCGTCGGTGTAGAAGGATGTCACCAGCACGGTGAACAGCGGCACGGCCAGCAACAGGATGACATAGAGCCCGGGCAGGGCAATCAGCGACAGACCGGTCGCCGTCTCGGACCGTTTGAAACGGTCCCATGCCGAAGTCTCGATCATCCAGTCCCTGCGGGTTGCCCGGGCGCGTCGCCCGTTGTCCTTTCCCCGGACTATCGCGCGAAACTTCGGCGCGCGGCAACTGTCTTTTCGCCGCGCCGAGGCGCGGGCGACGTGGCGTCAAGCTGGCGAAGGCTCAGCCGCCGATGCGCTCGACCGGAATCGCCCGCTTTTTCAGCTCGGTAAGAAGCGCCGGCACCACCCGGAGCGCCCCCACTGCCTGGCTGAGGGCATCGGCAAGCCGCGCCTCGTCGGCGAAGCCGTCGGCGACGCGCCAGACGAAACGGCGGCTGACGCCGTCGTCATAGACGACCTCGGTCACACCGCTGCGGGTCCGCCTGAATCCCAAGAAGTCCGCGCCGCCGTTCGGCGCGTGAAAGCCTGACTGGTAGCCCATTTTCGGGTCTCTTTTCACTGCTCTGGGCCGACGATGCGGGGGCGGAGGCTATCGGTCAAGTCTTTCCTCCCGGCCTCCGGTGCCGGCCATGTCCCTGCGGCAGGCGAGTCACACCGCCACTTCCCGCAGCGGCGATTCAAGCAGCAGCGACAGGCGGTTGCAGGCATCTTCCGTCGCGGCGCGGCTCAACCGCCCGTTCAGCGCCAGGCGAATGCCATGCGGCGCCCGGGCCGTGACCAGCGCGTATTCGTCGGCCGAGCGCAGAAGGATCCCCTCCGCCTCGGCCATGCGCAGGAAGGTCGAGTTGCGCCATCCGGACGGCAGGGACATCCAGAGGAAGGGCAGTCCCGGCTGCCAGCCGATGTCGTGCCGGCCGAGCGCGTTCACCGCCGCCTGGAGCCGCTCGGAGAAGGCCGCCTGCACGCGTGTGCGCAGCAATGCCGCCATCCCGGAGCGGAAGAGATCCAGCACCAGATCCGTCACCGGACGGGCAAGGCCGAAGAATCCGTAGGAGGCGGCGAGCCGCGCCGCCTCCCCCCGCCCCGGCGGACAGGCGATGTACCCGAAACGCAATGCCGGGGAGATGGTCTTGGACAGGCTGCCCACGAACCAGGTCCGCTCCGGTGCCAGCGCCCGGATCGCCGGGGCGTCGGTG
The DNA here is from genome assembly GCA_964602115.1 of uncultured Rhodobacterales bacterium. Classification (GTDB taxonomy): domain Bacteria; phylum Pseudomonadota; class Alphaproteobacteria; order Rhodobacterales; family Rhodobacteraceae; genus JANOGU01. Next base: position 29,220 of record CAZRQN010000011.1, read on the forward strand.
CGCACGGTGGTATAGCACTCGTCCTCGACGATCTGCAGGTCATAGGTCCGGGCGATAGCCACGATCTCCTCGCGCCGTTGCCGGTCCATATGCGCGGTCGTGGGGTTCTGCGCCTCTGGCGTGATGCACAGGACCTGCGCCCCCTGCCGCCGGCAGGCAGCCTCCAGTGCCTCGGGAATCAGGCCACGGTCGTCGGTTTCCAGTGGCACGGTCTCGGCCCGGGACATGCGTGCGGCGAAGCGGAAACCGGGATAGGCCAGCTCCTCCAGCAGAACCACCGGACGGTCGCCGCGCAGGGTGGACTGGAAGATCAGCGACAGCGCGTTCTGCCCGCCATGGGCGAGCGCGATGTCATCGGGCTGCAACGGGCCGAGGATGCGATCGGAGAGCCAGTCCACCACCGCGGCGCGCAGCGGCGCCTCCTCGGGCTGGCCGGGATAGCCCAGCCAGTCTTTCCCTGCCGAGACGGCCACCCGCCCCAGCGCCTCGGCGAAGGCCTCGCCCTGGCCTACATCGGGGACGCGCGGACTGCGGAAATCCAGCCGTCCCGCCAGAGAGGCGCCGGAGAGATGCTGCGCCGGCACCGGAACCGGGACCAGCCCGATGCGCGGCTCGCTCGCCGCCACGAAAGTGCCCCGTCCGACCGTGGCCGCCAGCAGCCCCTCCTGCGTGGCGATCTGATAGGCGCGGGCCACGGTGCCGGGCGTCACTTTCAGATCCCAGGCGAGGTCGCGGACGGTGGGCAGTTGCGCACCCTGTGGCAAAGCGCCGAGCGCGATGGCCTCGCGCAAAGCGCGAGACAGGGCAAGGTACTTGGGGCCGGACGCTTGCGACAGGTCCGGCAGCCAACTTGTACTGGACACAAAACTCTCCTTGCGGATTGAGTCGCGGCTTTGTATCCGTTCAATATAGGCAAGAACGCCTATTGTATCAACACAAAGATGAAAGCCATGAGGACCTCCATCCACAGCCGCCCGATCGCCAGCCGCTCCATGCCCCTGATCGCGCGGGTACAGAACGTGCTGAAACAGGTCGCCGCCCGCTGGCTGGAGCGTCACCGCACGCGCCAGAAGCTGCGCCATCTCGACGACCACATGCTCCGCGACATCGGGCTCACCTCCGATGCGGTCTGGAACGAGACGGCCAAGCCCTTCTGGCGGGATTGAAAGCGGTCACGCAGATCATTGACCGAAAAGGAAAAAGGCCCGCGAACTTCGCGGGCCTTTCGCGTTTCGGGAAGCGCCGGATCAGCGCTTGGAGAACTGGAAGCTGCGGCGCGCCTTGCGCTTGCCGTACTTCTTGCGCTCGACCGTTCGGCTGTCGCGGGTCAGGAAGCCGGCGGCTTTCAGCGCCGGGCGCAGCGTCGGCTCGTAGAGCTGCAGCGCCTTGGAGATGCCGTGCTTGACCGCGCCGGCCTGGCCGGAAAGCCCGCCGCCCGCCACCGTGGCCATCACGTCGAACTGGCCTTCGACATTGGCGATCTGGAAGGGCTGGCGCAGGATCATCTGCAGCACCGGGCGGGCGAAATAGACGGCAAGTTCCTTGCCGTTCACCGTGACCTTGCCCTTGCCGGGCTTGATCCAGACGCGGGCGACCGCGTCCTTGCGCTTGCCGGTGGCATAGGCGCGGCCGAGCGCGTCGCGCTCCGGCTGGCGCACCGGCGCGGCGGCTTCGGTCACCGCAGGCGTGGCGGCGGAGACGGCGGCCTTGAGGTCGTCGAGGGATTTGATCTCGGCCATGATCAGGCGCTCCGCGTGTTCTTCGGGTTCATCGGCTTGAGATCCACCACCACAGGCTGCTGCGCCTCATGGGGATGGGCGGCGCCGGCATAGACGCGCAGGTTGGACATCTGCTGGCGGCCCAGGCGGTTGCGGGTGATCATCCGCTCCACCGCCTTTTCCACCACGCGCTCGGGATGGGCGCCTTCCAGCACCTCGCGCGCCGTGCGCGACTTGATCCCGCCCGGATAGCCGGTGTGCCAGTAGTAGCGCTTGTCGGCGCGCTTGTTGCCGGTCATCTGCACCTTGTCGGCGTTGATGACGATGACATTGTCACCCATGTCCATATGGGGGGTGAAGGTCGGCTTGTTCTTGCCGCGCAGGACATTGGCCACATAGGTGGCGAGCCGGCCCAGAACCACGCCTTCGGCGTCGATCAGGACCCACTTCTTCTGGATGTCCGCGGGCGTGGCGGAGAAGGTTTTCATGGTCATTCCCGGAGTTCGTGCGGGCCCGTGACCGGGCCAGGAATCGGATGGGGGCTTATGTCGCGTCGGGCGGCGCAGGTCAAGGCGAAGGCTTCACAAAAAACGACGCTTTAACAATAGGTTCCAAAGAGGGTATCATATTACCCCATCAGCGGAGCCGGGGCGGGCCGCCCGCGCTGCGGGGTTCGGCTTCGCCTGGGGCCGGGTCCGGGCGCGGGGACAGGTCCCAGACATGGCGCGCCGCCGCCGGGGCCGGAACGCCGGCGGGCAGGAATCCCGCATCGAGATCGACCGGCGTGCCGCAGAAGGCCGCCGCCTCTGCCGCCATCCGCGCCAGCGGCTCTTGCGAAGCCGCGCCGGTGAAAACCAGCACCAGCCGCCCGCCACGCGCCGCCAGGAAGGCCGCCTCGGCCATGCCGCGCGCCATCTCCAGCCGCGCCTCCAGCGCCGCCAGCAGCGCCGGCGGCGCCTCGGCCGGCGCGAAAGGATCGGAGCCCGACACCGAAGCGACGGGGGCGGCGGCCAGCACCGAGGCCAGCCAGTCCACCGCCGGTGCATCCATCAGATAGGCGGCCTCGGACCCGAGGTTCACCCCAAGCCCGACCCCCTGCCCTGCCAGCGCCGCGACCAGCACCCGGCCCGGCAACGCGGCATAATCGGCCGCGCCCAGCACCGAGGCCAGCCGTTCCTCACCCTCGAAGGCCAGGACCGTCCGGCCGTTCTCCAGCGTGAAGAGCTGCGGCGCGAAGACGCCGTCGCGCGCTTCGCCTTCAAGCGCCACCGCCAGCTCGGCATCCAGAAGCGCCCCGTACCAGCGCAGCCGCGCGCCGGTGTCCTCGGGTGCAGCTTCCATCGCGGCATGGGCAAGATCGAGCGGACTGGACATGCCGGGCGGGTAGCCTTCCGCCGGCCGCCGTGCAAGCCCGATGCGGCCGTGCCACAGGCCGCCCGCCTTGCCGGAAAGGGAGGTTGCGGGCAGTCCCGCGCCGGGCCAAAGCGGCGCAAGGATCGCCCGGCTGACCATGACCCCCGTAACGCCCTATCTGTCCCGATATGCCCTTGCGCTGGCCGCGGGAGCGGCGGCGGCGACGCTGCTCGTCGCCCTGGCGCCGGGGGCCTATTACGACATCGTCGAGCTGCGGCTCTTCGACCTGCACGACGGCTCCGTGACCTTGCACCGGGTGCTGGACGAAGGGTTGATGGCCGGCTTCTTTTTTCTTGTGGGCAAGGAAGCTTGGGAGGCGCTGACCCGCGAGCGCGGCGGATTGTCCGGGCGGCGGGCCATCCTGCCGCTCGCCGGCGCGGCGGGTGGAATGGTCGGTGCGGCCGGCCTGTGGCTTGCGCTTGCGGCGCTGGCCGGGCCGGACGGGGCCGAAGCCGGCATGCCAGGCTGGATCGCGCCGCTCGGCACCGATGTTGTCCTGGCCGTCGCGGCCGGGCGGCTGGTCTTCGGCACCGGCCATCCGGCATTGCAGGTGCTGCTCCTGCTTGCCGCCGCCGACAACCTGACCGGGCTGCTTCTGTCAGGGCTTCTGGCACCGGACGCCAGCCTGCGGCCGCTCTGGCTTGTGGTTCCCCTGGTGGCTTCGCTGTGCGGCTGGGCGCTTCTGACCCGGCCGGCGATGCGGACCGGAGCGCGCGAGCGTGACCGGCTGCGCGCCGGACGGCTGACGCCCTGGATCGCCCTTGCCGCGTTGAGCTGGGCCGGGATCGCCGCCTCGGGCCTGCCGCCGGCCCTTGGGGCGCTGCCGTTGCTGCCCGCGATGCCGGCGGCGGCGCGCAGCTTCGGCCTTTTCGCCCAGGCCGAGGACTTCCTGACCGATCCGATGAACCGGCTGGCCCGTCTGCTGCATCGCCCGCTCCTGCCGGTGATGGCGCTCTTCGGCTTTGTCCATGGCGGGATCGACACCGCCGCGCTGGCGCCGATGACCGGAGTGGCGCTTGCGGCGGCAGCACTGGGCAAGCCGCTGGGCACCGGGCTGGCCATGCTGGCGGGGGTCCGTTTCGCCGCCCTTCCCCTTCCCGCCGGACTTTCCCCGCGCGATCTTCCCGCCCTGGCCGCATTGGGGGCGATCTGCCTGACCCTGCCGGCGATGGCGCTCGACCGGGTCCTGCCCGGCGGCGAGGTTGCCGAGGCGGCTCGGGCGGGCTTTGCGCTGGCGGTGATCGCCGGCTTCACTATCGTGCCGCTCCTGCGCCTGTGGCGAAGGGCCTGAGCCCGCGCTTGTCAGGCAGGCCCCCCTTCCCGCATAATGGCCAAGGCACCGGGCCGCCGGCGAAGACCCTTAAGCTGGCGGCAATCAAGGTCGCGTACCTGGGAAACAACCCGGGACGATGAGGCGGGGGCGCAGGTTTGGGCCGCGATGATCGCGTTCGAAAACGTCAGCAAGTCCTTCTGGACCGGCAAGACGCGCAAGGTCATTCTCGACCGGGCCACCTTTACGGTGGAGCCCGGGCGTTCGCTCGGCATTCTCGCCCGCAACGGCACCGGCAAGACCACGATCATCAACATGATGGCGGGGCTCGAAAAACCGGACGAGGGCCGGGTGATCCGCACCTCGCGCATCTCTTTCCCGCTCGGCTTCATGGGCGGGGTGATCTCCAAGCACACCGCCACGGAGAATGTCCGCTACATCGCCCGGCTCTACCGGCTGGACCCGGACTATGTGGAGGCCTTCTGCCGATGGATGGCGGGGATCGGCGAATATTTCGACATGCCGATCGCCACCTATTCCTCCGGAATGCGGGCGCGGCTGACCTTCTCGCTGATGCTGGCACTGGAGTTCGACTTCTACCTGATCGACGAGGGCATGCCCTCGACCGCCGATGCCGAGTTCAACCGCCGCGCCGGCGGCATCCTGCGCGAGCGGCTGCGCAAGGCGACGGTGGTGATCGTCAGCCACCAGTATTCGACGCTGGAGAAGTTCTGCCGCCAGGCGGCGGTGCTGCGCGACGGCCAGATCCACATGTTCGACACACTCGAGGAAGCGAAACGCCTCTATGACAAGCAAGATCAGGGTTAGTCGCTTCCGTGTGCGCGGTCCCGCCGGGACCGAGACCGCCGGCCCACCGGAGAGCGATATGCCGTTCTCCGCCGGCGGCGAGGACGGCTTCGGCGATGCCCCCTACCCCACCGCCGGCGCCGGCGCCGGTCCGGCTGCCGAGGCAGCGGACAAGGCGGCGGAAGCGGAGAATGCGGCGATCCGGGCCGAGGGCCTGACCGCGCGGCAGCTGCGCCTGGCCCGCCGCATGGCCCAGATGCACGGGCTGTCCGCCGCGAGCGATATCGACGCCGTCCGCCTGCTGCGCCGGGATGGCCACGACCCGTTCCAGCCCAATGCGGTTGTCGATCTCGTCGTGCCGGCCGCGCCGGCCACCGGCACGGGGCTCGCCCTGCCCGGTGTAACCCGCGCCACAAAGGCTCCGGGAGGCGAAATGGGCCTTATGGCCGAGGTCCTGCGCGCGCAGCAGGACCTGGTGCGCCGCCGCCGCCGCCGCTCGCTGCTGCTGGCCATGCGGCTCGCGATCTTTGTCGGCCTGCCGACGCTGCTTTGCGGCTGGTACTATTTCGCGGTGGCGACCCCGCTCTACGAGACCAAGGCCGAATTCGTCATCCAGCAGTCGCAGAGCCCGATCGCCGGCGCATCGGGGCTCGGCGGGCTCCTCCAGGGCTCACCCCTGGCCACCCAGCAGGATTCCGTCGCCGTCCAGGGCTATCTGCAATCGCGCGAGGCGATGCAGCGGCTGGACGGCGACCACGGCTTCCGCACCCATTTCAGCGATCCCTCGATCGACCCGATCCAGCGCCTGCCGGCCGATGCGACCGAAGAAGAGACCTACCGCACCTACAGCCGCAACATCCGCATCAGCTATGACCCGACCGAGGGCATCATCAAGATGGCGGTCGCGGCCACCGATACCGAGACCTCGGCCACCTTTTCGCGCGCGCTGATCGGCTATGCCGAGGGTCAGGTGGACCGGTTGACCCAGCGGCTGCGCGAGGACCAGATGGCCGGCGCGCGCGAGGCCTATGACGGGGCCGAGACGGACCTGCAGGCGGCGCAGCGGCGGCTGGTGGACCTGCAGGAGAAGTTCAAGGTCCTGTCCTCCGAGGTGGAGGTCCAGCTTCTGACCAGCCAGATCGGACAACTTGATTCGCAACTGACGACCGAGAAGCTGTCGCTGGCGCAGATGGAGGCCAACCAGACGCCCAACCTCGCGCGGATGGAGCCGGTGAAACGCCGGATCGCCACGCTGGAGGCGCAGATCGCCGAAACGCGGGCCAAACTCACCGAGGACGGCGCCTCCGGCCAGTCTCTGGCACAGGTCCAGGGCGAGCTTCTCCTCGCCCAGGCCGATGTGCAGACGCGCCAGATGCTGCTGTCGCAGGCGCTGGCGGCGATGGAGGCGGCGCGGATCGAGGCGAACCGCCAGGTCCGCTACCTGTCGATCTCGGTCAGCCCGCTGCCGCCTGACGAGCCGACCTATCCCCGCGCCTTCGAGAACACGCTGGTCGCCGCGCTGATCTTCGCCGGAATCTACCTGATGATCTCGATGACCACCGCCATCCTGCGCGAGCAGGCCTCGGCCTGACGGGGGACCTTCGCTCCGGGGATTGCCTGTTTTCCGGGCAAACTGCCGCCTGAACCGGCAGGAACGCGGCTCCTGCCGGCGCCTTCGCCTGCGCCCCCTTCGGCCGCGTTGCCAGGCCCCGGCGGAGGGTGATCGCTGGCGGCGAAAGAGGTGCCGATGCTCGATCTTCCTGTCTCTCACCAGCGCAGCCGGGGCCGCGCCGAGGTCGCCTTCCGTGGCCCGGGGCTGAATCTCGACCGGTTGCTCCAGGAAGGATCCGCAAAGGCGATCCTGCCCGCCGTTCACGGCGCGGCCCCGGAAGTGGTGTTCCTCAACACCTCCGGCGGGCTCACCGGGGGCGACCGGCTGGACTATGTCCTTTCGGTTCCCGAGGGCGCCCGGATCACCGCCACCACCCAGACCGCCGAACGTGCCTACCGCGCCAGCTCGGGCGAGGCGCGGGTGCGCGTGGCGCTGTCGGTCGGCGCAGGTGGCTGGCTCGACTGGCTGCCGCAGGAAACGATCCTGTTCGACGGCGCCAGCCTTGACCGCGAGACCGTGCTGGATCTCGGCCCCGGCGCCGGTTGCCTGTTTCTCGAAACCGTCATCCTCGGCCGGCATGCCATGGGCGAGACGGTCGCCGGGCTTTCCTTCCGCGACTGCCGGATGATCCGCCGTGAAGGCCGCCCGGTCTGGCTGGAGCCGATGGCGCTCGGCACCGGCGCGCTCGCGCAGGCGGCCTCGCCGGTCCTGCTTGGCGGTGCGCGCGCCCTCGCCACGCTGGCGCTGGTCTGCGACGGCGCCGAGGATGCGCTCGGCCGGGTTCGCGCCGAGCTGGACGAGCCGGGGGTGGAAAGCGCCGCCACCGGCTTTGACGGTCGCTGCCTCCTGCGCTTCCTCTCCCGGGACGGTCTGCCCCTGCGCCGGCAGGTGCTGCGCGTGCTCCGGATCCTTCGTCCGGGGCCGCTGCCCCGGGTCTGGCAGGTGTGAAATGAACCTGACCCCGCGCGAGAAGGACAAGCTCCTCGTCGCCCTCGCCGCGATCGTCGCCCGGGCACGGTTGGCACGCGGGGTGAAACTCAACCACCCCGAAGCGGTGGCGCTGATCTCGGATTTCGTCGTCGAGGGCGCCCGCGACGGGCGTTCCGTCGCCGATCTGATGGAGGCCGGCGCCCATGTCGTCACCGCCGACCAGTGCATGGAGGGCATCCCCGGGATGATCCATTCCGTGCAGGTCGAGGCCACGTTTCCGGACGGCACCAAGCTGGTCACCGTCCATAACCCCATCCGCTGAGGCTCCGATGACCCGCATTCTCGCCCTGCTCCTCCTGCCCACCGTCGCGCTGGCCGACCCGGGCCTGCACCACCATCCCCACGGGATCGAGGAGGTCTGGGGCATGACGGCTCTGCTTCTGGCCGGCGGCGTCGGCGGCTGGGCCATCGCCCGCCTGCGGGGCCGCAAGTGATCCCGGGCGAGATCATCGCGGCCGAGGGGGTGCTGGAGCTGAACGCCGGCCTGCCGGCGGTGACGCTGGTGGTCGCCAATACCGGCGACCGGCCGGTGCAGGTCGGCAGCCACTACCATTTCGCCGAGACCAATCCGGCGCTCGACTTCGACCGCGCGGCGGCATCGGGGCGGCGTCTGGACATCCCGGCGGGAACCGCCGTGCGCTTCGAGCCCGGACAGTCGCGCGAGGTGCGGCTGGTGCCCTATCGCGGCGACAGGACGGTCATCGGTTTCAACGCCCGGGTGATGGGGCCCCTGCCGGAGTGATGCGATGATCCTGACCCCCGCCGATGCCCTGAAGCTTTCCCTGCGCCTGTCCTTCCTCGCCTTCGAGGTGCAGATGGCGCTCGCGCTGCGCCTTGCCGCCCTTGCCGGGGCGGCGGGCCATCCCCCGAAGCGCAAGGCCTGACCCCATGCCCGTCACGATCTCCCGCGCCGCCTATGCCGCCGTGTTCGGTCCCACCACCGGCGACCGGGTGCGGCTTGCCGACACGGATCTTGTCATCGAGGTCGAGAAAGACCTCACAACCTACGGGGAAGAGGTCAAATTCGGCGGCGGAAAGGTGATCCGCGACGGCATGGGGCAAAGCCAGCGCAGCCGCGCCGAAGGGGCGATGGACACGGTCATCACCAATGCGCTAATCCTCGACTGGACCGGCATCTTCAAGGCCGATGTCGGCCTGCGCGACGGGCGGATCGCCGGGATCGGCAAGGCCGGCAACCCCGACACCCAGCCCGGGGTGACGCTGGTCATCGGCCCCGGAACCGAGATCATCGCCGGCGAGGGGCGCATCCTCACCGCCGGCGGCATGGATGCGCATATCCACTTCATCTGCCCGCAGCAGATCGAGGA
>CAZRQN010000012.1:0-36028 GCA_964602115.1 uncultured Rhodobacterales bacterium
CCAAGGCCGGGGTCTGCTGCCCGGCACGGCTGCAGAAGGGCCCTTGCGATGACGATCACCTCCTCGTTCAACTCCTCGGTCTCGGGGCTGAACGCCAATGCCGCTCGGCTGGCGACGATCTCGGACAACATCGCGAACTCCTCCACCTATGGCTACAAGCGGGCGGAGGCGGATTTCCATTCCATCGTCATCGGTTCCGGCGGCAGCACCGGCGGCTATTCCGCCGGCGGCGTCCGTTCGACCACCATGCGCATGGTCGAGGAGCGCGGCTCGCTGATCGGTACGACCAACCCCACCGATATCTCGGTGGACGGCCGGGGCTTCCTGCCGGTCACCTCCATCGGCGCCGTGCAGGGGGGCGGCACCGACCTTCCGGTCACGCTGCTGACCACCGGTTCTTTCCGCGCCGATGCCGACGGCTACCTGCGGACCGACACCGGGGAGATCCTGATGGGCTGGCCCGCCGACAGCAGCGGCGCCATCGCCCCCATGGCCCGCAACTCGACCACCGGGCTTGTGCCGGTGCGGATCGATTCCGGCGGCCTGGTCGGCAACCCCACCACCGAGGTCTCGATGGGGGTGAACCTGCCCGCCACCGCCACGGAAGCCGGCGCTGACGGCACGCCCATCGAACTGTCCATCGAGTATTTCGGCAATCTCGGCCAACCCGAGACGCTGATGATCACTTTCACCCCAACCGTGCCGGGAAGCGGCGCCTCCAACGAATGGACCATGGAAGTGTCCGACAGTGCCTCGGGCGGCGCGATCGTCGGCACCTATACGCTGACCTTCGATGCCACCCAAGCCAATGGCGGCCGGCTGGCTTCGGTCGCCACGGTCAGCGGCGGCACCTATGACCCGGTCGCCGGCTCGATCCCGCTCACGCTGACCGGCGGCAACCTCAGCCTGCGCATCGGCGCTCCGGGCGACAGCGTGATGACCCAGCTGGCCGCCGAATTCTCGCCGACCTCGATCAACAAGAACGGCACCCCGGTCGCCGCCTTCGACAAGGTGACGATCGACGAGAACGGCAGGCTCTACGCGGTGTTCGATCGCGGTTTCTCGCGTCTGATCTACCAGATCCCGGTGGTGGATGTCCGCAACCCGAACGGCCTGATCGCCCAGGAGAACCAGACCTACCAGCTCTCTCCGGAAGCAGGGCCGTACTTCCTGTGGGACGCGGGGGACGGACCGACCGGCAGCACCATCGGCTTCTCGCGCGAGGAATCGACGACCGATGTGGCCGGAGAGTTGACGCAGCTGATTCAGACCCAGCGCGCCTATTCCTCCAACGCCAAGGTCATCCAGACCGTGGACGAGATGCTGCAGGAAACCACCAACATCAAACGCTGAGGTTCCGGACCATGACGCTGGCGGTCACGCTGTCCACGGCGCTTTCGGGTCTCTCGGTGGCCGCCCGCGGGGCGGAAGTGATTTCGACCAATATCGCCAATGCCCAGACCGAGGGCTATGCCCGGCGCGAGTTGCAGGTCACGACCCGCGTCGTCGGCTCCGTCGCCCAGGGGGTCCAGGTCGCTTCGGTTGCCCGTATTGTCGATCTGCAGGTCCTCGCCGAGCGCCGGCTGTCCCAGGCGGATGCCTCGACCAGCGAAGGCCGGGCAGGGTTCCTCGTCCGGCTTGAGAACGCGCTCGGCCAGCCGCAGGAGGAAGGCTCGCTCACCGCCAGGATAGCCGCCTTCGATGCCGCGCTGGTATCGGCGGCAAGCCGTCCGGACAGCGAGCCCCGCCTTGCGGAAGTGCTGGCGACCGCTTCGGCGCTTGCACGCAGCCTGGCCGACGCTTCGGCGACGGTGCAGACGGAACGGTCCCGCGCCGACGGCGAGATTGCCGCCATGGTCGGGCAGGCAAATGCGAGCCTGACCCATGTGGCCGATCTCAACGAAAGGATCGTGAAGGCCAGTGCGGCGGGGCGCGATGTCTCGGCGCTGCTGGACCAGCGCCAGCAGGCGATCGACGCACTGGCTCCGCTCCTTCCGCTGCGGGAGATTGCCTCGCCTGACGGCCGCGTTGCGTTGTACACGACCGGTGGCCTCGCCCTGCTGGACGGAAGCCAGCCGAACCTGCTCGGCTTTGCCGCGACGCCGACGATCGTTCCCGGGATGACCGCCGGCACCGGCGCCTTGTCCGGTCTCACGGTCGGCGGCAGGGCAGTGGCGACGGGCAGTCCCGGGCCGATTGCCGGGGGACGCCTGGGCAGTGCCTTCGAGATTCGCGATGTCCTTGGCCCCGAAATGCAGTCTGCGCTGGACGCCCTGGCGCGCGACCTGGTCGGCCGCTTTGCCGATCCTGCGGTGGATGCAACGCTTGCACCCGGTGCTCCGGGTCTTTTCACCGATGCCGGCGCCGCGCTTGACCCGCTTCAGGAAACCGGCCTCGCCGCCCGTGTCGCAATCAATTCCGCCGCCGATCCGGCGCAGGGCGGGGCGCTGTGGCGGCTGAGGGACGGGCTCGGCGCCCTGGTGCCCGGCGCGGCCGGCGACGGCGGGCTGCTTGGCAACCTGCGCGCGGCCCTCGTCGCGCTGCGGGTGCCGGCTTCAGGAGGATTCGGCCCCGGTGCGCGGGGGTTTTCCGACCTTGCCGGCAACTGGGGCGCGACCGTCTCCCAAAGGCGCGTCACGGCCGAGACCGAGGCGAGCTTTGCCGGCGCCCGCCGCGAGGCCTTGCGCGAGGTGGAGGCCTCCAATGGGGTGGACACCGATCACGAGGTACAGGGGTTGCTGGCCGTCGAACGGGCCTATGCCGCCAATGCGCGGGTCCTGCAAACGGTCGATGACATGATCGCCACCCTTCTGGAGCTTTGATCATGGCGGTGAGCGGTCTCGGCGACCTGGCCTGGAACCTGCAGATGCGGCGCCAGACCACCGAACTGAAAGCGGAGACCCGCCGCCTCGGCACCGAGGTTGCGACCGGGCTCGCCTCCGATCCGGCGCGGCACCTCGGCGGCGACCTTGCCCCGCTGGCGGGGATCGAGACGGCACTGGCCCGGCTGGCCGCTTTCGAGCGGGCGGCCGAGGAGGCGAGCACCTTTGCCGCCCGCCAGCAGGAGGCCATCGAAACCCTGGGCGGGCTGACCGCCGACCTCACCCCGAGGCTTCTCGATCCGGTCTCCAATGCCACGCCGACGGTGCTTTCGGCGGTCGCGCGCGAGGCGGCATCGCGGTTCGAGAGCGCGATTTCCACCTTGAACGCCTCCTTTGCCGGCCGGACGATCTTTTCCGGCACGGAAAGCGATGGCCCCGCGCTTGCCCCCGCCGAGGTGATCCTTGGGGCGATCGAAACCGCGATTGCCGGGCTGACAACCGCCGACGATATTGCTGCCGCCGTCACCGCATGGTTCGCCGACCCCGGGGGCTTCGGCACCGTCGGCTATGTCGGCGGGCCGGGCACGGCGCCTCTGGCGGTTTCGGAGCGCAGCCGCGTTTCCCTCGATGTGACCGCCGCCGATCCGGCGCTGCGCGATACGCTGGCCGGGCTGGCTACGGTCGCACTGGTCGCGCGCGGCTCGGGACCCGCCGCGCCGCAGGAGCGGCAGGCTCTGGCTTTGCGGGCAGGCCGGACGCTGCTTGCGGCCGAGACCACCCGCGCCGAACTCGCCGGACGGATCGGGACCGCCGAAGCCCGGATCTCAACCGCACGGCAGGAGGGAACCGCAGAGCAGGCCGCCCTCAGCCTGACAAGAACCGGGATGCTGTCGGCCGACAGCTACGAGGCTGCCACCCGCCTTGAAGCCGCGACCGGGCAGATCGAGGCGCTTTTCGCCGTCACGGCGCGGCTCGCGCGCCTCAGCCTGCTGGATTACCTGCGATGATGCGCCTGATCGCCCTGATCTTCCTGTTCCTGCCGTTTCTGGCGCAGGCGCAGGCGGTCCGCCTCAAGGATCTGGTCGAGTTCGACGGCGTGCGCGGCAACGATCTTGTCGGCTACGGGCTTGTCGTCGGGCTGAACGGAACCGGCGACGGCTTGCGCAATGCGCCTTTCACCGAGGAGATGCTCGGCACGCTGCTTGAGCGGCTGGGCGTGAACGTCACCGGCGAGGAATTCCGGCCGCGCAACGTCGCGGCTGTCTTTGTCACCGCCGCGCTGCCGCCCTTCGCCCGTGCGGGCGGGAGGATCGATGTCACCGTTTCGGCCATCGGCGATGCCAAGAGCCTGCTCGGCGGCACGCTGGTCATGACCCCGCTGAACGGCGCGGACGGGGAGATCTATGTCGTAGCCCAGGGGACAGTGATCGCCGGCGGGGTGGCCGCCGAGGGTGAGGCCGCCCGGGTGGTCCAGGGTGTTCCCACCGCCGGCGTCATTCCGGGCGGGGGACGGGTGGAGCGCGAGGTGGAATTCGATTTTGCCGGTCTCACCTCGCTGCGGCTCGCGCTGCGCACACCCGATTTCACCACCGCCGCACTGATCGAGCGGGCGGTGAACGGCGAACTCGGCAAGGGGACGGCGCTGATGCTCGATGCCGGGACCGTGCTTCTCGATCTTGGGGGGGGGCGCTTCCGGTCGCCGGCCCATGCGCTGGCGCAGATCGAGAACCTGGAGGTCACGCCCCAGACCCGGGCGCGTGTCGTGGTCGATCAGCGCTCGGGAACCATCGTCATGGGCGCGGATGTGCGCATCGGACGTGTCGCCGTCGCCCAGGGCGGGCTGACCCTGCGGGTGGAGGAGACCCCGGTGGCAGTCCAGCCCAATCCCTTTGCCGAAGGCGACACGGTCGTTCTGCCCCGCACCTCGGCCTCGATCGACGGTGATCCCGGGGCCGGTCTGGCGGAACTGGCGGCCGGCACCGATCTCTCCACCGTGGTCGCCGGGCTCAATGCCCTCGGCGTCGCCCCCAAGGACATGATCGACATCCTGAAATCGATCAACGCGGCCGGCGCGCTGCACGCGGAGCTGGTGGTGCAGTGACCCCTGCCGCGTCTCCTGCCGCATCCCCGGAGCGGCATGGCCGTCCGTCATCTCCCCCGGCCGGGCGGTCGGGCGGCTTTGACCGGACCTTGCGCATCACCCCGGGACGGCCCGCGTTGCCCTGCCCGCGTCTGCTGTGCGGTCCGGGCAGGCGACCGTCGGGGCCGGCAGATCAACGGGCCCGGCCTGCCGGTACGGCGGTTCAGAGGTAGCTTCGCACCAATGCCGCCGAGACCAGGGACCAGCCATTCGCGACCACGAAAAAAGCCAGCTTGAACGGCAGCGAGACGACTGCGGGCGGAACCATCATCATCCCCATCGACATCAGCACTCCGGCAACCACCAGGTCGATCACCAGAAAGGGCAGGAAGATGAGAAACCCGATCTCGAAGGCGCGGGCGAGTTCGGACAGCATGAAGGAGGGCACAAGCAGCGAAAGCGGCGCCTCGCCCGGGGCGAGGGCGGCGGTGTCGGGCCGCAGGCTGGCCAGCGCGGTGAAGGTCGCCGCGTCAAGACGGCCGGCCATGAAGCTGCGGAAGGGTGCCGCCGCCGCCGGCAGCGCGGTATCCAGCGGCATCTCGCCGCGCGACAGGGGCCCCAGGCCGGCCTCCCAGGAGGCGGCGAAGATCGGGTCCATGACATACCAGGTCAGGATCAGCGCCAGGCTGACGATCAGCATGTTCGGCGGGGACTGCGGCAGCCCGATCCCGGACCGCAGGATGGCGAGCACGGTGACGATGAAGGGAAAGCAGGTCACCATGACCGCAAGCCCGGGCAGGAGACTCAGCGTCGTCAGGAGAAGAACGAGCTGAACCACCCGCCCCGAGAGACTGCCGCCTTCGCCGAGATCCAGGGTGAGCGCCTGCGCTGCGGACATCGACGGGATCAGGCAGAGCGCGACGGCGGTCAGGACGACAACGAGCAAGGGACGCCCTCGCGAGCCTGCGCGGCGGCGGGCTTGTCGTGGCCAATGGCGCGACATTCGCCGGAAGAGCTGACGGCGCCGCGCCACGGATGGTGCCGGGGCGACCTTGAGTCCCGCCGCAGGCGAGGCAAGTGGCGGCGCCAGGCTTGCGCCGCTGGAAAAGGGCCCGGCGCAGTCCAAGGGCGGCGAACCCTCGCCGGCGCCGGTGTGTCCGGCCGTGTTCACAGCCCGCCACGGAGGTTGACGACCTCTGTGACCCGCACGGCGAGCTGTCCGGCAGGATCGCCGTCGAGTGTCTGCAACTCGCCCCGGGCCACCAGCCTTTCGCCCACGAACAGCTCCACCGGATCGTCAACCCGGCGGTCCAGCGCCAGGACGGCGTCGCGCCCGAGGCGGAGCAGGTCCCGCACCGCCGGGCGCGCCCGGCCGACCGAGATGGTGATCTCGATCGGGACTTCCGCAAAGGGGCTGGACTCGGCTTCAGAGGTCACTTTGGCAATCCTTCCCGGGCATGTTCAAAAAAGCCGCGAACTGCGGCTGCGATCTCGGCGGCCGCGCGATCCAGGTCGATCCGCGTCTCTCCCGGCCCGTGACGCAACAGCGCCTGCCCCTCGCCGAGCGCTTCCTCTTCCAGAAGCTCCACCGGAAGCGAGGGAACCTCGGCCAGGGCGGCCTCGACCGCCGGGCGCGCGGGAGGCGCGATCATCAGCCTGACCGGGGCGTCGGCCGCCGCCTCTGCCAGGGGCTGAAGCACCGAAAGCAGGCGCGGGGCGAGCGCGGCGCGGGCCAGGTCGGGCAAAAGGCGTGACAGGATCATCTCGAACAGCGGCTCGACGGCGCGCAGCACATGGGTTCGCGCCTCGTGATAGGTGAAGGTCAGCGACTGCAGGCTGTGGCCGAGATCGGCGCGCAGGCGCGACTGGTCCTGGGCTTGCGCTGCGGTCGCATCCTCCCAGCCGGCGGCATATCCCTGCTCGTAGGCAACCAGCCGCGCCTCCTCCATGGCACCGATGTCGGTGACGACCGTGGCCGCGCCCGCGCCGGCCTGCACCTCCTCGAAAACCTCCAGCCGCAGCGGCATCATGCCCGCTCCCCGTCGCGTTCCATCCAGCCGCGCAGGACCTCGACCGTCTCGGCGCGCCGTTCGTCGATCAGCCGGCGCAGACGTGCGACCGGATCCTCGCCGGACTGACCTTCGGACGAGGCCCCAAGCGCGCCGCCCGGCCCGTCCTCGATGATGCCCGTCAGTGCGGCGGCGGCCACGCTGCCATCGGCGCCGGACGGCTCCGGCGCGGCGAGGGTCAGCGGCACGGACAGGTCGCGCAACGGCGGGCGGCCCGCTGTCAGGATCGGCCGCAGGACAAACAGGCCCAGCGCCAGAGCAACGATGCCGAGGATCGCATTCTGGATCAGCGACATGGCATCGAGATTGGCGAGGAAGCCCGGCGCCCGGGCCTCCGCTAGCGCACCCACTTCCGGCGCGACCTCGAATGGCAGGGATTTCAGGGTCAGCACATCCCCGCGCGATTCGTCAAAACCAACCGCCGAGGCGACAAGCTCGCGCAGCGCGGCCAGTTCGTCCTCCGGGCGCGGCGTCCAGGTGATGGCGCCGTCGGCGCCGGTCTCGCTGATCCCATCCACGAGCACCGCGACGCTGAGCCGCTTCACGTCGCCCGGCAGGCGCAGCAGGGCGCGCTGGGTCTCGGACACTTCAAAATTGGTCCGCTCGCGGGTCTGGGTTGACTGGCTCGTCTCGCCTCCTCCGGCCGAGGCATCGCCTTCCGGCAAGTTGGATGCCACCGAAACGGCGCCGGCCGCGCCCGAGGAATTGTCCGCCTTCTCCTCGGTCTCGGTCGAGATTGCCACTCTGCCCTGCGGATCGAAGCGCCGCTCGGTAACCTCCTCGCGCGTCGAGACCAGATCGACCGAAACCTCGACGATGGCCTTTCCTGCCCCGACGCGGGCGGCGAGCAGGCGCTCCACGCCGGCCTTGAGCGCTGCCGCGCGCGCCTCGGCGGTGCTGGGCATCCCGGCTTCTTCCGCCGCTCCGGAAACCAGGCCCGCCACCGCGTCGATCACCGCGACGTCTTCGGGGCGGAGCCCGGCGACGGCCGCCGCGACCAGATGGCGCAGCGCCCGTGCCTGATCGGCGTCAAGCGCGCCGGTCGCCATCGCCACGGTGACGCTGGCGGTCGGCCGCGTCTCCGGGCGGAAGGGATCGGAGGGCGCCCGGGCGATATGGACGCGGGCGCTGCGGGTGCCGGGCACGGCCAGGATCGTTCGCGCAAGCTCGCCCTCGATGGCGCGCCAATAGGCGGCGTCGAACATCTGCGCCGTGGTTCCGAACCCGCTCAGCCCGTCCAGAAGCTCGTAGCCGGCCGATTCAGACGCCGTCGGCAGGCCGTCGGCGGCCAGAAGCATGCGCAACTCGTCGCGCTGGGCTGAGGGGACGCGGATGGATTCGCCATCCACCGCATAGGGCACGCCGCTTGTCTCCAGCGCCGAGATCACTTCGCCCGCGGCCGCCCCGTCGAGCCCGCTGTAGAGAAGCGCCATGCTGGGCGTCCCGGCGAAACGGGCGATCCCGAGGATGGCAAAGAACATTGCAACGGTCACGCCGACGACCGTCATGCGGCGGCGGAGATCCAGAGCCGACCAGGTCGCGAGCAGGGACGTCACCTTTCGACTCTCCTTCCGGACTTCTGTCCGCCGGAGAGCAGTGATTCCCGATCCCGTTTAAGAATCGGTTAGCCCGTTCTGAAGTAGGAGTTCCCTGCTCGCGCCTGGAGAACCGCATGGCCAAGTCCGCCGCTGAACCGGCACCGGAGCCGAAACCGAAGGGCAGGAAGCCGCTGATTCTCGGCGCCGTCCTGGCCGTCGTTCTCGGCGGCGCCGGCTTTTACGCCACATGGAGCGGCCTGATCCTCGGCGGCGGCGGCGAGGTTGCGGAGGAAGGTCATGACGGCGGCCATGGTGCCGGGGCGGCGAACCCGCTGCCGGACATTGCTTACGTGCCGATCGATCCGCTGGTGATCTCGCTTGGCCCGGCGGCAACCGCCGAGCACCTGAAGGTTTCCGCCCAGCTCGAGGTCGGCGCCGGACATGCGGCAGAGGTGGCCAAGCTGATGCCGCGCATCCTCGACGTCCTGAACGGCTACCTGCGCGCCATCGACGTGGCCGAGATCGAGAATCCGGCCGGCCTTGTCCGGATCCGCGCGCAGCTGTTGCGGCGGATCCAGATCGTCACCGGCGAGGGGCGCGTGCGCGACCTTCTGGTGACCGAGTTCGTGCTGAACTGAGGGAGGGCGGGATGAACCTCGTCGCCGATGCGTTGCTTGCCGCCGGGGCCTTCGGCGCCGCCGTCTATTGTTACGTCCTGTCGGTTCGGCTCGGCCGGCTGCAGACGCTGGAAAGCGGCATGGGCGGCGCCATCGCCGTCCTGTCGGCCCAGGTGGACGAGATGACCCGGGCCCTTGAACAGGCGCGGGCCGCCGCATCGGGCCAGGCGGCCGACCTCAAGACGACAACCGCCCGGGGCGAAGCCGCCGCCGCACGGCTGGAAGTGCTGCTTTCCACGCTGCACGACGTCTCGCTGGACGAACATCGCCCGGGATCGGCCGGCGCGGTGGCTCCGTCCGAGCAGGCGCGGCGCCTGAAGGTGCAGCATAGCCGGCTGGCGCGGAGCATGGCGGAGCAGGCATCATGACGCGCCGGCCCGGACTGGGGGTGCTTGCCATCATCGGCCTGATGCTCGCGGCCTCCGGCGCCATGCGCCTGGGGGCCGGTGTCGGCGAGGCGCTGGCCGGTGTCACGGAGCGGGAAGCGGCACCGGAACGGCCGGACAGCCCCCCCGCCGCCGCCTGTCCGGCACCGCCCGTCGCGCTTGTCGAGGCCATGACCCTTCGCGAGGGCCGGGTCACGGCGCGCGAAGCGGCGCTGGAGGACCGGATGGCCGCACTGGATCTCGCCGAGGCCGCCGTCGGCGCCCGCCTGGCGGCGCTGGAGGAGGCGGAGACAGCGCTGAGCGCCACCATCGCGCAGGCCGATGGCGCGGCGGAGGACGATCTCGCCCGGCTGACGGCGGTTTACGAATCGATGCGGCCCAAGGAGGCGGCGAAGATCTTCGCCGCCATGGCTCCGGAATTCGCCGCCGGCTTTCTCGGCCGCATGCGCCCGGAAGCTGCGGCCTCCGTGCTCGCCGGGATGGATGCGAAATCGGCCTATGTGGTCAGCGCCATCCTGGCAGGGCGGAACGCCCGGGCGCCGAAGGATTAGCCGGGCCATGCGCGGCGGGCGGAAGAGACGGCAGGTCAGGCGCCCCCCGGCGCCGGAACATCACGGCGGGTGAGCGAATGTTCGGTATCATCGGTATTGTCGTCATCTTCGGGATGGTCTTCGGCGGGTTCCTTCTTGCCGGCGGCCATCTCGACATCATCCTAAAGACCCTGCCGTTCGAGCTGATGATGATCGGTGGCGCGGCGGTCGGCGCCTTTCTGGTCTCCAACGACTTCGCTTCGGTCAAGCAGACGCTGCGTGACGTCGGCAAGGTCTTCAAGGGACCGAAATGGAAGCCACCGGACTTCCGGGACCTGCTGTGCCTCCTGTTCGAACTGATAAGGCTGGCGCGGACCAATCCGGTCGGACTTGAGGCGCATATCGAAGATCCCGGCAGCTCGGCGATTTTCGGCCGCTATCCGAAGATCGCCAAGGACCACGACGTGGTGGAACTGATCTGCGACACGCTGCGTGCCGCCGGAATGAACTACGACGATCCCAACCAGGTGGAGGAGGTCCTGTCCAAGCGGCTGGAGGCGACGCAGCACCACGCGCTTCACTCCAGCCATGCGCTCCAGTCGGTGGCCGATGGACTGCCTGCGCTCGGCATCGTCGCGGCGGTTCTGGGGGTCATCAAGACCATGGGCTCGATCGACCAGCCGCCGGAAATTCTCGGCAAGATGATCGGCGGCGCGCTCGTGGGAACCTTTCTCGGGGTCTTTCTCGCCTATGGGCTGGTCGGGCCGTTCGCCCTGCGCGTGAAGGTCGTGGTCGAGGAGGACGCGCATTTCCAGGCGCTCATCCGCGAGGTTCTGCTCGCCAACCTCCACAACCACCCGCCGCAGATCTGCATCGAGGTCGGCCGCCAGAACGCGCCGCACCACGTCCGCCCGGGCTTTTCCGAACTCGAAGGCGCGCTCAGAACCCTGAAGGATGCCGCGTGACCCCGATCGGCAAAGGCTTTCGCGTCGCGCTCGTCGCCCTGGCGCTGCAGGCGGCAGTCGCCCAGGCGGAAACCGCCCGTGTCACCTCCGGGGAGCATGAGGGTTTCACCCGCCTGTCCGTGGTCCTGCCGCGCCCGGCGGACTGGCGCGTCCTGCGCACGGCAGAGGGCTACCGGCTCGAGGTTCCGCTGGATGGCGTGGCCTACGACCTGTCGCGGGTCTTCGGCCCGTTGTCGAAAGGCAGGCTCGCAGCCATCGCGCCGGCGCCGGATGCGAAGGGGCTTGGCTTCAGCCTCGGCTGCGCCTGCTATGCCATTCCCTTCGAGCTGCGCCCGGGGATCGTGGTGATCGATCTGCGGGACGGTGCCCCGCCTGCAGGTTCCGCCTTCGAGCTGGATGAACAGGGCAACCCCCTGCCGCCCCTGGCGGCCCGTCCGGTGCTTCATCCCCGGCCGAGACCGGCATCCTCGCCGCCGGGTGCCGTGGCAGCGGACGCGCCTTCGGGGATGAGCGGGCATGCTTCCCTTCCGCCGGAGACCCCCGCCGCCGGGCCAGGCTATGACTGGCTCGCGATGCGCGCGCCCGCAGGCCATCTGCGGCCGCCCGAAGTGCTGTCTGACGGCAGGGAAACAGCGAAGGCCGCGCCGCATGAGGAGGGGCCTCTCGATCTCGCCCCGCCGGTGTCCGTTCCGCAGGGTCCGCCGCATGAGGCGAAGCGCGGGCGCGCGCCTGCGGAACCGCCGGTTCCGGTCTCCACTCCGCCTGACGACGCGAGCGCTGGGGGGCAAACCTCTGCCGCAGCGCATGTCGGCCCGGACCTGCGCGAGAGTTTGGTGGAGGAAATGGCGCGTGCGGCGGCGGCCGGGACGATCGAGCTTCTGGCCGAGCCTCCGGGAGAGGGCGACGGCGCGCCTGCCGCCACGTCCAGCCATCTTCGCATCGGCAACGGCGCGCTTCTCGACGCGCCCGCCGCGCTTTCGGCGGAAGGCGCCGACTGCCTGCCCGATGCCCGTGTCGATCCCAGCGGCTGGGGCAAGGAGGGGCCGGCGGCGGCGACCCTGGGCGATACCCGCGCCGCATTGCTCGGGGAATTCGACCAACCCGATCCGGACGCAGCGGCGGGGCTGGTCCGCCAGCTGCTCTATTTCGGCTTCGGGATCGAAGCGCGACAGATCGCAGAGAACTTCGCCCCCCAGGCCGAAGACCGCGCCCTTTGGGAGGCGCTGTCCCACATCGTCGATGGCGAGGCCGACCCGTCAGGCGTGCTCGACCAAATGGAAACCTGCGACGGCTGGGTGGCGCTGTGGGCGGTGCTGGCAAGACCCGATCTGCCCGCCGGGCCCGGGCGGATGGATGCAGCGGTCCTGCGCAGCTTCTCCGCCCTGCCGCTGCATCTGCGCCGCCACCTCGGGCCGCCCCTTGCCGACCGTTACCTTGCAGCCGGACTTGACGCGCCGGCGCAGGCGATCCTGGCCGCCATTCTGCGTGCGACGGGCGATCCCGGGCCGGAGACCGAACTGCTCCGCGCCGATATCGATGTGGCCAATGGAAAGGCGCCCGATGCCGGAAGGCTGGCCGGGATTGCCGCCGGGGGCGGAGATGCCGGGGTCCGTGCCACGGTCGATCTGATCGAGGCTGCGGCTGCGGAGGGCGCGGTTTCCACCGATCTCATCCTCGGCGCCGAAGCGCTGCGCCGTAGCCGCGAGGGAAGTCCGCAGGCCGCCGCGCTCGACGCGGCCATTGCCCTGGGCCGTGCGACGCAGGGCGATTTCGATACCGCCTTTGCCCTGGTCGCCGGGGATGGGGAACGGGCCCTGCCGGTCTGGCGCCTGCTTGCGGCGCGCGGAACCGATGCCGCGCTGCTCGCGCATGCGGTCATGGCCGAGCCCCCGCCTCTACCGGACCCCGACCGCCAGGCATTTGCCGGCCGGCTGCTGAAACTGGGCCTCGCCGAGCCCGCCCTGGCCTGGCTGGGCGCGCCGGGCGAAACGGGCGGGACCGAAGAGCCGCTGCTGCGGGCGGAGGCAGAGCTGCTGCGTGGCGATGCGCGGGCGGTGTTGCGGGGCCTCGCCGGGGTGGAGGGCGATGCCGCCGCCGCCCTGCGGCAGGCAGCGCGCGCGCGGCTCGATCCGGCGGCCACCGGCCCGCAAGACGATCCGGAAGCGGCCGCCCGGGCCTGGCGGCGGGCCCGCGACTGGCCGCAGCTCGCCGCCGGTGGGCCGGACCCTTGGCGGGAGGCCGCAGCACGGGTCGCACCCTTGCCCGAGCCGGCGCCGGAGGGTTCGGGGGCAGGCCCGCTTGCCCGGGGAAGGGCTCTGATTGACGACAGCGCTGCCGCGCGCAAAGCGGTGGCGGCGCTTCTGGCGGCGACCGACGCCCCCGTTCTTCGCGGCGCGGCCACCCCCTGAGACCGGTTCCGCTAAGCCTTTGGCAAGGTCCGCAGCCTAGGCTTCCGGCAGTCCAGGGGCCCGGAGAAACCGGCGCCCGATTGCCCGGGTGAAACCCTCTTGCCACGCCTGAACGCCGCAGCCCTGATTGCCAGCCTTGCCGCGGCCCCACCGGCGGGGGCCTCGCAGGATGGCATCCTCTGCGACCAGGCGGCCGTCCTTGCGGCGGAGCGAACCGGCGTGCCGCTGCCGATCCTGAGCGCAATCACGCGGGCCGAAACCGGGCGGGCGTCTGGCGGCGGCAGCGGTGAGGGGGTCGAACCCTGGCCCTGGACAGTGCAGAGCGGTGGCGTCGGGGAATGGTTCCGGACCCGGGAGGAGGCGCTCGCCCGCGCCGATGCCTTGCTGGCGGCCGGCGAGACCAATCTCGATCTGGGGTGCTTCCAGCTCAATCTCCATTGGCATGCGGGGGCGTTTTCCTCGATGGAGGAGATGCTCGATCCCCAGGCGAACGCGCTCTATGCGGCGGGCTTCCTCCTCGACCTCTACGCCGAGAGCGGTGACTGGCGAGAGGCCGCCGCCCATTACCACAGCCGTGATCCCGAACGCGCCGAAGCCTATGCGGCGCGCCTGGAATCCCTGCACGCGCAGGCGGGGACGGAAGCCCCTCCTCCATCGGCGGGGACAACGCCGCAGCCTGTCCGATTCGGTCTCCGGCCAGCAACCGGCGCAATCCTGACGGCGGCGCGCGGGCCGCTCATCGGCGGGTTCTGAGGTCATGGAGGTGAAGAACCTCTTTCAGCCAACCGTGCTCCTGGCGCTCGCGCTGATGACGGTCGTGGCAATGATGGTCCTTCCGGTGCCCGCCTGGATGCTCGACCTCGGCCTCGCCCTCTCCTTCGCGCTGGCGATCCTGATGCTGACGGTGACGCTCTTTGTCGAACGCCCGCTGGATTTCTCGGCCTTTCCGATGGTCCTCCTGGCTTCGCTGCTCCTGCGGCTGTCGCTGAACGTCTCCTCAACCAAGCTGATCATCAGCCAGGGCCATACCGGAACCGATGCGGCCGGCGAGGTGATCGAGGGCTTCGCCGATTTCATCATGGCCGGGTCGGTGCTTCAGGGGGTGGTGATCTTCTGCGTCCTGCTGATCGTGAATTTCATCGTGATCACCAAGGGCGCGGGGCGGATGGCGGAGGTCGGCGCCCGCTTCGCGCTGGACGCCATGCCCGGCAAGCAGCTGGCCATCGACAGCGACATGTCCGCCGGCGCCATCGACCATGCCGAAGCCCGCGCACGGCGGGAACGCGAACAGGCGGAGACCAATTTCTTCGGTTCGCTCGACGGTGCGTCGAAATTCGTCAAGGGCGATGCCGTGGCGGGACTGTTGATCACCCTCCTGAACATCGTTGTCGGGCTGGTCATCGGTTCCCTGGTCCACGGCATGGATCTGTCCGTAGCATTCGAGACCTATGCCATCCTGACGGTCGGCGACGGTCTGGTCAGCCAGATCCCGGCGGTGATCATCTCCGTCGCCGCCGCTGTCCTGTTGGCCCGGGGCGGCAGCAAGGGTGCGGCCGACGTCTCCTTCTTCGCCCAGCTTGGCCGGTACCCGGCGGCACTGGCGACCGTCGCGGTGCTGATGGCGCTCTTCGCCCTGGTTCCCGGCCTGCCGTTCGTGCCTTTCGTCCTGGCCGCCGCCGCGCTTGCGGGTTTTGCCTGGATCGGCGCGCGCCGCGCTTCCCTTCCGCCCCCGCCCGATCCGCCGCCACCGCCGCCGGGCCCGCGACCGCTTGGCGATGTGCTCGATTTCGACGAGATCCATATCGAATTTGCGCCGAACCTGGTGGCCATGGCGCTTGATCCGGCAACCGGGCTCGACGCCCGCATCGCCAACATGCGCATCCATGTGGCCCAGGGTTACGGTCTGATCCTGCCCGAGATCCGGCTGACCGACGACGCAACCCTGCCCGCCGACACCTATCGGATCCGCCTGCAGGGGGTGGAAAGGGTGCGCAATCGCCTGCGGCCGGAGCGTACGCTGGCGCTTCTGTCCGACGCCGTCGCTGCCCCGCCGGGCGAGGACGTGCGCGAACCCGTCTATGGCGCGCCGGCGCGCTGGATCCTGCCGGAGGCCCAGGAGGAAGCGGCGCTTTCCGGCCTTACGGTGGTGACGCCGACCGAAGTTCTCGCCACCCATGTTCTGGAAGTCGTCAAGGGCAATCTCGCGCGGCTTCTGAGCCTGCGCGGCCTGCGCCGGCTGTTCGAGGAATTCGGAAATCTCTCGGACCGCGCGCGTGCCGAGGCGAACCGGCGTCTGCTGGACGAACTGGTCCCCGACAAGGTTCCCGTGGACCTCTTGCTGTCGGTCCTGCGTCTCTTGCTGGAGGAACGGGTGTCGATCCGCAATCTGCCCGTCATCCTTGAGGCAACGGCCGAAGGCCGGGGGCTGGGCGGGCCCGAGTCGATCGCCGATCATGTGCGACGCAGGCTGGGGTTCCAGATCGTCGCCGAACTGAAACGCGAGGATGGCACCATCCCGCTCCTCCAGCTGGCGCCGGAATGGGAACGTACCTTCGCCGCGCATCAGATCGAGGCTACCCGGGATGTCGCCCTTCCGCCGGAGCAGTTCGGCCGCCTGGCGGGGGCCATTGCCGAAAAGCTCGGCCGTGCCGCCGAGAACGGAACCTTTCCGGCGGTGGTCACCTCGTCGTCGCGGCGCCGGTTCCTGCGGACCGTCCTGGCAGCGCGCGGGCTGACGGCGCCGGTGCTGTCCTATGACGAGATCGGCCTCGACGCCCGCCCCTCTTTCGTCGGCCAGGTTCCGGCATGACCGCCGCCGAGGTTCTTCGTGCGCTCGGCATCGCGCCGCAGACGGTCTGGATGATCTGGCTGGTGTTTCTGCGTGCGGGCGCGGCGGTTGCGTTGATGCCGGCCTTTGGCGAGACCATGCTACCGATGCGGATCCGCCTTGCCGCCGCCCTGGCCTTCACGGCGGTTGTCGCGCCGTCCGCAGACGGCCGGGCCTGGCCCGATCCGGGCCTTCTGCCGGTTCTGGGAGAGGTTGCAGCCGGGCTGCTCATCGGCCTCAGCCTCCGGCTTCTCGTCATCGCCCTGCAGATCGCCGGAACCATGGCGGCGCAGGCGATGTCTCTGACGCAGATCTTCGGCAGTCCGGGCGGCGAACCGCAACCGGCTGCCGCGACCTTTCTGGTGCTGGCCGGCCTGGCGCTCGCGGTCACGGGCGGACTGCATGTCGCGGCGGCCAAGCTTCTGATCCTGTCCTATGGCATCATTCCGCCGGGCGCAGTTCCCGCTGCCGCCGATGCGCGGGACTGGGGCATTGCCGCAGTGGCCGAAGCCTTTGCGCTGGCCTTCTCCCTGGCCGCGCCCTTCGCCATTGCCTCGCTTCTGTGGAACGTGGCTCTGGGGCTGATCAACCGGGCGATGCCGGCGATGATGGTCACTTTCATCGGGGCCCCCGCGCTCGGCCTTGCCTCCCTGCTTGCACTGGCCGCACTGGCGCCCGCCCTGCTTTCGATCTGGCAGCAGGCGCTGTTCCTGCGCCTGGGCGATCCGCTGGGGTTGCCGTGACCGAATCCTCCGAAGCGGAAAAAGAACACGACCCCTCGCCGCAAAGGCTGGAGGAAGCACGAAGGCGCGGCGACGCGCCGCTTTCGTCCGAGCTAGTCTTCGCGGCGGTGCTGGCCGGGCTTGCGGGCGCGCTGGTCCTTTTCGGGCCGGGCATCGCCCGCCGGGCAGGAAACGCCGGGATGCGCCTGCTCTCGACCCAGGCGGGCGAGACTGCCGAATCCCGTTTCGTCGTCCTGGCCGGCTACCTCCCGGCGGCGGTACCGCTCTTTCTCGTACCGGCGCTTGCGGCGCTGGCTGCCCTTACGGCCCAGCGCGCCGTCGTCCTTTCGCCCGAGCGCCTGGTACCGAAGCTGGAACGGATCTCCCCGCGCGCGGCGCTGGCGCGAAAACTCGGTCGCGAGGGACTGACGGACTTCGGCCGCAGCCTCGCCAAACTGGTCCTGGTTTCCGTGGTTCTTGGCGCGTTTCTGGTCTCTCGCTCCGAAGAGGTCGTCGCGGCCATGGCACTTGCCCCCGGAGCTGCCGCTCTCGGGCTGGCCGTCCTTCTCCGCGATTTTCTCGTTCTTGCGGTGCTGCCCATCGCGACGCTCGGCCTGATGGACGTGCTGGTGCAGCGCCTGCGCTTTCTGCGCCGGAACCGAATGACACGGCAGGAAATGATCGAGGAAATGAGGCGCTCGGAGGGCGACCCGCATCTGAAGGCGGAACGGCGTGGCCGCAGCAGGGAGATCGCCACCAACCGCATGCTGGCTGATGTTCCGCGCGCCGATGTGGTGATCGTCAACCCGACGCATTTCGCGGTTGCCTTGCGTTGGGACAAGGCGACGAAACGCGCGCCGGTATGCCTGGCCAAGGGAGTTGACGAAGTTGCGGCGCGCATCCGGGCGGCAGCAGCGGCGGCCGGCGTTCCGCTTCACCGCGACCCGCCGACGGCGCGGGCGCTCCACGCGTCGCTGGAAATCGGCGATGAGGTACGGCCTGACCACTATCGCGCCGTTGCTGCGGCAATCCGCTTTGCCGAGGCAATGCGCAAGCGTGCCCGGGGGCTTGCCGCCCGATGACCCTGAGCCGGGACCTGGCCCGTCTTTCGGCGGTTGCCGGCCTTCTCAAGGACGCCGAACTCGCGCGCCTTTCGGCCGCCGTGGCCAGCAGGGCGCGGACCGAGGCCTTGCTGGCCGGTCTGGTGCCCGGACCGCCGGCCCCGGAGCTTGATCCGGCGCTGGCCCGGCGCAATGCCGATCTCTACGCCGCCTGGGTCGATCAGCGACGCAATGCACTCGCGGCGCAGCTGGCCGAGGAGGAGGCCACCGTTGCGGCCCTGAAAGGCCGGGCGGCGCGGGCCTTCGGCCGGTCCCGGGTCATCGACCGGATGCTGGCCGCGCTGCCCCCTTTGCGGGGGCCGCGAGTGCCATAGCTGCCACGGGAACGGCGTCGGGGCCGGATGTCGGGGCCGGATCAGGAATCCTGGCGCGCAAGATCGGAAATCAGCACGTCGGACACGGACTCGCCCATCACCTTGCGCGCCGCCTCCTTGAGCGCGGAGCGCAGGAAGACGAGATTCGCCCCGTCGGTGAAGGTGCCCCGGAACCCGCCGGCATTGGCATGATCGAAAAGAACCTGCAGGAAGGCGTCGCGCAACCGCGGCTCGCGCGCATAGACCTCCTCGGTGGTGCCGGCCGATACTTCAAGGCTCAGGGCCATGATCACCGTGGCGCGGACACGGCCCTCCTCGACGACCGGCACGATGAACTGGTTGTTCAGCTTCACATATTCCGGAAGTCGCGAGGCCCCGCCATCGGCGTGGCCTTCTTCAGGAGCTGCCTCCCCGGCTGTCGCATCGGCATGATCCGCCGTTTCGCCCGCATGTTCTCCCGCGTCCGGAAGCGCGCCGTCGCCGGCAGCGTGGCTGACGGACTCGGGCTCGGTGCCATGGCCGGCGGCCTCGGCTTCCCCGTTGCCGGTGTCTTGCGCCGGCATGGCCTCCGGGACGGGCCGCAGCGCCAGACCTGCGCCGACCCCGGCGCCGAGACCGGCGAGACCCATCAGCAAGGGCAGAAGCTTTCCCAGCATCCGTCTCTCCTCAGAACGGCAAGACCGTGTCCATCACCTGGTCGCCCCAGCGCGGCTGCTGCACGTCGCTGACCTGCCCCCGTCCGCCGTAGGAAATGCGCGCGCCGGCGATCCGGTCATAGGTGATCTCGTTCTGGCGCGAGATGTCGTCGGGCCGGACATAGCCGGTGACCGTCAGTTCGCGCAGCTCGTTGTTCACCCGGACCTCCTGGCTTCCCTCGATGCGCAGCACGCCGTTGGGCAGAAGCTCCACAATGGTTGCCGCGATGCGCAGCGTCAGCCGCTCGGATCTGGCGACCGAGCCGTCACCCTTGTAGGTGGAGGCTGCCGATGTACCCACCGCCTCCGCCAGGGAGGCGCCTTCCGGCAGGTTCTCGTCGATGCGTTCGGGAATGCCGAACAGCGACGGGATACCCATCTCCTGGCTGCTGTCGCGGCTGCGTTGGGTGGTATTGGAGATCTGCGCGCTGTCGTCGATCTCGATCACCACGGTCAGGATATCGCCCCGCTGCGCCGCGCGACGATCGCCGAGGAGCGAGCTGGTGGAGGCCGTCCACAGCGAGGAGGCCTCGCCCGGCAGGTTTCCCGGCGCGTCCTCCGGAAAGGGGGCGGCATACATGGCATGATGCTGGGTGCTGCCCTCGAGCGGCGAGAAGGCCGGCGCGCGCCCGACCTGCTCCAGGCGCGCGCAGCCGGCGATCAGAAGTAGGGCGATGCACAGGAGGTTTCGGGTCACGGGTATTCCTCAGGGATTGACGAGAAGGGATCCGTCCGCAGCCACGCGGCCGGAGACGATGTTGCGCGAGGCAAGGTTCAGGGCGCGCACGCTCTCGCCCTCGGCGCCGCTGTCCAGCGCGCGGCCTTCGGCAACGATCGACAACCCGCCGACTGCGAAGCGCAGGACCACGGCCTCATTGCGGGCGACCAGTGTCGGGGCGCCCAGATCGGCGGCGTGCAGCGGGCGGCCGGGGTAGATGGTGATGCGCGCCTGCTGGCCGACCGCCTCCTCCGGCAGCGACAGCGCCCCGTCGATCAGGGCGGAAACCACCGTGACCTGGGACGGGCCGACCACCGACCGGGCCGGGATGACCTGCGTGGCGATCAGCGCGTCGGCACTGGCGGGGAAGGGCATGAGAAGGAAGAACAGCCAACGCATCAGCGCACCTGAGTGGTTGCCGACAGCATCTGGTCGGCGGCGGTGATGACCTTGGCATTGAGTTCATAACCGCGCTGGGCCTTGATCAGCTCGGTCACCTCGCGCACCGGATCGACGCTGCTTTCCTCCAGGTAACCCTGACGCAGGGTGCCGAGCCCGTCGATGCCGGGCGTTCCCGGGAGCGCCGGGCCGGAGGCAGGGCTCTCGACGAACAGGTTGGAGCCGATGGCCTCCAGCCCCTTTTCGTTGGAAAATCCGGTCAGGGTGATCTGGCCGAGAAGCTCCGGGTCCACGCGGTCGGCGAAATAGGCCCAGACTTCGCCTTCCGCATTGATCGACAGGCTGCGGGCGTCGGAGGGAATGGTGATGCCCGGCGCCACGGGAAAGCCGTCGGCGGTGACGATCTGCCCCTCGGCGCTGCGTTTCAGCGCGCCATCCCTTGTGAAGGCCGCGCCGCCGGCCGGCAGCGTCACCTCGATATAGCCGCGCCCCTCGATAGCCACGTCCAGATCGCCGCCGGTCTGGGCCAGGGTGCCCTGCGCGAGTACCACCGAGACGGACGAGGGGCGCACCCCGAGGCCGATCTGGATCCCGGTGGGCAGCATCGTGCCATCCTGGGCCGTGACGGATCCAGGCCGGGCGATCTGCTGGTAGTGCAGGTCGGCAAAGTCGGCGCGGCGGGCGTTGTAGCCCGTGGTGGACATGTTGGCGAGGTTGTTGGAGACCACATCGACGCGCGTGGCCTGCGCGCTCATCCCCGTGGCCGCGATAAAGAGCGCCCGCATCCGTCACCTCCCCAGGGTCTGGATCACCGCCCGGCTGCGGGAATCCTCACGGTCCAGGAAGCCCTGTCCCATTTCATAGGCGCGCTGGACCATGATCATCCGGGCGATTTCCGAAACCGGGTTCACATTCGATCCTTCGAGGCTTCCCTGCAGGATCACCCCATCCTCGGCCGGCTCAGTCGCGGCGGCGGAGAAAAGCGTTCCCGCCTCATGACGAAGCGACAGCGGATCGCTGGGCATCCACAGGCCAATGCGGGCGACGGCGCGACCATCCACCGACAAAGTCCCGTCCTGCGCCACGGCGACGGTCCTCCCCCCGGCAGGGACGGAAACCGGCGCTCCGCCGAGATCGAGAAGCCGGTGTCCATCGGCGTTCACCAGATTCCCCTCCGCATCGGGGGCGAAGGCGCCGGCACGGGTCAGCCTCTCGCCGGCGGGGGTCTGGACGAGGAAGAACCCTTCCCCCTGGATCGCGAGGTCGAACCTGCCCCCGGTCGGGATCACCTCGGCCTGCATGAGATCAATGCTGCGCGCCGTGGCATGGGCCATGGAGACCGAGGCGCCGTCGTCCATCGCGGCGACATGCTCGGCAAAGACCACGCCTTCACGGCGAAAGCCTGTGGTCGAAGCATTGGCGATGTTGTGCGCCACCACATCCATCTCGCGCAGGAGGCCGGACTGACGGGACAGGATGACATAGCCGGCGAGGTCCATCGCTATCCTCCCGCGATGGCCGGCAGGACCCGGTCATGAAAGAAGGTGACCAGCGCCCGGGTCATGAAGTCCATCGAGACCCAGAAGACAGCCATCATCGCGGCGACCTTCGGCACGAAGGTCAGGGTCATTTCCTGAACCGAGGTCAGCGCCTGCAGGAGCCCGATGCTCAAGCCCACGATGAGGGCCACCGCAAGAAGCGGGGCGGACATCTGCGCGGCCGCCCACAGGGCCTCGCGCAGCGCGTCCTGGATCATGCCTTCGCTCATGTTCACACCGGCATCCGCAGGATTTCCTGATAGGCCTCGACCACGCGATCGCGCACGGTGACCGCCGTCTCGATCGCGGTCTGCGAAGCCGCCAGCGCCTCGACCAGGGCATGCGGATCCGCGCCGCCGGTCATGGCGGCGCGGGCCGTGGCTTCGCCCTTTTCAAGCGTCTCGGCGAGTTTTCCCGCCAGGCGCGCGAAGCCTTCCACCCCGCCCGCCGGCTGTTCCGCTGCGGGCGCCGCAGCGCTTCGCGCCTTGGCATAGGTCTGGGTGGCAAGGGCGGTTCTGATGTCCATTCCGGATCATCCTTCCTATCGGCGCAGGAGATCGAACAGGCCCTGCACCATCTGCCGCGCCTGATCAAAGGTGCGGAGATTGGCTTCGTAACTGCGCTGGGCCTCCCGCGCGTCGGCGATTTCCATCACCAGATCGACATTCGATCCGGCATAGTGACCCGTCGTATCCGCCAGCGGATGGCCAGGGTCATAGACCATCGGAAGCGCGCTCCGGTCGAGGTGAACAGCGCCGGCGCGAACCGTGCCCTCGGCATCCCCGGCCTCGAAGGCGATGGCCTTGCGGCGGTATCCCGGCGTGTCGGCATTGGAAATGTTTTCGGACACATGCCGCAGGCGCGTGGCCTGGGCCTCCATCCCGGAGGCAGAAATGGCCAGGGCGGCAATCAGGTCGGCCATGGCTAGGCGCCCCTGCCGAGCGCGGTGCGCAGGATCGCGGTGACCGAGCGCTGCACCGCAAGGGCCATGTCATGGTCCTGCCGGATCGATGCGGCGCGGATCATCTCCGCTTCGAGGGATACCGAATTTCCGTTCGGGGATTGATGGCCAGCGCTTGGCACATCCACGGCTTCCGCACCCGGCGAGGTGCCGGATCCCATGTGCCCGGGACGCGAGCCGCGCATCGCCCCGTCTGCCGCGAAGACTTCGGCGAAGGACGGCAAATCCTTGGCCCGAAAGCCCGGCGTGTCGGCATTCGCCACATTGGCGGCAACGAGGCTCATCCGGCCGGCCGAATGGGACGCCAGGTCGCGCGCGATGCGCTGAATGTCCAGTGTTTCGAACATCGGGATTCTCCCAGGGTCGCCTTCTGGCTTCACCCGGGCTTAAGGGCGATTCGGTAAAGAACCGGAAAATTCCGAAATCCAGCGGGGAAAAGATGTCCGGTGTTTTTGACAGTCTTCTCGCCGAACTGTCCGGGGTCCTGCCTTCGGCACCGGTGGGCAGGGTCGCCGCTGTCGGGCCGGGGCGGGCCACCATTGCCGGCCTGCCAGTCAGTGCCGCGCTGGGTGACAGGGTGGAGATATCCGCCCGCGATGGCCTGCTTGCTGCGGAAATCGTGGCCCTGGGCGATGGGGTGGCGGTCGTCCTTCCCGATGGCCCACTTGAAGGCGTGGCGCTCAACCAGGCGGTGGAGCTGCGCGGGCCGGCGGGGATTTCACCTTGCGACGGCTGGCTGGGCCGACTGGTCGATCCCTTCGGGCGGCCGCTGGACGGGCGGCCGCTTCCCTGCGGCGTTGAGCCGCGCGCGTTGCGCGCCGCCCCTCCTCCCGCCGCGCTGCGCAAGCCGCTCGGCGCGCGCCTCGCGACCGGGATGGCGGTCTTCGACACGCTGCTTCCGCTGGTGCAGGGACAGCGCATCGGTCTCTTCGCTGGGTCAGGGGTGGGCAAGTCCTCGCTGTTGACGACCTTCACCCATGGGGTTTCCGCCGATGTCGTCGTCATCGCGCTGATCGGCGAGCGGGGCCGCGAGGTTGGCGAGTTCGCGGCAAGGGTCCTGTCCGGCGCCGCCCCTCCCCGCGCGGTGATCGTCGCCGCAACCTCCGACCAGCCTCCCACGGTGCGGCGCCGCTGCGCCTGGGCGGCGATGGCGGTGGCCGAACACTTCCGCGACGAGGGGTTGCATGTCCTCCTTCTCGCCGACAGCGTCACGCGTTTCGCGGAGGCGCATCGCGAGGTTGCGGCCGCCGCAGGGGAAACGGGCAACCTGCGCGGCTACCCGCCCTCAACCGCCCATGCGATCATGTCGCTGGCGGAGCGTGCCGGTCCCGGTCCGCAGGGCGGAGGCGACATTACGGCGGTCTTCTCGGTTCTGGTCGCCGGTTCGGATATGGAGGAACCGGTCGCCGACATCCTGCGCGGCGTTCTCGATGGCCATGTGGTGATGGACCGGCGGATCGCCGAACGCGGCCGCTTTCCGGCCATCGACCTGCTGCGCTCGGTCTCGCGCAGTCTGCCGGGCGCGGCGGACGCTGCGGAGAATGCGATGATCTCGGCGGCCCGGCGGCATCTCGGCGCCTGGGACCGGGCCGAGATGATGGTGCAGGCCGGGCTCTACGCCAGGGGGAGTGATCCGGCAGTGGATGCGGCGATCCGGCTGTTTCCCGCGCTTGACGCCTTCCTCGCCGAACCGAGCCCGGGCGTGGCCGAAAGTTTCGCGCGCCTGCGTGCCTGCCTGGACGCGGAGTGACGATGCCCGGTCAGGCCCGCCGGAACAGCCCGGGCGCCGATTGCAGAAGCTGAAGGGCAACGGCGCCGCCGGATGTTCCCGCAAGGGTCGCGCCGGCCTCGCTGCGTGCCAGGAACCGGCGGATCAGCGCCTCGCGCTGTTCGGGATCGGCGAACTGGGCGATCTCGCCATTGCCGAACACCGCCGCAGTCCTCTGTCGCAGCATGTCGAGCTGGCTGTCGAGGTCGATTGCGCCGAACGACGAAGGAAGGCCGAACGCCCGCTCGAAAACTTGCCGCAGCGGGGTGTTTCCCAGAACCGCAAACCACTTGCCATCCGGCGAGAGCCTGCCCGACGCAATCGAGGAGAGGTCGCGGCGCAGGTTCAGCGCAAGCCGCAGGTCGTTGTTCTGGCTGCCGACCGCCGCCTCGAACCCGCGCTCGCGCCAGAGCTTCAGGATCTTGTCCGGAAAGTCCGAAAGCTTGTTGCGCGGCACCGAGAAGTCGCCGAAGCCGAAAGCGGCGGAAAACTCGCGATAGCGCTTGTCGGCAAGCCTGTTGGACAGTGCGCCCTCCGTCAGCGTGCCATCCGCCAGGACCTTGCGGATGAATGCCCTGTTCGGCAGGTCGGAACCGAGGCCATAGGCCTCCAGCGCCACCTTGAGAAGCCGCCGGTCATCGACGAGTTCCGCCGCGCTGTCGATGCCGCCGATCCTTTCGCGGAAATAGGCCTCGTCCCGCGCCTGCTGCAGGCTGCGGTCGAAAGCGGCGCGCTGGCTGTCGAGGGTGCGCTGCAGGAAATTCCAGCCGACCATGCCGCCGAAAGGGATGATCGGCTGGTAGCTCATGCCGGATGCGCGGCAAGAAGCCGCTCCTCGCGGGGCAGAAGCGCGCGGAGCGCCCGCATGGCCGGATAGGCCTGGCCGGACGCGACGGCGTCGGTCGCGGCGGCCAGCAGGATCCGGCTGTCAGGGTCGGTGAAAACCTGGCCGAGCTGCTCGATCCCGCGCAACAGCTGGGGCCGCGCCTCCGCCGGATCGGCATCGCCGGACAGGACGAGCTGGGCGATGTAGCAGACACGTCGGACGGGAGTATTGGCCTCGCCTGGCCGGATCGCGTCGCGAAGCCGCAGGATATTCGCGCCGGGGGTCATGATCGACAGGCGCGAGCGGCGGTCGCCGTTCTCGATCACCGCACCGTTGATGAGCACGCGCTCATGCGGCCCGAGTTTCAGGACCAGTCCGCTCATCGCGCCGCCTCGCCGCGCAGGCCGCGCATCACGGCGGTATTGATCTCGACCAGCACCGAGGCATCGGCGCCGCCGGACAGCACCTTCCGGCTGTGGGCGGACGAAAACTCGTAAAGGTAGAACAGTTTGGCGCGCAGTTCTGCCGGCAGCGCATTCGCATTGTCGGCGACATCGACCGCCAGCGTGCGCCACAGCGCCAGATTGTCGTGGAGCGCCCGGATCAGGCCGCTGCGGTTGCGGTCGCGCCCGGTCCAGGCGGCCGAAAGCTGGCGGGTGACGCGGGCGAAAAGGTCGTATTCCAGCGCGCGCGGGCTGCGGGCCGGGGCGTCGGGGCGGGCGTAGGCGCTTTGCGCCTGGGCGAGGGCGGTCATGACGATCCTCTTGCTGTCCGGGGGTGGACCGCGCCCGGAGCCGGTGGGCCCCGGGCGCGGCAGTCACGTCAGCGGAACAGCGAGAGGATGCTCTGCGGCTGCTGGTTGGCGATCGACAGCGCCT
The DNA here is from genome assembly GCA_964602115.1 of uncultured Rhodobacterales bacterium. GTDB lineage: Bacteria > Pseudomonadota > Alphaproteobacteria > Rhodobacterales > Rhodobacteraceae > JANOGU01. Next base: position 26,243 of record CAZRQN010000012.1, read on the forward strand.
GGGTGGCAAGCTGCTGCTGGACCTGCAGCGCCTGGAGGCGGGCGGAAGCCTCCTCCATGTCGGCATCCACCAGCGAGCCGATGCCGGCCTTCATCGCGTCGGTCAGCTTGCCGACGAAGTCGTTCTGGATGTCGATCCGTTTCTGCGCCGAGCCGAAGGCGGCCGAGGCGTCGATCGCGCGGTCGATCATCGTCTCCATGTTCTCCAGCGCCGCATCGGCGCCGGCATTGGTGCGCACGTCGATCGAGTCGAGCCCGAAGAGGCCGCCCGAAGCCGTTCCGCCGGCATTGCCGGTGGCCGAGAACGACAGGCTCGCCCCGCCGGTGCCGTCGTTGTCCACGTTCAGCAGCCAGGCGCCGGTGGTGGAATCCTGCGTCACGCGGGTGCTGATCCCGGCCGGACCGCCCGAGTCCACCGCGATCTTCAGGCCCCGCGCCACATCCTCCATCGTTTCGCCCGCCCCGGCGACATAAGTGTAGGAGGAGGTGCCCACCGTCACCCGATAACCGTCGCCGGAGTTGACCTGGGCCGAGGTGGAGAAGCTCAGCTGCTCCGCCCGCTGGCTGATGGTCGAGGCGGTGGCGCTGTTCGAGCCCGACGGCGCGGCACCGTTGACGGCGGTGATGTCGGAGGTGCCGTCGCCGGCGGTGGTGGAGGTCTGGGTGATGGCCAGCCCTTCGAAGCCACGGGTCGAGGTGATGGTGAGCACGCCGGAGCTGTTGGCGGCGGTGACGCCGTCCAGACCCAGCGCGTTGATCGCGCCCGAGAAGTAGGTGGCGATATCGGTAACGCTTGACCCGGCGGCGGTGTAGTTCAGCGCCACGCCGGCCACTGTCACCTGTGCCGTGTCGCCCGAGGCCCAGGTCGCGGCGAAGGTGACTTCTGCCGTTTTCCCGGCCGAGGCCACGGCCGTGGCGCTGTTCAGCACCGTGGCATTGGCCGCAAGCGACGTGCCGGTGCCATAGGTTCCCGCGCCGGTGGTCATGTCCTGGCGCGAGACGGTGATGTTCGAGGCGGTGACCGACCCGCCCGTTCCCCGGTCAAGCGAGGAAAGGATGTTCACGTCTTCGGCGCCCGAGACGAGGTTCAGGCCGTTGAACTGCGCCGCGCCGACGACGCTGGAGATCTGGCTGCGCAGCGCCGAGATGTCGGTCTGGATCTTTTCCCGATCGACGTTCTCTTCCTGCGCCGCCACGACCTTGCCCTTGATCTCGGTCAGAAGGTCAGTGATCGTTTCGGAGGCCTCCCGCGCCACAGCGATCGTGGAGGAGCCGAGCGACAGGCTGTCCGAGATCCCCTTGAAGCTCTTGACGTCGGATTCCATCACCTTGGAAATGGCCCAGACGGCGGCGTTGTCCCGGGCGGTGGCGACCGACTTGCCGGTCGAGATCTCCTGCTGGGCCATGTTGAGGCCGCGGTTGATGCCCTTCAGCGTCTGAAGCGCCACCATGGCCGAGGTATTGGTCAGAATCGAAGACATGTCTGCATCCTTGGTTGGCCCGCACTTTCGATGCGGGGATACGCCGCCACGAGCGGCCGGAAGCGGCGTTCTTGCCTGTGCGTGGGCCCGTTCCGGACCGCAGCGCGCCATCCCTTCAGGGACGCATGTCCGGTGATCGGTCCAATCCGCTAATGCTTCGCTAAGCGGCGGTGGCAGGGCGGGGGCGAATACTGCGGATTTGACTCACAGCCGCGTCGTCAGCCGCGCCGAAGGGGCGCTGAGGGGCCGCGCCCGCCCGTCGCCTCCATAAATGTTGCCGCCGCCGACCGCGCGGGAGATCTCCGTCAGGCGCAGGCGGGCGGCCTGAAGTCCCCGCGCCGCCGCCCTGAGGCAGGCCTCGTTCCGCATGGCCTTCCGGCGCAGGTCGCGCGCAGCTTCCGGCCCGAGCACCGGAGCCTTCGCCGCCAGTGCCCGGTCCAGCCGGTCGGCAAGGGCGGGAAGGGCGGCCAGGTTGCCCGAGCAGGCGGCGGCGTGGATGTCGTCAAGCAGGTCGGCGAGTGCGCGGGCGGCAGGGATGTCAGCCATGCTGCGCCCCGGCCATGGCGCGGAACAGCGCTTCTGCCAGCCCGATCCCACCGGCCTTCACCATCTCCCGCGCCTGTGCCTCGCGCAGGAAGGACGAGAACTGTTCCTCGCCGATCCCGCCGGAAAAACTCTCGTCGCTGCTGTCCAGTCCCGCATGCGACAGCATCTCCGACAGGAAGAGCGTCTCAAGCTCCTCGGCCTTCTCGCGCAGGACATCTTGGCCCGGGGCAGTCGGAACGGCGGAAACCGGACCCTGGCTCGTTTCAACGCGCATTGGTCGCCTCCAGTTCTAATTTTCCGTATCCTGCGCCGGGGTAGTAAAGATCAGGTAAGGTGGCGGAGGGAAGTTGCGCCGACGACAGAAGTCGCGAGGCCAAGATGTTCCCCTCCCCCGCCGCGATGCTGGCTGCCGCGCCGCCGCCGAGAACGCTCTCTTCCGCAATGGCCTTGACGGGCGAGGGCCCGGACGAGGCCGAAGCGTCCGCCTTCCTCTCCGCCGTCGAGGCGCCTGAGGATGAAGGCGGCTCCCCGGAGGCCGACGGCCAGACTTCAGGCCCGCCAGCCGGAGACCTGTCCGGCGCGGGCGCCTTCGCGATGGTCATCCCGGCCTTTCCCGAGGCGGACCTTTCCCCTCTGCGGGTGGACGGACTGCCACCGCTCGACCTGACGCCAGCCGCACCGCCGCCAACAACGGCGGCTGAGCCGGTGCCGGCTCTGCCGGCCGAGGCCGGATCCGCACGCCAGGCTGCGGCGGTCCTGCCGGTGGCGGAGGACGGCGACCGCGCCGCGCACGGCGTCCTCTTGCCGCAGATGCTGGCGCTTCCGGTCCGCCCATTCTCGGCGGGGCCTGTAAGGGAGGGAGGCAGTCAGGAGAGGAGCGCCGAGGTGCCGGCCGCAGAGGGTCTCGCTCTCGCCACCGAGCCTGCGGTGGAGGCACTCCCTCCTCCCGATGTCACAACGCAGGACGCGGCGCCTGACGGCGCTCCCGAGGTTCCTTGGCAGCGTTTCGCACGGACCGGGAATGCACCTGCGCCCGTTGCACCGCCGCAGGCGGCATCCGGTCCTGTCGAGCCTGCGCCGTCGCCCCAGCCGACGGCCGCGCCACAAGAAGGCAAGGCCCATACGGACGAACTCCGGGGCAGCGAGCGGGACCCGCCGGGCCCGCTGCACAGGCCGCTTCCGCCGAGATCCCCGAGGGCCGATCCGGCGCCTCCCGCTCCCCCGTCCGGTCTTTCGCGAGAAAATCCGGCGCCGCGCGGTTCCCGGACGGAGGTTCATCCATCCGGCCCAGCCACGCCACCGGCGCCGGAACCTGTGGCCTTCCGCCCCGCGGCGCTCCCGCACGGAACGGGCGAACACCGCATTCCGCGCCCGGAACCTGCCGTCAGCACCCTTGTCGCGCCACCTCCGGACGCCGCCGAGGTCGTTGGCGTGTCGCAATTCCCCGTTTCGCACGGGCAGCAGCCCTTGCTGGACATTCATGCGCCGCAGTTGCCTGCGCCGGCCGCGCCGGTGGCGGTCGCCGCCCTGGCGCCGATGGCGGTGGCCATCGCATCCGATCCGGGCTCGGGTGAGATCGCCATTGATCTCTCACCCGCCGAGCTCGGCCGCGTACGCATGCGCGTCAACTGCGAGGGCGACGCGCTGAGCGTTGTGATCCTGGCCGACCGGCCGGAAACCCTCGATCTCCTGCGCAGGAACGGTGCCGCCCTCGCCTCGGAATTCGCCGATGCCGGGTTCTCGCAGGCGTCGCTCGAATTCGGACAGGGAGGCACCTCGGCGTTCCGGGGAGAGGCCGATCCGGGAGAGCAGGCCGCCGGGAACGGCCCCGGGGCGGAGGACGGCGCGGCCCCGCCGATCTGGCGGTCGCGGCAGCCGGCATCGCTCGGCCAGCTCGACCTGCGGCTCTAGGAGGCGGCAATGATCGACGATGTCGCAGCAGCGGCGCTTTCCCGGACAGCGGCCGCATCGGCCCGGCCCCGGGCATCCCTGTCCGACTACCAGACCTTCCTGCGCATGCTGACCGTGCAGATGCAGAACCAGGACCCCCTGAACCCGATCGACTCGGCCGATTATGCGGTTCAGCTCGCAACCTTCTCGGGGGTCGAGCAGCAGACGCGCACCAACGCGCTTCTCGAACGTGTCCTGTCGGGGATGGATTCCGCCGGCCTGATCGAGATGGCCGGCGCGGTCGGCCAGGAAGCATTGAGCACGGCGCCGGCGGCTTATGACGGCGTCACGCCCCTGAACCTCCGCCCGACGGTCGATCCGGCGGCGGAACGCTCGGTCCTTGTGGTGCGGGATGCCGGTGGCGCGGTGGTTTCGCGCGAGGATCTGCCGCCCGCCACCGAGAGCTGGACCTGGTACGGGCGCGGCACCAGCGGTGCGCCGCTGCCGGCCGGCAAGTACAGTTTCGCGGTCGAAAGCATCTCCCAGGGCCAAACGGTCGGCACTTCCGCCGCGCCGGTCTTCGCCCCGGTGGAGGAGGTCCGGCGCGGCGAGGATGGGCTGGTCTTCGTGCTGAAGGGCGGTATCGCCCTGCCTGCGGGTGACGTGCTCTCCCTGCGTCGCCCGCCAGGCCAGTCCTGATACGGCGCAGGGCTGGCGGCGGAGGGCCCGTTGCGGCCGCTCGATCAGTCCGATTAAGGTCGGCGCATGACGGCCTTCGACCCGCCCGAAGTTGTACGAACCTCCGTGATCGCGGCCTGCCCGGCGCTTTCCGGCCTGCCCTGGCAGGCGGAGCGCGGCGGCCGGGTCAATCGCCTTTGGCGGGTCGGCACGGTGATGGCGAAGATCTATTCCGATGACGGCGCCAGCCTTCTCTTCCCCAACAATGCCCGGGACGAGGCGCTTGCGCTGCGCCATCTCGGCCCCCGGGGCCTCGCGCCGACGCTGGTGGCGGCGGGTGCGGGTTGGGTTGTCTATCCGCGCGTTCCGGGCCGCTCCTGGAGCCATGACGCGGCCCGCGCCGCGCTTGCCCTTCATGCGCTCCACGCCAGCGATCCCGGCCTTCCGTTTCGCCGCGCGCCCTGCGGAAGCGCCGAGATCGCCGCCCATGGGGCGAGGATCGCCGCCACGCTCGGCCCCTCGGCCCCGCCGCGACCACAGGATCCCGGCGTGCCTCCGCCCGTGCGGCTGCGACTGATCCATGGCGATGCGGTGGCGGGAAACCTGATCGTCGGCCGGGAAGGGCTGCGCTGGATCGACTGGCAGTGTCCGGCGCTGGGCGATCCCGCCGAGGATCTGGCGGCCTTCCTTTCCCCGGCGATGCAGCACCTCTATCGCGGCCAGCCGCTGACGGTCGAGGAGACGGCCCGCTTTCTCGACGCCTATCCGGACCGTGCGACGGTGGACCGCTACCGCGCGCTCGCCGCCGTCCTGCACTGGAGGCTGGCCCTGCACTGCCTGTGGCGGGCCGCGCGGGGTGCACCGGGCTATGCGGAAGCGGCCGCGCTGGAGCTTGATCAGGTCCCTGCCGGCTGACGCGACATGCGTCGCACGGTGGGACATTTTTTATCCGTTTGATTCCATGCGGTTGCGCGATTCGATTAAGGATTGGGTAGGGAATTGGGAATGTTTGGCGGGGCATGCGCCGGGGGCTTAGCCGAAGCGGGCCGGGTCAGGTCCGCAGCGTTCGCCGCAGTCCAGTCCGGAGATCGCGGCCACTTCCTCCTGCGTCAGGCTGAAGTCCAGCACCGCGAGGTTTTCGGCCAGTCCGGCGCGACGGCTGGAACGCGGGATGGCCGAAAGGCCAAGCTCGACATGCCAGCGCAACACCACCTGCGCCGGGGTCCGCCCGGTCCGTGCGGCCGCCGCAAGCACCGGCATGGCGTCGAAGGCCCGGCCCCGACCCAGAGGCGTCCAGCTTTGCGTGACCACGCCACGCGCCGCATGGGCGGCGCGCAAGGCAGCCTGGGCGAACCGGGGATGCAGCTCGACCTGGTTCAGCGCCGGAGTGACGCCGGTTTCGGCGGTCAGCCGGTCGATCTGCGCGGCATCGAAGTTCGACACGCCGATGGACGAAACCACCCCTTCCGCCCGCAGGTCGATGAGCGTCTGCCAGGTTTCGAGATAGAGCCCCCGCCAGGGTGCCGGCCAATGGATCAGCACCAGATCCAGCCGGTCGAGGCCCATGCGGTCGAGGCTTTCGCCCACCGCCGTCCGCGCCTCCGCCCGGCCCTGCCGGTCGTTCCAGACCTTGGTGGTGACGAAGACCTGGTCGCGCGGCAGGCCGGAAGCGCGCAGCCCCTGTCCCAGCCCGGCCTCGTTGCCATAGGCCGCCGCGCCGTCGATCAGGCGGTAACCCATGGCCAGCGCCTGTTCGGTGATGCCGGCGGCGTCTGCCACCTGCCAGAGGCCGAAACCGAGCTGCGGGATGGACCGGCCGTCGTTGAGGGTGAGCGAAGGGATCATCCGGAGTCACCTGCCGCCAGCGACTCCGGGATGAACCTGGCGCGGGCAGGGGTCAAGCCACGGCGGCCATATGGGTTGCCATCGGACCCTTTCGGGCCCGCAGAAAGGCCAGCAGCCTTTCGGGATAGTCCCTGGCCGCCGCCGCGATGACCGAAGGGCGGGCCGCGAGGGCCGCGCGCCAGGCGGCAACGCGCGGCAGTCCATCGAGAATGCCGAAGCCGCCAGCCCGGTCGAAGGCATCGAAATAGCGGAAAACCGGAGCGAAGGCGGCATCGACGAGCGAAAACCGGCTGTCGGCGAAATAGGGGCCGGCGCCCAGCCCGGCCTCGATACCCTGGAACCGGGCGCGCAGCTCGGCGCTGCGCTGGGCAAAGGCGGCGTCATCGGGGGCGTTGTAGAGCCGGCCGATGGCGTCGAGCGTCGCCGAGGCGAGTTCGACCCAGCCACGGTGGCGCGCCCTGGCCAGCGGCTCGGCGGGGTGAAGCGGCGACGGGCCGACTTCCTCCAGAAATTCCAGGATCACCGCACTTTCGAAGACGGGCGCGCTGCCCACCACCAGCACCGGCGTCTTGCCCAGCGGCGAGAGCGCCAGGAACCAGTCGGGCTTGGCCGAGAGATCGACCATGCGGCGGGTGAAGGGCAGGCCCTGCTCGTGCAGTGCGATGGCGGCGCGCTGCACATAGGGGCAGAGCGGATGCGAGATCAGGGTGAGAGGCGGGATTTCGACGGCCGGAGTGGCGGTCTGGCGGTCGGGGATGCGGCTCAGCATGGCGGGCTCCGAATTTACATGCAGATGCATCTACATCCATTGCCGGAAGACAGCAAGATTGATGCATCTGCATTTATCTGCGAGAAGCGTCACATGTCCGTGACCCCCGAGGATTCGACCGTCGCCCTGTGGCTGCGCCTGATGCGCGCCTCGGCCGCAGTGCTGGCGGGCATCGAGGTGCGGCTGAAGGCGGAAGGCTTTCCGCCGCTCGACTGGTACGACGTGCTCTGGGAGCTGGAGAAGGCCGGGCCGGAGGGATTGCGGCCGATGGCGATCGAGGAGCGGCTCCTCCTGCCGCAATATGGCACCTCGCGGCTGCTCAAGCGGCTGGGCGAGGCCGGGCTTCTGACTTTCGCCCCGGCAGAAGGCGACGGGCGCGGTGTCGTCGTCACCCTGACGCCGGCGGGGCGCGACCTGCGCCGGGCGATGTGGCCGGTCTATGCCGGAGCGCTCGAGACCCTGATCGCCGCCAAGCTCGCCCCGCAGGAACGTGCGGCGGCCACAGCGCTTCTGGCCCGGCTGGCGTGAGACGTGATGGCGGGGAAGAGGGCTGACGGTGCTTCAATCCCGCAGCGGGCCGGGGCTCCATCCTCATTGTCGCTCGTCCGGGAGCGTTCTATCTTCCGGAGCCAAGGGCCTCGTGGGTTGGGGAGAGGGCATGAGCGACGATCTGGGTCGGCGTATCGATTTACTCGAAGGCGCCGTGGCGGCGAACGCCAGGATGATGGTCAGCACCGATGCCGATATCTACAAGGCCCTTGAGCGCCTCGAGAAATTGATCGGCGAGCCCGACAAGGCGATGGAAAAGGAAATCGCCGACCTCAAGGCACGGGTGAAGGACCTGGAAGCCAAGCTGTCGAAGATGAAGAAATAGGCACCCCAGGAGCCTACAGCATCCCCGGCACGACCAGATCCGGCGGGCGGTGCCCGTCGGCGAAGGTCTTGATGTTGAGGATCACCTTCTCGCCCATCTCCACCCGGCCCTCCAGCGTGGCCGATCCCATATGCGGCAGAAGGACAGCGTTGGGCAGGGCGCGCAGGCGGGGATTGATGTCGGGCCCGCGCTCGAAGACGTCGAGCCCGGCGCCGGCCAGTTCGCCGGAACGCAGCGCGCGGGTCAGCGCGTTCTCGTCGATCACCTCGCCACGCGAGGTGTTCACCACCACCGCCGTGGGCTTCATCAGCTTGAGCCGCCGGGCGTTCAGAAGGTGGAAGGTCGCCGGCGTATGCGGGCAGTTGACGCTGACGATGTCCATCCGCGCCAGCATCTGGTCGAGGCTTTCCCACCAGGTGGCGTCCAGCTCCGCCTCGGTATCCGGGTGCAGGCGGCGGCGGTTGTGGTAGTGGACCTGCAGCCCGAAGACCCGCGCCCGCCGCGCCACCGCCTGGCCGATGCGGCCCATCCCGAGGATGCCGAGCCGCCGTCCCGACAGCCGCCCGCCGAGGTTGGCCATCGGCGACCAGCCTTCCCAGCTTCCGGCCTGCATCACCGCCTGGCCTTCGCTCATCCGGCGGGTGACGGCCAGGATCAGGGCGATGACCATGTCGGCCGTGTCTTCCGTGACCGTTCCCGGCGTATTGGTCACGAGGATGCCGCGCTGGCGGGCGGTGGCGATGTCGATGTTGTCCACCCCGGCACCGTAGTTGGCGATGAGCTTCAGCCGCTCGCCGGCCTGGGCCAGAAGCCCGGCGTCGATCATGTCGGAGACGCAGGGAACCAGGACATCGGCCTCGCGCATCGCCGCCCCCAGTTCCTCCCGGGACATCTTCACATCGGGATCGCGCAGGCGGACATCGAAAAGCTCGGTCATTCGCGTCTCGACCGAGGGCGGGAGGCGTCGCGTCACGATCACAGTCAGACGCGGTTTCGGCATGTTGCGGTCCTCCCGGGCTTCCCGGCGTGGCGCCCGGGTGGCACAGTGCGGCGAAGCGGGGCGGCTCACAAGCCCCGGAAATCCGGGCAGCGGAACAGGCGGAAGAACATGGTCCTTCGCATTCTGGCAGGCATTCTGGTGGCAGGGCTCGCGGTCGCCACCGCTGCCGCTGAGGAGACGGCTTCCGTCACTTCGGTGACGCCGCTCGTGGCCGGTGCGCCGGCGGAGGCGGGGAAGGGCCCGGTAACCAGCCTTCCCCTGCCGCGCTACGTGACGCTCAAGACCGACGAGGGCTATGCCCGGCGCGGGCCGAGCCTCAGCCACCGCATCGACTGGGTCTTCACCCGCGCCGGCATGCCGCTGAAGGTGACGGCGGAATTCGAACACTGGCGGCGGGTCGAGGATGCCGACGGCGCCGGCGGCTGGGTCCATTACACGCTGCTGTCGGGCACGCGGTCGGTCCTGGTCACCGGAGACATGACCGAGTTGCGCGACGCCCCCGAGCCCGACGCGGCGGCGGTGGTTGTCGCCGAATATGGCGTTATCGGCCGGCTCTTGGCCTGCACCCGCGACTGGTGCCGGGTCTCGGTCGAGGGAACGCGCGCCTGGGCGCCCAAGTCGGCGCTCTGGGGCGTGGAGCCAGACGAGGTCTTCGACTGACCCCTCCCGCGCGGCTTTGCCGCTTGGGGGAAGCAAGGGGGCGG